>NZ_MVOJ01000006.1:0-253128 GCF_002018845.1 Pseudomonas sp. MF6394
CCACTCAAGCGTTGGTAATATTGGCTCGCAAGCTTGCTCGAGTGGTGTTCGCTCTACTGAAAGGGCAAAGCGAATATCAGCCAAAGGTTGGTTGAGGGTTGCCCCTCAACCATAGAATCTCCCACAGTGGGATTGTGGGGTGTCAGGTAGATATGGGTCGGCTGGCAGGCCGTCATCGCAGGCAAGCCAGCTCCCACAGTTTGATCGAGGGGTGTCAGGTAGAGAGCCCCCTCCCCACAGCAGCGCTGTGTACACCTGTTGGATCAGGTGATATCAGCCTGCACCGGCGCATCCAGGCCCATGGCATGCAGGCGGGCGTAATAGCCGTTCTGCGCCAACAACTCGCCGTGGGTACCACGCTCGACAATCCGCCCGTCGTCCATCACCAGGATCAGGTCAGCCTTCTCGATGGTGGACAAACGGTGCGCAATCACCAAGGTCGTGCGGCCTTGCATGACCTTATCCAGTGCCGCCTGGATATGCCGCTCGGACTCGGTATCGAGGGCCGAGGTGGCCTCGTCGAGAATCAGCAACGGCGCATTCTTGAGCAATGCACGGGCAATCGCCAAGCGCTGACGCTGGCCGCCGGACAACAACACACCGTTCTCGCCCACCTGGGTATCGAAGCCCTTGGGCAACTGATCGATGAAGTCCTTGGCATTGGCATCCGCCGCCGCCGCTTCAACGTCGGCACGAGGCGCACCGGCCAGGTCGCCGTAGGCGATGTTGTTGGTCACGGTATCGCTGAATAGCGTCACATGCTGGGTAACCTGGGCAATGTGCTTGCGCAGGTTGAGCAGCTTGTAGTCCTCGATCTCGATGCCATCGAGCAGGATTTCACCGCTTTCATGGTGGTAGAAACGTGGGATCAGGCTGGCCAGGGTCGACTTGCCACTGCCCGAACGCCCCACCAGCGCAATCATCTGCCCAGGCTCGGCGGTAAAGCTGATGTCCTTGAGCACATGGCGATCAGTGCCAGGGTAGGTGAAGTTCAGGTGACGCACTTCCAGGCGACCGCTGACTTTGTCGCGTTCGAGAGTGCCGTGGTCGACCTCAACGTCTTCGTCCAACTGTTCGAAGATGCTTTCGGCGCCCGCCACACCTTTCTGGATGGTCGAGCTGACCTCCGAGAGTTGACGAATTGGCTTAGGCAACAAGCCGGCCAGGGTGATGTAGGCCACCATGTCGCCCGCCGAGGCGTCGCCACGCAGGTACAGCACCAGGAACATCAGCACGGCCATGGCGGAGTAGATCACCAATTGCAGCGCCGGGGTGTAGATCGCCCCGGTGCGGGTCATGCGCAGTTGCTTGTTGGTGTTGCTCTGGCTGGCCTTGAAAAAGCGCTTCTGTTCATAGACTTCGCCGCCGAAGCTGCGCACCACGCGGTAGCCCTGGATGGTCTCCGAGGCCACGTGGGTCACGTCGCCCATGGCCACCTGGATCTTCTTGCTCTGCTTGCGGAATTTCTTGCTGGCGGTACTGACCATCACAGCAATCAACGGCAGGATCGCGATCATCACCAACGTGAGGCGCCAGTTCATGAACAGCAAGGAGGCGAACAGGAAGATTACCGTCATGCCTTCGCGGATCACCACCTTGATGGCATCGGTCGCGGCACCCGTGACCATGGTCACGTTGAAGGTGATGCGGGAAATCAGATGCCCGGAGTTATGGTTATCGAAATAACGGTTGGGCAGCGTCAGCAGGTTGTTGAACAACTGCACCCGCAAATCGTGGACCAGCCCCAGGGAGACCTTGGCCAACAGGTAGTTGCCCAGGAAAGAGCCCAGGCCTTGCCAGGCCGCGATCAGGATGATCAGCAGCGGCACCGCCTGCAGCAATTGCAGGTCGCGCAAAAAGGGCACGGTCGGGAACAGCACAGCTTCCGGATTGGAGAGACCATCGACAAAGTACTTGAGGATGTAACCCAGCATCGGTTGGGTCGACGCGAAAATCAGAAATCCAAGGATACTCAACGCGAACAAGCCCATATAGGGCTTAACGTAACTGAGCAGGCGGAAGTATATTTTCAAGCTCGAAGGGCTTGCGCTCGGACTGGAGTCGGTCATATCACGCGGCGTTTTGAAAAAGGAGGCTGACTTTAGCACAGCTTCTCTGTTGTACTTGCACCCGGCGTAAGCCGCGGCCCGGTTGGATCCTACCGGCGACATTACTTAGCCACTAGCTTAAAATGGTCGGCTTTCTCTTTCTGGAATGGCTTTACTGTATGCACTCCAAGCGCCTTACCTATGGCTCAAATCGCGTTTTCGACTTCCTGGTCCTATGGATTTTGCCTGTTGGCTTGCTGCTGCTCCTGAGTGCACTGTTCTTTGTCGGCAATCGCAATGTACTGCACCGCATTGTCTACATCCTGTTCAGCGTACCGACCTTGTTTCTGTTGTGCATGCGCCCTCGGGAGTTCAAGGACCTGCTGCGCGAGCCCCTGGCGATCGCATTTCTGGCGTTCTCCGCCTGGGCGTTGACCAGCCTGCTCTGGAGCCCTGAACCCAGTTCCGATACCGACCTGTTCAAGCGGCCGCTGAATACCTTCATGCTGTTTGGTGGCTGCGGATTGCTGCTGCATTACCGCAACGAATTGTTCAAGCCGATCTTCTTCAGCGCTGCGGTGATTGCGCTGGTGGTGAGCCTGGGTAACCTGGTGGCGTTCGCCAAGGGCTATCAACCTGGCATGCGCATGATCGGCGGGCTGGGCGCCCTCGACAACCCGCTGCTCAGCTCGCACCTGTTCGGTTTTTTCACGGTGTACTGGCTGTACGTCTGCATGACCACCCAGCGTCTCAACGTGCTGTGGTTCAGCGTACCGGCCCTGGCAATCATGACCGCTGCGGTGCTGGCGACCGGCTCACGCACGCCGCTGGTGGCGCTGACGCTGGCCATACTTTGGATGAGCTTTGTCAGCCGTAACCGCCGCTCAATGCTACTGCTCGCAGGCACCGCCTTGGGCATCGTCGGGCTGATCCTGTTCTATCCTGAATCAATCATTATGCGTGGCAGCTCGTTCCGCCTGGAACTGTGGAGCATGTCTTTGCAGCTTATCGCCGAGCATCCGTGGATCGGCCATAGTTACGACTCCGAGTTGTTCCTGACTTTGGCAGACGGCTATCAACTGCGCGAACCCCACAGCTTTGCCCTCGGCGTACTGTATTACGTCGGCATCATCGGTTTCATTCCATGGGCCTTCATGCTCGGCTGGGGCTTGTATAAAGGCCTGCAGCAACGCGCACAGCCGCTATTCATCCTGGCTTCGTCACTGCTGGCCTACGGCATCGGAGCGGGCCTGACCGAAGGCGGCGGCATCCTGTCACGCCCTAAGGAGCATTGGTTCCTGCTGTGGATCCCCCTGGCAATCATCACCGGCCTGAGCATCGCCCAGCGCCATCGCAGTCTGCTGCGCATGCCGGTGCAGAACCTCAAACCCGCCGCGTTTGAACAGCTGTGCAGCAACGCCCATGTGATTGAAGCCGATGGCCTGGGGCCCAAAGTCCTGCGCCTGGAGGACGGCAGTTTCCTCAAGCTGTTCCGCCCACGCCGCTGGTACACCTCCGGCAGCTTCAACCCGTACTCCGAGCGCTTTGCCAGCAACAGCGAGCACTTGCGCACCCTGGGCATTCCTACGCCGCACATCCTCGGGCTCTACCGCCTGAGCGACGCCAGCAGCGCAGTGCGCTACACGCCGTTGCCCGGCCTGACGTTGCGCCAGGCGTTGCAAAGCCTGGACAGCAGCCTGCGTGAATCACTGGTGGAGCGCTTTGGCCGGTTCATGGCGCAACTGCACGAGTGCGGCGTGTACTTCCGTTCGCTGCACTTGGGTAACGTGTTGTTGATGGACGATGGTGAATTCGCCCTGATCGACGTGGCCGACCTGCGTATCTACCCGTCTTCACTGCGTTACGCGTTGCGCCAACGTAACCTGCGCCACATGCAGCGTTATCCCCAGGACCGCAACTGGCTGTTCGAAACGCACTTCGAACAACTGGTCAAGGGTTACGCCTCGGTGGCAAGCCCCGCCGCCACCGCGAAAATCCGCGAGCAGGTCCAGACCCTGTAAACACCCTCTGTAGGAGCGAGCTTGCTCGCGAAAAACTCACCGGCACCGCGTTTATTCAGGAAGCACGCGTTATCGTTGACGTTCTTCGCGAGCAAGCTCGCTCCTACAGGGTGCGGTGGCGGTTCAGTTTTTGAGTGGTGCCAGATACAACCGCACCAGCCCACGCAAGGTCTTGCGCCCCCAGAACTTCAACGGGATCTGCTTGAGAATCTCCCGCGCCAACGGGCGGTCGCGGTCGGCGGTCTTGAGGAACATCGAGTTCAGGAAGTTGTAGCGAACCGCGTCATAGGCCGGGTGCTCGCTGAACTTGGCATAGGTCTTGAGGATGTTCTGGATCATGTAGCGGTGGTTCTTGTACGTGTTGCTGGCGTGCTGGCGATACTGGGCCATCACCACGTCAAGGGCGTCGATGGTATAGCCCGCCGCAGTGATCTTCAGCTGGATCAGCAGGTCTTCCAGAGGAATCTGCGGATCGAAACCACCGACCTCCTCCAGCACTTCGCGACGAATCAGCATGGTCGGCGCCGGCGGGAACGGCTTGCGGTCCAGGAACAGGTCGTCGAAATCCAGACGGCGAAACGGCACATCGCGACGCTGCTTCTTCTCCGGGTGCAGGTTGCCGTCACCGTCGATCAGCTCGATATTGCCGGCACACATGCCCACCGTCGGCTTGCCGTCCATATACGCCACCTGGGTGGCGATACGGTCCGGCAACATGATGTCATCCGAGCCGAACGGTGCGATCAGGCTGCCCTTGGCGCGAGCAATCGCACCGTTCAAGGTGGCGCTGAGCCCTTGGTTCTGCTGCACCTGGAAATCAAAGCCGTGCTCGGCCTGCAAACGCCGGATGCGTTCGACGCTGTCATCCTTGGAGCCGTCGTCGACCACCAACAGCTCGATATTGGGGTAGGTCTGCCCCAACACGCTGAGGATGCTCTGTTCGATGTACTGGCCATGGTTGTAGGAGGCGATGATCACCGAGACCAGGGGTTGTGGCTGATTCATGCTCTACCTACTTCACGCAAACCGGTTTCAATCAGGGTCAGGTACTTGTGCTTGAACTCGTCGAGGGTGTGGTTGGCCTCCAGATAGCGGAACACCTCTTCACCCTTGGCACGTAATTGTTCATCGCTCAACGCCAGGTAAGTGTCCAGGGCCGCAGCCAGTTGTTCGACATTGCCCGGGTCGTGGGACAAGCCGCCCGCGCCCTCTACCAGTGGCAGCATCGCCGGGCCGTTGGAGGCGATCACCGGCAGATGGCCGCTCATGCCTTCCAGCAGGGCCAGGCCCAGGCCTTCGAACAGCGACGGCATGGTCCAGATATCGAAGCCACGCACGTACTTCATGCCGTCTTCGCGAAAACCCAGCAAGTGCGCACGGCCGGTCAGGCCCAGGCGCTCGATGTCGGCGCGCAGGTCGGCTTCGGCACGGCCGGAACCAATGATGCCCACCTGCGCCTCAGGGTATTTGTCCTTGAGCGTGGCGAAGGCTTGCAGCAGATGGGTATGGCCTTTGATCGGCACAAGGCGCCCCAGTGCGCCGATCATCCGTGCATCCATGGGCAGGCCCAGGGCGTTGCGCGCGTCCTCGCGGGACAGCTGCAAAGCCTCTGCCTGGGGAATGTCGATCGCGTTGGTGACGTAGGTGGTGTTCTCGCGGGTGAACCCGCAGTTGAGGTCTACCAGGTAGTCCTTGACCGCCTCGGACACACCGACAAAGCGCCACGCCGGGCTGACCCAGCGCTGGGTCTGGCGCCGACGGTAACCACGGGCGTACTCGCCAAAACCGTGGGAGATGCCGATGCACAGCGGGATCTTCAACCAGCGGTTGAGCGACAGCATCATGTTCACCGACTTGAAGCGGTTACAGATGACCACGTCGAACTTCTGCTCGCGGCAGTACTTGTAGATCTGCCACATGGCGCCAAAGCGAATGCCCTTGAGGGACTTCTCCGGCAGCTCGAAATAATGCGAGTGCTCGGCCACGCTCAGGGGTTGGCCGGGCAGCGGGCGCCCGCTGAGAAATCCAGAGGTCACCTCGAAGCGCTCAGCCGGCAGGGATTTGACGATTTGCTCACCCAAGTCCGCGAAGTCATGGGTCTTGACGTTGTAGTCCGGCTGTAACTGCAAAACCTTGAAACGAGGCTTCATAACTCTCCATGCAGCGATCTGGCTACGGGCACGCAGCCCGGTAAAAAGGGCGACAGGCGCATACCGGCCTGCCTTCAATCGGCTCTCAGTCCTGCTTCAGGACCCACAACAGCTCGTGACGGCGCACGGCCTTGCGAAAGAATTCGTTCTCGCCATAGGGCGATGGGCTACGGCCTGCCAGCAGTTGCTGCAACCAGCGGCGCACACGACGCTTGAACGGCGCTGGCGGCTGCAGGTCGTGCATCATGCCCAGGGCCATGGCCTTGTCCTGCTGCTGGCTCAACGCGAGGGCGAAACTGCACGGCACCAGCTCCACAGCGCCATCGAAACGCGGCGGCAGCGCCACGCCAGCGCCGGAATCACCCATGGGCCAACGGTCGTTATCATGCAGGTGATTGGCGTAGCCGAGCAATGTGTCGGGCTGCCACGCCAGCCCCTGCAAGGCTTCCAGCACTGCCGCGTGGGCGCAGATATGGTCGGCGTGAGGGTCCAGCAACGGCGTGGGCAAGACGATGACCTGGGGCCGCGCCTTGAGCAGCAGCGCCCGCAGGTCGGCGATCAGGTTGTGCCAGGTCGGCGCACCATCAGCATCGCCAGGCAGGGCAAAACCATTGAACTGGCGAAACAGCCGCGTATCGGCCAAATCCGCTTCGCGAGAGGCTTGCGGCTGATCCGGCGCGGCTTGCATGGCTTGCAACTGCATGCAGAAGTAGCCCAACTGCACGCACTGCGCCTCGGGTACGCCCGCCCAGCGCGGCACCGCGACGCTGTCCCAGGCCCGCAAACGGCCCTTGAGGCGCGCAGCTTCAGCCTTGGGCAGGCCCATATGCTGATAATGCTCGGCTTCGATTTCACCAGCCGTCAGCGTGACGATCCAGCTTTCAGTCGCCTGGCTGTAAAGGCTGAACGCAGCCAGTTCGGCATCGTCGGCATGGGGCGCGATCACCATCACACGTTGCTGGCGATAGTCCGGCTGGCGAAAGCGCCACAGCGTCGGCTGCCCCTTGATCCGGCAAAAACGCCCGCGCAACTGGAGGTTGCCCGCCGCCAAGGCTTCGGCGGCGCCGGTCAGGTTCAGATAACGCCGCCCGGCGACGCCGCGTTCGAAGGCTTGCCGGTCCGGGCTGGCCAGGCCCAAAAGGTCCACCGCAGGGTCGAAGAAACGCCCCAGCCAGGTACTTTTCAACTCAACGCCGACGATCAGGGTTTCATCCGCCGCCAACGGCGCATCCAGCAGCAGCCGGCCCGCCTCCAGGCGCAAGCCGGGCTGTTCGCTGCCGGCCGGAAAGGCATATTCATAGCTGTCTTTGGGCGAGTAAAACAGGTGATCGGCAAACCAGGCTTCATGGGCGGCCCACAGCAGCACCGCAAGGATCAGCGGCAACCACCAGGCAACCAGTACGCCGGTGGCGACCAGCACCAGCACGCCGATCAGCAGCGCAATACGCTTGTTACGCCGATGACGCTTGAGCAGTTGCTGTTTACGGCTCATACACTGAACACCGGCACCGGGTTGCACCAGCGCTCCTTGTATTCACGGTCGGAACGCCCGAAGGAGAAGCGCAGCGACTTGTTCGCCGCCCGCGCCTGTTCCCAGGCACTTTGGGTATTGAGAAAACTCAGCACGCTGCCGGGGCTGAAGGCGCGGGTTTCAGGGTCGACGCCGCCGTTGACATACTCGGCGCTGAACCACTCGTTGGACTGCACCTGATACACCAATTGCACCGCAATCGGCGCGTCGTTCAGAAACAGCACCGAGCCGAACAAAAACTCCTTGAGCAATTCCAGCACCTCGGCCAGGCGCGCCGCGCCCGCCGCCGGGAAGCCCCAACGGCGCTGGAACAAATCGCAATAAATCGCCGCCAGCTCTACGCTCGAGAACTCACTGACCGCCCGTACCACGCCACCCGCCTCTTCCAACAGGCGCAGTTCACGCCGCTGGTTGTAGCGAAACTTCTTCGACAGGTCTTCAGGCGTACGCGCCATAGCCAACTGCTCGGCCTGGGGCTTGAGGGTGCTCACGCGCCCCTCGTTCAGCGCCGAGAGGTAGCGTGCACGATGCCGCAACGGCACCTGCGCATCGGCGGCAATCGGCAGGATGATCTCGGCGTTGCCCAGGTCAAACAGGCCTTTCTTGCCGCTGCGCTTGAGCACGTCCTTGGACAGCGCCAGGTCGCGTCCCCAGGTGGCGATTGCCCCCTTGAGTTCACCACCTTGTTCCCAGCCCAGGTAGCGCACGGGTATCTGCGCCAGGCCGGCCAAGCGTTCGATCACCTGGGGATGGGTCGCCACGCTGCCGCCGTAACGCTGCCAGACCTGGGCGTAAACCTCGGCCTCGACAGGCGCCCAGCCACGTTCACGCCAGCCCTGGAAGCGGTTCAGCATTTAAACCACGGCGTCATAAGGGTCTACGCCGTCCTTGACCACGAGGATGTCTTCCATGATCAGGTACTGCAGGTCCGAGCCGAAGAACATGTTCAGCGCGTCGGTCGGCGAGCAGATCATCGCTTCGCCACGACGGTTGAGCGAGGTGTTCAGGGACACGCCGTTGCCGGTCAGTACTTCCAGCTCTTTCATCATGTCGTAGTAGCGCGGGTTGTATTCGCGCTTGAGCACCTGGGCCCGGGAAGTACCGTCTTCGTGCACCACTTCCGGTACGCGAGTCTTCCATTCTTCGGCGACTTCAAAGGTGAAGGTCATGAACGGCGCCGGGTGATCGACCTTGATCATCTGCGGGGCCACGGTGTCGAGCATCGACGGGCAGAAAGGCCTCCAGCGCTCGCGGAACTTGATCTGGTGGTTGATGCGATCTGCAACGCCGGTCGCACTTGGGCAACCAATGATCGAACGTCCGCCCAACGCACGCGGGCCAAACTCCATGCGGCCCTGGAACCAGGCCACCGGGTTGCCGTCGACCATGATCTTGGCAATGCGCTTAGGCATGTTTTCGATCTTGCGCCAGTTCGGCTTGCTCTCGTGCTTGGCGCACGCGGCAATCACGTCTTCGTTGCTGTAGGACGGGCCGAGGTAGACGTGTTCCATCTTCTCGACCGGTACGCCACGGGCATGGGACACATAGGCAGCCGCACCGACAGCGGTACCGGCATCGCCGGAGGCCGGTTGCACGAACAGCTCTTTTACGTCGTCACGGGCAATGATTTTCTGGTTCAGCTTGACGTTCAGCGCACAGCCGCCGGCGAAGGCCAGCTTGCCGGTGTCCTTGAGGATGTCGCCCAGGTAGTGGTCGATCATCTGCAAGGCCAGTTTTTCGAACAGCGCCTGCATGCTGGCCGCGTAGTGGATGTACGGCTCGTCGGCGATGTCGCCTTCGCGTTTCGGCCCCAGCCACTCGATCAGTTTTGGCGAGAAGTAGAAACCCTTGCCCTTCTCTTTGTAGCGGCGCAGGCCGATGACGTTGGCGTAGTCGGTGTTGATCACCAACTCGCCGTTCTCAAAGGAGGCCAGGCGCGAGAAGTCGTATTTGCTGGCATCGCCGTACGGCGCCATGCCCATGACCTTGAACTCACCGTCGAGCATCTCGAAACCGAGGAACTCGGTGATTGCGCCGTACAGGCCGCCGAGGGAGTCCGGATCGTAGAATTCCTTGATCTTGTGGATCTTGCCGTTTTCGCCGTAGCCGAAGAAGGTGGTGGCGTACTCGCCCTTGCCATCGATGCCCAGGATCGCGGTTTTTTCCTGGAAGCCCGAGCAGTGGTAGGCGCTGGAGGCGTGAGCCAGGTGGTGTTCAACCGGTTCGATCTTGATTTTCTTCGGATCGAAGCCCAGTTGCTCCAGGCACCAGACGATCTTGTTGCGATAGCGCTTGTAGCGACGGTTGCCCATCAGGATCGCGTCGAGGGCGCGGTCCGGGGCGTACCAGTAGCGCTTGGCATAGTGCCAGCGCGCCTCGCCGAACAGGCTGATCGGGGCAAACGGGATCGCCACCACATCAACGTCCGAAGGCTTGATGCCGGCCTGTTCCAGGCAGAACTTCGCCGACTCGTAGGGCATGCGGTTCTTTGCATGTTTGTCGCGTACGAAGCGCTCTTCTTCGGCGGCCGCAATCAGCTTGCCGTCGATATACAGGGCTGCGGAAGGATCATGGCTAAGGGCGCCGGACAGGCCAAGAATCGTCAATGCCACTGGGGTCTAGCCTCTTTTAGTCTGCATGCAGGCGCATCGCGCCTGAAAAAAGTGTGCTTCCCGCCCGGGCGGGAAACAGCTAAAGGGCGGGATTATAGCTTAAAAGCAGTGGGAAGCTGTTAGCGGCAAGCGCCGAGAGGGGCTAGCGGAAGATCTCGATGCTGCCGTCCTTGTTCTGGCGGTAGATCGTATAAGGCAGCATCAGGGTGTCCATGACACCAGAGGCGACAAATTCAATTGCGATGATCGGGAAGGCATTGCCTTGGCGATCCAGCAGGCTTTGGTCCTTCAGGCTTTTGTCCGGTGCAGGCTCGCCATTGAGGGTACAAAAGCCGTAAATCACCCCACTGTAGATACGCGGCACGTTTTCGCAGTGGCTGCGTGACTCCTTGAGGTTCTGGCTGGCCACGGCATCCGGACGAAAGACGGTATTGATCGTTCCGCAGCCGGAAGCCAATAACAAGGTTGAAACCAGCAGAATTCTGAAACCACGACTCACGGACAACTCCTTTCCCCAGTAGATGAGCTGGGCAGGTGCTTTTATACCCATAGGCTTATGAACGGCCCGGACGCCAATAGATGCTGATATTACCGTCGGCCGATTGTCGATAAATCGTATAGGGCAAAACCACCGTATCGGCAACCGCGGACACCGCAATATCTACGAGCACGAAGGGTATGAGGAACCCGGTGGGGTCCGGGGCCGCGTGCAGCATGCAGAAATCAAAGGCCACGCCGCTGTAAGCGCGGGGAATGGATTGGCAATAGGTTTTTGCGAGCCTGAGCTCACGCGCCGTGTCGCCCTCTTTACGCATGACGCTATTAACAGTTCCACAGCCGCTTAATAACAGCGCAGCGACACTTACACCCAGTGCAGCCATTATTTTTCTTGTCATATCCTAGCCTCGCAAACGGTCAGCCACGCTAGCACCGAGAGATTGGCTCATTCACCCCAGAGACGCCGCTGCATTGCGTAGGAAAAATCCGAAATGGTAAAACCTGCCTGACTGTTTAAACTTGCGCACTTTTTGCGCGCCTTCGCTATGCGTGCCCAAGACTCTGGCTGCCTTATGAAAAAAATGCACGCTCGTTTTTCCCTCTTGCTGCCTGGCCTGCTGGCCTTGAGCAGCACCGTGCAGGGCGATGATTCGCCACTGACCCTCGCCCCCACCGTCGTCAGCGGTTCGCGTAGCGCCAGCCCAACGTTTGATTTGCCCTACTCCGTGGACGGCATCAGCCGCGAACAGATCAGTGACAGCCAACTCGGCATCAACGCCTCCGAAGCCCTATCCCGCGTGCCCGGCCTGGTGGTGCAGAACCGCCAGAACTATGCGCAGGACCTGCAAATTTCTTCCCGCGGCTTCGGCGCCCGTTCGGCATTCGGCGTGCGCGGCATCAAGCTGGTCGCCGATGGCATCCCCGCCAGTACCCCGGACGGTCAGGGCCAGGCCGCCACCTTCAACCTCGACACCGCCGAGCGTATCGAAGTGTTGCGCGGCCCGGCGGCGACGCTGTATGGCAGTAACGCCGGCGGTGTTATCCAAATGTTCTCCCGCGACGGCGAAGGCCCGCCGCGCATCGGCGCCGAAACCCTGGTGGGCAGCGACGGGCTGAACAAGAACCACCTGAGCGCCGAGGGCGCGGCGAATGGCGCCGGGTTTGTGCTCGACGCCTCGCGCATGGACACCAACGGCTACCGCGATCACAGCAGCGCGCGCCGCGACCAGACCTTCGCCAAGCTCAATGTCGAGCCCGATGACGACAGCAAGCTGGCATTGATCTACAGCAGCCTGGAGCAGAACGGTACGCAAGATCCACTGGGGCAGACCTGGGCAGCGTACAAGGCCGACCCGCGTTCGGTGAGCGCCAATGCGCTGAACTACAACACGCGCAAAAGTATCGATCATCAGCAATTGGGGATGAATTACGAGCGGTACTTCGGTGGCGCGACCTTGCAGGTCAATGCCTATACCGGACGCCGTAGTGTGATTCAGTACCTGTCGATCCCCAAGGGCACGCCCGCCAACGAACGCGGCGGTGGCGTGGTGCAATTTGACCGTAAGTTCTACGGCGGCAGCGTGCGCTGGATGCAGCCCATCGAAAGCGCGCCTGGCGAGCTGATGATCATTACCGGCCTGGACTTCGACCAAAGCGAAGACAGCCGCCATGGCTATCAGAACTACAGCGGCAACACCCTCGGCGTGAAAGGCCAACTACGCCGCGACGAAATCGACACGGCTCGCAGCCTCGACCCGTATATCCAGGCCAACTGGGCCCTCGACCGCTGGACCCTGCAAGCCGGCGTGCGCCACAGCACGATGCAGATGGACGTTGACGATCAGTTCCTGAGCAATGGCGACGCCAGCGGCAACAAGACCTACCAGAAAAACACACCGTCGATGAGCGTGATGTATGCGTTCACCCCCGACCTGCACGGCTACGTCAGCGCAGGCAAAGGCTTTGAAACCCCGACCCAGGCCGAGCTGGCCTATGCACCGGGCAACGCCGAGGGCTTCAACTTCGGCTTGAAGCCGTCTGAAAGTACGCAATATGAAATGGGTGTGAAAGCGCAACTGAACAACACGCGGATCAACGCCGCCGTTTTCCAGATCACCACCGAGGACGAACTGGTGGTGCAGCAATCCATTGGTGGCCGTACCAGCTACCAGAACGCCGGTCGCACATTGCGCCGCGGCTTCGAACTAGGTGTTGAAAGCCAACTGAGCGACCACTGGAGCACCAGCCTCGCCTACACCCGCCTGCACGCCACCTACGACAGCGATTTTGCCAGCGGCGCCAACACCATCGATAAAGGCAACTACCTCCCCGGCGTGCCACAAACCACCCTGTTCGCCGAACTGAACTGGAAACCACGGGACTGGGTCAGCACCGCCATCGAAGGCCTGTACCGCAGCAAGGTCTACGTAGAAGACACCAACCAGCAACACGCCGCACCGGCCTACAGCGTCTTCAACTGGCGCGCGCGGTTTGAGCAGAAGGTCGAGCACTGGACCCTTCACCAGACCTTGCGCCTGGATAACCTGCTGGACCGTCAGTACGTAGGGTCGGTGATCGTGGGGGATGGCAATGGCCGCTATTACGAAGCGGCACCGGGGCGCTCGTGGTATGCGGGGGCCGGGGCGCAGTATCAGTTCTGACCCCCAATACCGATCAGTTAAGCGAACACCCTACTCAAAACAATGAAGATCAAATGTGGGAGCGGGCTTGCTCGCGAAGGCGTCGGCCCAGCAAACACCAATATTGACTGACCCACCGCTTTCGCGAGCAAGCCCGCTCCCACAGGGCCCGCTTCAACTGACGATACTGATCTCTTTGGGCAACCGCTGATCAATCACTCGATACAACGCACTGTCTTGCGGCCAATTGCGCATGAACCGCGCCCGATCCTTGGCGTATGCCGGCGCAAAGCTGGCAACAGAACGGTGCTGGCACATGGCATCCAGGTCAATCATTGCCCAACGCCCGTCATTCCAGAACAGGTTATGGCCCTTGAAATCCCCATGGCTGATGCGCTCGCGGATCAGCTCGGCAAACAACTGGTCCAGCGCCTGCAATTCGCTCTCGGGCGCATCGCCGCTTTCCACATACGGAGCAAAGCGCTCGATGATGTCCGGCCCCGGCAGGTACTCGGTGACCAGGTAGGCACGGCTGCGCAACCACAGGAACCGTTTCTCCAGCACCGCCAGCGGCTTGGGCGTGGCAAAACCCAGGAAGGCCAGGCGGTTGCCTTCGCGCCAGGAGTGCCAGGCGCGGCTTGGGCGCCAGAAGCGCTTGAGCCAATGGGCAAAGCCCTTGATGTTGTAACGCTTGATCACCAGCGGCCGGCCGGCCACGTCGACCTTGGCCACGCTCGCCGCGCCACCGGTCTTGTACAGGTGCCCCTGGTCGAGCAACGCATCGGCCTGCTCCAGCACCGGCACCATGGCGGCTTCTTCTTCGCGGCGGATCGCACGCAGGCCAAAAGCGCCGCGCACCACACTGAACAGCGTGCATTCGCGGCCGGTCTTGTCCAGGTAGTCTCTCAAGCGCCAGGCACTGACTTTACGCACCTGCTTTTCCAGGGCTTGCATTGGCAAGGCGTGTTCGCCGTTGGCGAGCAGGTAATACACCAGCAATTCTTCGGTAAACGGCTCAAGGTTCTTGGGCAGTTGGGCGAAGAACACCCCGAGGTTTTCCAGTACTCGATTGCGTGACAGCGGCTTGCCCGCCTCTTCGACACGAATGCCGGCGCCATCGATCAAATACAGCTTGCCGTCTTTGCGCAGCAGGTTGTCCAGGTGCAGGTCTTCCTGCCACAGGCCCTTGGCATGCATCTGGGCAATCGCGCCCAGCGCTTCGGCGAGCACGGCGGTTTGTTCGTCCGCCAACGGCGGCAGGTTTTCGACGGCGAGCCAAGCGTCGGACAGGCTTTGGGCCCCCTCGATAAATTCAAACAGCAGCCAGCCACCCTCGCCGTCCTGCAAGCCATCGGCCAGCAGCAACGGCGTGGTCAGGCCCTGCTCAGCCAACAGGCGTACACCTGTGAGCTCACGCTGAAAATGCCGCGCCGCCTTGCTGCCCACCAACAATTTGGCCAGCACCGGGCGTCCACGCCACACGGCGGCGCCCACGTAGCGCTGCCCCGGCAACACCCGCAGCAGGCTCAGCAATTGCAATTGCCCAGGGCCGGCGGCATCCGCCAGGTCGAGGGTCAGCGGCAGGCTGGGGGTACGCCCAGCCGTTTTCAGCTCGGATAAGCGCATCAGCGGTTCTCCTTGTGGCTGCGGCGTGCGGTCAGGCGCTGGTGCCAAGTGGCGACCAAGGCACTGTCCTCGGGCTGCTCAAGGTACGCCGCCAGCAGTTGGCGCACCTGCGCATCCGACCATTGCGGCGCGCGGCGCAGCAGCGGTTCCAGGTCCTTGACCCGGTCACGCCAGCCAAACAGCAGCGGGCGGGTTTTCTCCAGGTCGATCAACTGCGCGGCATACCCCTCACCGGCAGGCTGCAGGAAGATGTGCTTGGGGTAAAAACAGCCATGCACCTGCCCGACGCTGTGCAGATGACGCGCCAGCTTGCCGCACGCCAACAGGATCGCACTGTGCTGGGCTGCGCTCAATTGCGACCACTGCTCCAGCAACGAGTCCAGGTCATTCCAGCCATCCAGCGCACGGGTGAGCAGCATCGCCCGGCGCTCGCCCTTGACCTTGCGCTCACCGAAGAACGCCGCTTGCAGGGCCGGTATGCCGAGCTTTCGATACAGGCTGATGTTACGAAACTCGCGGGCAAAACTCGGCTCGCCAAACGGGCGGTGCAAGGTGCGCGTGAGGTAGTTGCTCTGGCGCTTGAGGTAGTAACCCTGCCCCTCAAGCTCCAGGCGATACACGCTGCTCCAACCGTCGCCGCTGGTGTTCGGCTCGTCCACTGCATCCAGTTGCTTGGCCCACAGCGCGTCGAAGGTCGCCAGGCCGTTGCGCTCAAGCAGAGCGCGGTCTTCGGCCGCCAGGAAGTCACTCATTCGCGTCCCTCGAAAAACTTCACCACATGGCGAATTCGCTGTTTGTCCGACGCGGTCAGGTGCGCGCGCTGACGATATTGCAGGTAGAAGCGCAGGCGCTGGGTGGCCGACAAGTGATACTTGGCGACTTTGTCCAGGCAGGCCAGGTCTTTGGTAATGCGGTACTTGAGCCAGAAACCGCGCCAGAAATCACCGTTGGGGCAGTCGATCAGGTACAGGGTACGTTGGTCGTCCACCAGCAGATTGCGCCACTTCAAGTCGTTATGGGTGAAGCGGTGATCGTGCATGGTGCGCGTGTATTCGGCGAGCTGGCGGCTGATGCCATCGACCCATCGGGGGTCTTTGAGGCGCTCATCGTGACGCTCGGCCAGCACCGACAGATCTTCGGTCTTGGGCAGTTCGCGGGTGATCATGGCGCCACGATTATAGGCCAGGCCCTTGCGGTCCAGGCCCCAGGCCACCACGTCGGCGGTGGGGATGCCCCACTTGGCGAAGCGCTTGAGGTTCTGCCATTCGGATTTCACCCGTGGCCGGCCCAGGTAACGACGCAGGCCCTTGCCGGCGCCTACGTAGCGCTTGACGTAATAATTGACCCCGCCACGCTCCACCCGGATCACTTCCGACAACGGGTCGCGGGTCAGCCGCTCGCCTTGCAGGGCGAACACCGCGTCCAGGCTTCCAAAGTCATCCGCCAGGGCGGCGTAGGCAGGTTCCAGGTTCCAACCCGCCATCAGATCGCATCCCCGTATCGTTGTTTACGCGCATACAGCTTTGCTGCCATGCGTTCCAGCGCAGATAGCAGCGCGGTTTGCTCCGCCAGGATCTGGCGCAGCGGCTGCTGGAAGTACGCCTTGAGAAAACGCAGCTTGTCGCGCTGGGTCAAGCCGATCTCCAACGCGGAGTAATACAGGCCGGCCAAGTCTTTGTTGCGCCAGCGCACGGGGATCGTTGCACGCACCTGGGCGCGGTGCAGGTCGATC
Source organism: Pseudomonas sp. MF6394 (assembly GCF_002018845.1). Taxonomy (NCBI): domain Bacteria; kingdom Pseudomonadati; phylum Pseudomonadota; class Gammaproteobacteria; order Pseudomonadales; family Pseudomonadaceae; genus Pseudomonas; species Pseudomonas sp. MF6394. The sequence goes on from NZ_MVOJ01000006.1 coordinate 16,858, forward strand.
ACCGACAGCTTGAGGTTATCGACGCTGATGGGCCGGTCGGTGTGCAGCAGAAAATGGCACAGGTAGCAGTCACGGTGGTTGACGCCACCGCGGTGCATCGCGCCGACGGTACGCGCCAGCTCAAGGGTCAAGGCATGCTTGATGGCCGGCACGGGCGGTTGCTTGACCCAGTCCAGGGTCAGGTCTTCCAGGCTGATGATGGGGGTCAGTTCCTGGGTGATGATGAACGAGTGCTGGTCGGCCGGGTTGCTGCCTTTTTCACCGAATGCCACGGCGGTCATGGTCGGTACGCCAAGCGCCTGCAAGCGCTGGATCGCCACCCACTCCTGGCCCGCGCCCAATACCGGCAATTTGGCGGTGACCAGGTTCTTGAGGATTTCGCCCCAGCCAATCCCACGGTGGATCTTCACAAAATAAGGCTGGCCCTCGACCACCGTACGCAACGTACGGCGAGCGGCCAGTTCGCGGAACACCTGGCCTTCCAGCTTCTCGACCTCGGCGAACGCATCGCGCCCGTTCCAGAGGGTCTTGAAGGGTTCGGCTAGAATCAACTTCATCGGTTTGGCTCCGCCAGAATCAGGTCCGCAGCGTACTGCGGCATGCTAAAGAGGTCGGCCGTCTCTGCGAAGGCCAGACCATTGCGACTCCAGGTCGCACGCGCTTGTGGGTCGTCGAGCATATCGACCAGATACTGGTTGAGCTGGGTTTGCTCGAACGGCTCGTCCAACACCCGGCCGCTCTGGGCCTTGTCGATGTAGAACGCATAGCCGCACACCGGGCTCACCAGTACCGGGAGGCCGGCGACCACCGCTTCGACCAGCACCATGCCGGCCGCCTCGTTGTACGCGGGGTGAATCAACAGGTCGGCCCCCAGCAGGAAACGCGGAATATCATTGCGGCCCTTGAAGAACTGCACCTGGTCGCCCAGGCCCAGCGCCGCGCTCTGCAATTGGAATACTTTGGGGTCGTCCTGGCCGATTACAAATAGCCGGGTGCGTTTCTTCAGGCGCGAAGGCAGTGCGGCCAGCGCCTTGAGGCTGCGGTCGACGCCCTTGGTCTTGAACCCCGAACCGATTTGCACCAACAGCAAATCGTCTTCAGCCAAGCGAAATTCAGCGCGGAACTCGGCGCGGATCTCGGCGGCGTTCGGCGGCGCGCGGCGGTCGCGGGCGATACCCGGTGGCAACAGGTGAAAACGCTCTGCCTGGGTACCGTAATACTGGGTGAACAACTGCTGCTGATGCTCGGACAACACCATGATCTGCGTCTTGGCGTTCTTATCGAACACGGCGCGCTCGTATTCGGCAAAGTGCTTGTAGCGCCCGAACCAGCGATACATCGGGTTGCGCAGGGTCTGGGCCTTGTCCTCGAACACACCGTCGGCGGCAAAGTACAGGTCCAGCCCCGGCATCTTGTTGAACCCCACCACACGGTCCACCGGCCGCTTGGCCAGGTCGGCCTGGATCCAGGCGTAGAGCTTTTCGTTGCGGCGGTGGTTGACCAAGGCCTTGACCGGCGCCACCAGCACCTCAAAGCCTGGCGGGATATCACCTTCCCAGATCAGGGTGTACACCCGAATCTTGTGGCCGCGCTGCTGGCACTCCAGGGCGATGCGCATGAAGTCGCGCTGCAGGCCACCGAAAGGGAAGTACTTGTACAGAACAAAAGCCAGTTGCATCAGTGCTGCTCCTCGGCCAGTAACAACGTGCTCAGCCGGCTTGCGACACGCTCAGGGTTCAAGCGCGTGAAGCACAGGGGCGACTCGCGCGCGATGTCGAACCGCCGCAGGTCGTCGGCAGTAGGTTGATAAGTGCACTGTTTTTGCAGGCAAGGCGCACATGGCCAGTCGCTGGCCAAGTGGATCTGGCCTTTGCCATAGGCACCGGTGAGGCCTGGGTTGGTGGGACCGAACAGGGAAATGGTCGGCACGTCGAGCGCCGCCGCCAAGTGGCCGAGGCCGGTGTCGACGGCCACGCAGGCACGGGCGCTCGCCAATATACGCGCCACGCCCGCCAGGTTGAGCTTGGGCAACACTTCGGCGTTGGGCAGGCCCAGGGCCAGGCGTTCGGCCCGCGCCTTTTCGGCGGCGTTACCCCACGGCAGCTTTACGTCCACGCCCAGGCGGCCCATGCGTTCGGCCAGCTCACGCCAATAGGCTTCGGGCCAGTGCTTGGTGTCCCAGGTGGTGCCGTGCAGCAGCAATACGAACGGTTTTTTCGGCGGCAGGCCGAGCAGTTTTTCGACGCTCAGGCCGTAGTCGCCCAGGCGTTGAGGCAGGTCGTAGCCCAGCGCCACGGCGAACAACTGGCGCAAACGCTCCACCGCATGTTGCCCACGGGCCACGGCCAGGCGCCGGGAATAAAAGCGCGCAGCCAGCGGTTCTCGCGCAGAATCTTTGTCGAAGCCGGCGATGGGCGCCCGCACATAGCGGGTCAGCCAGGCGCTTTTGAGCAAGCCCTGGGCGTCGATCACCAGATCATATTTGGTCGACTGCACCGCCTGCTTGAAGCGCCGCCATTCGCCGCTCTTGACGGTTTGCCAGAGGTTCTTGCGCCAGCGGCGAATCGCCACCGGGATGACCTTGTCCACCGCCGGGTGCCAAGTGGGGATTTCGGCAAAGCCTTCTTCCACCACCCAATCGAACCGAATGCCGGGAATCGCCCGCGCCGCGTCGGTGAGCGCCGGCAAGGCATGGATCACGTCGCCCAGGGATGAGGTCTTGATTACCAGAACCCGCAACTCAATGAACCTCGACCACGTCGCCCTGCAAACGCTGCAAGGCATCGGTGACCGGCTGGGGCAGCAACTGGCGCAGGCAGTTGTAGTGGCCGAAACGGCAGGTACGCTCAAAGCACGGGCTGCAATCCAGGCCCAGGCGCACCACCTCGACCTTGTCGGCCAACGGCGGAGTGAAGCCTGGGGAGGTCGAACCGTACACCGCCACCAGCGGACGGTTCAGCGCCGCCGCCACATGCATCAGGCCGGAGTCGTTGGACACCACCGAGTCGGCGCACGACAACAGGTCGATGGCCTCGGCCAGGGACGTGTCGCCACTGAGGTTCACCGCCTCTTCACGCAGGCCGGGAATCAGGCGCTGGCGGATGTCTTCACCCACCGAGTGATCGTTCTTGGAACCGAACAGCCACACCTGCCAGCCTTCGCGGATCTTCGTCTCGGCAACTTTGGCGTAATGCTCCGACGGCCAGCGCTTGGACTCGCCAAACTCGGCGCCAGGGCACAGAGCCAATACGGGCCGATCCAGGGTCAGGCCAAACTTGGCCAACGCCGCGTCGCGGGTCACCGGGTCGATCTGCAAGCTGGGGCGCGGGTACGGCTTGGGCAGTTCAGCGCCCGGCTCGTAGGCCAAAGCCATAAAGCGTTCGATCATCAACGGGTAGCGGGCTTTATCCAGGGTGCGTACGTCATTGAGCAGCACATAGCGAAACTCGCCGCGCCAGCCGGTGCGCTTGGGGATACCGGCAAAGTACGGCACCAGCGCCGACTTCAGCGAGTTAGGCAGCAGGATCGCCTGGTCGTACTGGCCGGCCATGGACTTGCCGATACGTCGGCGGGTCGCCAGTTCCAGGGCGCCGTGGCCGAGCGGGAAGCTCAAGGCCTTGCGCACCTGGGGCATACGCTCAAGGATCGGCCGGCTCCACTCAGGGGCGAGCACGTCGATCTGGCAGTCTGGATAGCGCAGGCGCAGGCACTGAAACAGTGTCTGTGCCATCACCATGTCACCGACCCAACTGGGCCCAACGATCAGAATATTCATGTAGTTTCCACAAACGATGCGGGGAGGCTTATGCCTCCCCGCCTCGATAATTACTGTAGATCGCGGTGCGCCAGGGAGCATCTTTATGTGGGAGCTGGCTTGCCTGCGATTGCATCACCTCGGTATCACTGATAAACCGAGGCGCCTGCATCGCGGGCAAGCCCGGCTCCCACATTAATCCGCATCCCATATAAAAATTGGCGTCGCCAATCAGTCGAGTTTCAATTTAAGCCCAGCGCTTGCCAGATTCGCATCACCTGTCGCCGCTCGTCGGCGAACTGGTCCCCGGCGACCGTGCCGGCCTCGTTCTGCAAAGCCTGGCGGTGCGCGGCGGAGCGGTAGGCCTTGTACACCTCACGCAGCAAATGGGCATCGGCGGCGGGCATCAGCCCGACCTGCTCCAGGCCCTCCAAAATGCGGATATTGTCGGTGTAGCGCAGCAACGATGGATGTTGCGCAGACCACGCCAAAGCCGCGTATTGCACCATAAATTCAATATCGACGATACCTCCGGCGTCCTGCTTGAGGTCGAACAGCGCCGTGGCCTCGAAGGCATTGGCGCCCCTGCCGGCCGTCGTGGCCTTGGTGCCCAGGTTGTCGCGCATCTTGGCACGCATCTCGCTCACCTCCTGGCGCAGCTTCTCCAAGTCCCGTTCACGCCCCAACACGTTGGCCCGTACCTGCTCGAACGCCTGGCCCACATCCTGGCTGCCCACCAGCACCCGTGCGCGGATCAGGGCCTGATGTTCCCAGGTCCAGGCTTCATTTTGTTGATAGCGGTCAAACGCGCCCAGGGAACTCACCAACAAGCCCGATGCGCCGGAAGGTCGCAGGCGCATATCCACTTCATACAGCTGGCCGGAGTTGGTCTGGGTGGTCAGCAGGTGAATGATGCGCTGGCCCAGGCGCGTAAAGAACTGCGCGCCATCGATCGGCTTGGCACCGTCCGTCTTGGCCTGGGGGTCGCCGTCATGGATGAACACCAGGTCCAGGTCCGAACCATGCCCCAGTTCGATGCCGCCGACTTTCCCATAACCGACAATGATGAAGCCAGGATCGCACAGGGTGCCGTCCAGTCGCTGCGGCGAGCCGTGACGGGCGACCGTCTGGCGCCAGGCCAGGGCCAGCACTTGTTCAAGAATGGCTTCGGCCAGCCAGGTGAGGTAGTCGCTGACCTTCATCAACGGCAGGCTGCCGGCGATTTCGGAGGCAGCCACCCGCAGGCGGTGCGCCAGTTTGAAATGGCGCAAGGCTTCCATCTGTTGCTCAAGGTCATCTTCGGGAATGCGCGTGAGGCGCTCGCGCAACTCCGCAGCCAGTTCCGGCGCCAGCGGCGGCTTGAACAAGCGGCCTTCGTTGAGCAATTCATCCAGCAACAGCGGGAAGCGGGTGATCTGTTCGGCGATCCACGGGCTGGCTGCGCACAAGGTCAGCAGGCGGCGCAGAGCGTCAGGGTTCTCGGTGAGCAGCACCAGGTAGGCCGAACGCCGGGCCACGGCTTCCACCAGCGGCAACACGCGTTCCAGCACCAGGTCCGGGTTGGCATGTTCAACGGCCTGGGCCAGCAGGCGCGGGATAAACGCATCCAGGCGCTCACGCCCCAGACGCTGCATGGCGCGCAACTGCGGGCTGGCGCGCAGGCTGGCCAAGGCCTTGAGGGCCTTGGGGGCATCGGTGAAACCGCCTTCACTCAATTGGCGGCACGCGGCGTCATCATCCTGGGATTCCTCCCACAGCGGCAACCATTCACCACCGACCACCAATTCGCTTTCTTCGCCCTCTTCTTCATCAGGGTCGGCAATCACTTGGCGAAAGTGCCAGTCCACACGGCCACGCCAGTACATCAGGCGCTCGTGGAACGCCGCCCAGTCACTGAAACCCAGCATAAAGGCAATGCGCGCCTGGTCTTCGGGGCTGTCCGGCAGCATTTGCGTCTGGCGGTCGGCAATCGCCTGGATCGCATGTTCGGTGTAACGCAAAAACTCGTAACCGCTGCGCAGCTCGCTGATCACCGCCGCGGGCAAATAACCCTGGCCTTCCAGGGTGCCCAGCACGTTCAACAGCGGGCGTTGCTGCAGGCTGAGGTCGCGGCCGCCATGGATCAACTGGAAGGCCTGGGCGATAAATTCCACCTCACGAATGCCGCCCGCGCCCAGCTTGATATTGTCGGCCATGCCCTTGCGCCGCACTTCCTGCTGGATCAGTTGCTTCATGGTGCGCAGCGCTTCGATGGCCGAAAAGTCCAGATAACGGCGATAGACAAACGGGCGCAGCATGTCGAGCAGTTGCGCGCCAGCCACCTGGTCGCCGGCCACTACCCGCGCCTTGATCATGGCGTAGCGCTCCCAGTCCCGGCCCTGGTCCTGGTAGTACTGCTCCAGCGCGTTGAAGCTGAGCACCAAGGCGCCGGCCGAACCGTAGGGACGCAGCCGCATGTCGACGCGGAAGACAAAACCGTCGACGGTCATCGGGTCCAGGGCCTTGATCAGTTTTTGACCCAGGCGAATAAAGAACTCCTGATTATCCAGGGCGCGCTTCACGCCTACCGTTTCGCCGCCTTCGGGATAGGCGAAGATCAGGTCGATATCCGACGACAGGTTCAGCTCCACCGCACCGAGCTTGCCCATGCCGAGGATGACCATGTGCTGCGCCTCGCCGCTGCGTGCGCCAGTCGGCGTGCCGAATTGGGCGCAGTGGCGCTGGTACAGCCATTGATAGGCCTGGTCGATGCAGGCGTCGGCCATGTCGGACAGGTCGCGACAGGTTTGCACCAGGTCGGCCTGGCGTGTGAGGTCGCGCCAGATGATGCGCACCTGCTGGCGCGTGCGCTGGCGGCGCAGTACGCGGCCCAGCTCGTCTTCTGTTTCGGCCTGTTGCACGGCGCCGGCTATCTGGCTGCACAGCTCGCCGGGCGCAAACCCGCGGTCCAGCTCGCCCCAGGCCGCTAGCTCAAGCAACATCAAAGGGTCACGAACACTCTGTTCAATGACGAAATCACTGGCGGCGCATACGCGGGCGAAGTCGGCCCACCGTTGCGGCGTCCACGCAGAAAGGCCATGATCGTCGTCCAGCGCGGCCACCGCGTCACGAAATGACTGCTCGGCCCGGTTGGCGTAAGGCAACAGAATGGCCGGCAGTTCGGCCAGCGTTGGAAGGCTCATGGTCTATCCTTGATCGGCGTGTAAATGGCGTGTAGTTGTGAAGGCAAGAGCCATGCTCGGTGAAGGACTGTCGAACAAAGGTTAGAAATAGCTGAAATTAAACTAATCTTGGCAGGCAACATCAAAGTTTCACCTTTTCTTGTTCGCAATAGACCAACAATAACGATTATGCTCACCAGCAAGACCGAGCCATACGCTCAGTCTTGTGTAGTTTTACTACTCGTATATACATTCGAAAGGCTGAAATGGCCGACGATTTGTAGTAAAACTACAGGACGCCGAAGCAACCTTCGGCCATCCAAGAATTTATGTCGTCTGCCCACAAGGCCAGTCGCAAACTTCAGGCAACCGATTCTGGTAGCCTTTCCGCCCTGGAGCAAGCCATGCAAGACCTCGATCCCGTCGAAACCCAGGAATGGCTGGACGCCCTGGAATCGGTTCTCGACAAAGAAGGCGAAGACCGTGCTCACTACCTGATGACCCGTATGGGCGAACTCGCGACCCGCAGCGGCTCGCAACTGCCTTACGCCATCACTACGCCATACCGCAACACCATCCCCGTTACCCACGAAGCACGCATGCCTGGCGACCTGTTCATGGAACGCCGCATTCGCTCGCTGGTACGCTGGAACGCCATGGCGATGGTAATGCGCACGAACTTGAAAGATTCGGACCTGGGCGGTCACATCTCCAGCTTCGCTTCCAGCGCAACCCTGTATGACATCGGCTTCAACTACTTCTTCCAGGCCCCGACCGACGAACACGGCGGCGACCTGATCTACTTCCAGGGCCACACCTCGCCAGGCGTCTACGCCCGTGCGTTCATGGAAGGTCGCATCAGCGAAGAACAAATGAACAACTTCCGCCAGGAAGTCGACGGTCAGGGCCTGTCGTCCTACCCGCACCCTTGGCTGATGCCTGATTTCTGGCAGTTCCCGACCGTTTCCATGGGTCTGGGCCCGATCCAGGCGATCTACCAGGCACGCTTCATGAAGTACCTGGAAGCCCGTGGCTTCATCCCTGAAGGCAAGCAGAAAGTCTGGTGCTTCCTGGGCGACGGCGAGTGCGACGAGCCGGAATCCCTGGGCGCCATCTCCCTGGCTGGCCGCGAGAAGCTCGACAACCTGATCTTCGTCATCAACTGCAACCTGCAGCGCCTCGACGGCCCGGTTCGCGGCAACGGCAAGATCATCCAGGAACTCGAAGGCGTGTTCCGCGGTGCTCAGTGGAACGTGACCAAAGTCATCTGGGGCCGCTTCTGGGACCCACTGCTGGCCAAGGACGTCGACGGTATCCTGCAACGTCGCATGGACGAAGTCATCGACGGCGAGTACCAGAACTACAAAGCCAAAGACGGCGCGTTCGTTCGCGAGCACTTCTTCAACACGCCTGAACTCAAGGCGATGGTTGCCGACCTGTCCGACGACGAGATCTGGAAGCTCAACCGTGGCGGCCACGACCCGTACAAGGTCTACGCGGCGTACCACGAAGCGGTCAACCACAAAGAACAACCCACCGTCATCCTGGCCAAGACCATCAAGGGTTATGGCACCGGTGCCGGCGAAGCGAAGAACACCGCGCACAACACCAAGAAAGTCGATGTCGACAGCCTGAAGTTGTTCCGCGACCGCTTCGACATTCCGGTCAAGGACGAAGAGCTGGAGAACCTGCCGTTCTTCAAGCCAGAGCCAAACAGCGCCGAAGCCCGCTACCTGAGCGAGCGTCGCAGTGCACTGGGCGGTTTCGTGCCACAGCGCCGCGCCAACAGCTTCAGCGTACCGACGCCAGACCTGAGCACCCTCAAGGCTATCCTTGACGGCTCGGGCGACCGTGAAATCTCCACCACCATGGCCTTCGTGCGTATTCTGGCGCAGCTGGTCAAGGACAAGGACATCGGCCCGCGCATCGTCCCGATCATCCCGGACGAAGCCCGTACCTTCGGTATGGAAGGCATGTTCCGTCAGTTGGGCATCTACTCCTCCGTCGGCCAGCTCTACGAGCCAGTCGATAAAGACCAGGTGATGTTCTACAAGGAAGACAAGAAGGGCCAGATCCTCGAAGAAGGCATCAACGAAGCGGGCGCCATGAGCTCCTTCATCGCTGCCGGTACTTCGTACTCCAGCCACAACCAGCCAATGCTGCCGTTCTACATCTTCTACTCGATGTTCGGCTTCCAGCGTATCGGCGACCTGGCCTGGGCCGCTGGCGACAGCCGCACCCGTGGTTTCCTGATCGGCGGTACCGCCGGCCGTACCACGCTGAACGGCGAAGGCCTGCAACACGAAGACGGTCACAGCCACATCCTGGCTGCCACCATCCCGAACTGCCGCACCTTTGATCCAACCTACGGCTATGAGCTGGCGGTGATCATCCAGGACGGCATGAAGAAGATGACCGAAGAGCAGCAGGACGTTTTCTACTACATCACCGTGATGAACGAGTCCTACCAGCAGCCAGCCATGCCGGCCGGTGTGGAAGAAGGCATCATCAAGGGCATGTACCTGCTCGAAGAAGACACCAAGGAAGCGGCGCACCACGTACAGCTGATGGGCTCCGGCACCATCCTGCGCGAAGTGCGTGAAGCGGCGAAGATCCTGCGTGACGAGTTCAACGTCGGTGCCGACGTGTGGAGCGTTACCAGCTTCAACGAACTGCGCCGTGACGGCCTGGCCGTGGAGCGCAGCAACCGCCTGCACCCTGGTCAGAAGCCAGCCAAGAGCTACGTCGAAGAGTGCCTGGCCGGCCGTAAGGGTCCAGTCATTGCCTCTACCGACTACATGAAACTGTTTGCTGAACAAATTCGCCAGTGGGTCCCGTCCAAGGAATTCAAAGTCCTGGGCACCGATGGTTTCGGCCGCAGTGACAGCCGCAAGAAGCTGCGTCACTTCTTCGAAGTCGACCGTCACTTCGTGGTGTTGGCAGCCCTGGAAGCCTTGGCTGACCGTGGTGAGATCGAACCTAAGGTGGTGGCTGACGCTATCGTCAAGTTCGGGATCAACCCGGAAAAACGCAACCCACTGGACTGCTGAGGAGATTTTTTGTGAGCGAACTCATTCGCGTACCTGACATCGGCAGCGGTGAAGGTGAAGTAATCGAGCTGTTTGTGAAGGTCGGCGACACCGTCGAAGCCGACCAGAGCATTCTGACCCTGGAGTCGGACAAGGCGAGCATGGAAATCCCTGCTCCCAAGGCCGGCGTGGTCAAGAGCCTGAAAGTGAAGCTGGGCGACCGCCTGAAAGAAGGCGACGAACTGCTGGAACTGGAAATCGAAGGTGCTGCTGATGCAGCCCCTGCGGCCGCGGCTCCGGCCGCCGCTGCACCTGCACCTGCTGCTGAAAAACCTGCCGCTGCCGAGGCTGCTCCAGCCCCCGCTGCTGCACCTGCCGCCGCGACCGTCCAGGACATTCACGTCCCGGACATCGGCTCGTCGGGCAAGGCCAAGATCATCGAGCTGCTGGTCAAGGTCGGCGACACCGTCGAAGCCGACCAGTCGCTGATCACCCTGGAGTCCGACAAGGCCTCCATGGAGATCCCATCACCGGCTGCCGGCGTGGTGGAAAGCATTGCGGTCAAGCTCGAAGACGAAGTCGGCACCGGTGACTTCATCCTCAAGCTCAAAGTACAAGGCGCTGCACCGGCCGCCGCACCCGCACCGGCTGCTGCTCCGGCGGCCAAGGCTGAAGCGGCGCCTGCCGCTGCTGCCCCTGCGCCGGCCGCAAAAGCCGAAGCTGCGCCAGCCCCTGCGGCGGCTGCACCTGCGCCAAGCGGTGCCAAGGTTCACGCCGGCCCAGCCGTGCGTCAGCTGGCCCGTGAATTCGGCGTCGAGCTGAGCGCTGTTGCAGCCAGCGGCCCTCACGGCCGTGTGCTGAAGGAAGACGTGCAGGTTTACGTCAAAGCCATGATGCAAAAAGCCAAGGAAGCTCCGGCTGCCGGCGGCGCTACCGGTGGTTCGGGCATTCCGCCGATCCGTACCGTGGATTTCAGCCGTTTCGGCGAAATCGAAGAAGTGCCGATGACCCGCCTGATGCAAATCGGCGCGGCAGGCTTGCACGCCAGCTGGCTGAACATCCCGCACGTGACCCAATTCGACCAGGCCGATATCACCGACCTGGAAGCGTTCCGCGTTGCGCAGAAAGCCGTGGCCGAGAAGGCCGGCGTGAAGCTGACCGTGCTGCCACTGCTGCTCAAGGCCTGTGCACACCTGCTCAAGGAACTGCCGGACTTCAACAGCTCGCTGGCGCCAAGCGGCAAGGCGATCATTCGCAAGAAGTACGTGCATATCGGCTTTGCGGTCGACACCCCGGATGGCCTGCTGGTACCGGTCATCAAGAACGTCGATCAGAAGAGCCTGCTGCAACTGGCTGGCGAAGCGGCCGCACTGGCTGCCAAGGCCCGCGACAAGAAGCTCACCCCGGACGACATGCAGGGCGCCTGCTTCACCATCTCCAGCCTCGGCCACATTGGCGGCACTGGCTTCACGCCAATCGTCAACGCGCCGGAAGTGGCGATCCTGGGTGTTTCCAAGGCCACTATCCAGCCTGTATGGGACGGTAAAGCGTTCCAACCCAAGCTGATGCTGCCACTGTCGCTGTCCTACGATCACCGTGTGATCAACGGCGCCGCGGCTGCGCGCTTCACCCAGCGCCTGAGCCAGTTGCTGAACGACATCCGCACCATCCTGCTGTAAGTCGCAGGGCCTTCCTGTTACCGGGAAGGCCCTTGCCACACCGATTTCCGAGCGCCACGCTCGTACCTCAACCCCGCCACTTGGCGGGGCTTTTTTTTGCCTGTGTTTTTTGTAGGAGCGAGCTTGCTCGCGAAGATCGTCAGGACGCCGCGTTTAACCAGAAGACCTGCGTCATCGTTGACGAACTTCGCGAGCAAGCTCGCTCCTACAGAGGAAAGGCATAAACCACCGATCACCCCAATTACAGAAATCACCCATGCGGCCGATAACAGGCTTATAGCACTTAGCCTTCATCCTCTCTTGTCACTGCGTGCTGCATGATGCAACCTTGCCGCAGTCGACAGTCAAGAGGGCGTGAGCCCAGCGCAGTGCGCATTTTCCCAAGCGAGTTTCCCCATGAAAAGCCAACCCGATGTCGCCCGTATGGCGGCCGAGGTAGTGACGCAATTACCGGTGCCTTCGCGCCTCGGTATGCTGCGTTTCGAGCGGCTTAATGAGGCAAGCTGGGCCCTGCTCTACCTCGACCCCAATTGCGAGCGCCAGTTCGGCCTGCCAGCGGTTGAACTCTGCGCCTTGATCGGCACGCCCTACGCCAGCCTGATGGAACCCCAGGCGCGCTACCAGTTGCACGATGCGATCCAGCAGCAACTGGCCCAGAGCCCCCATTATCTGGTGCGCTACACCCTGCACACCCATGACGGCCCGCTAAGCGTTTTGGAGATGGGCGAAGCCTATAAACAACATAACCGCCACCTGGTGCGCGGCTACCTGATGGTGGTTGAGGGGCTGTTCAGCGAGACCAGCACGCCCGCTCCGACCGTCGACCTGGAAAACCAGAACAGTCGCCTGCAAATCGCCCTGGAGCTCAACCAGCGAGCGCAGCAGGAACAGTTGCAGCACCTGGAGCGAGTGCGTGCCCAGCAGGAATTGATCCTGCTGCTGGCGCGCCAACGCTACACCACGCCCAACTCCCTGCAAGAAGCCGCTGAGCTGATCACTCGCAGCGCGTGCGACATCTACCAGATCGACTGCGCCAGCATCTGGAACCTCGAAGGCCATCACCTGGTACCCATCTCGGCCTATCACCGCGCCGATCAACAACACCACCTGCCCGAAGCCATCGACGCCAGTGGCTTCCCGGATTACTTGGAAGCCCTGCATTCGAGCCGCGCCATCGATGCCACCCACGCCCTGCGCGACCCACGTACCCGGGAAATGGCCGAAAGCCTGCGCGCCAAGGACGTCCACGCGATGCTCGACGCCAGCATCCGTGTCGACGGCCAGGTCGTCGGCGTGCTGTGCCTGGAACAAGGCGGCAGCCCGCGCGCCTGGCAGTCCGATGAGATCGCGTTCGCCGGCGAGCTGGCAGACCAGTTCGCCCAGGTCATCAACAACCACAACCGCCGCACCGCCACCAGCGCCCTGCACCTGTTCCAGCGCGCCGTGGAACAAAGCGCCAACGCGTTTTTGCTGGTCAATTGCGATGGTGTGGTGGAGTACGTCAACCCCAGCTTCACCGCGATTACCCAGTACAGCGCCGAAGAAGTCCACGGCCATCGCCTGGCCCAACTGCCGGCCCTGGAAAACCTCAGCGAATTGCTGTTCGACGCGCCCTCGGCCCTGGCCAAAAGCAACAGCTGGCAAGGTGAGTTCAAGAGCCGCCGCAAGAACCTGGAGCCCTACTGGGGCCAGCTGTCGATTTCCAAGGTGTATGGCGACAACCGCGAGTTGACCCACTACATCGGCATCTACGAAGACATCACCCAGACCAAGCTGGCGCAGCAGCGCATCGAACGCCTGGCCTACACCGACAACCTGACCAACCTGGGCAATCGCCCGGCGTTTATTCGCAACCTCGACGAGCGCTTTGCCCGCGACAGCGATAGCCCGATCAGCCTGCTGCTGGTGGACATCGACAACTTCAAGCGCATCAACGACAGCCTCGGCCACCAGACTGGCGACAAGTTGCTGATCAGCCTGGCGCGCCGCCTGCGCAACAGCTTGAGCAGCGGCGGCAGCCTGGCGCGCTTTGCCAGTAACGAATTCGCGGTGCTGTTGGACGACGCCGACCTTGAGACCGGCCAGCAGGTGGCCAGCCAGTTGCTGGCCACCCTCGACAAGCCGATGTTCGTCGACAACCAGCTGATCAGCGTCACCGGCTCCGTGGGCCTGGCCTGCGCGCCGCTGCATGGCCGCGACCCGCAGACCCTGATGCGCAACGCCGGCCTGGCCCTGCACAAGGCCAAGGCCAATGGTAAGCACCAGGTGCAAGTGTTCACCGAAGCGTTGAATGCCGAGGCCAGCTACAAGCTGTTCGTGGAAAACAACCTGCGCCGTGCCCTGACCCAGAACGAGCTGGACGTGTTCTACCAGCCCAAGCTGTGCCTGCGCAGCGGTCGCCTGCTGGGCATGGAAGCGCTGTTGCGCTGGAACCACCCGGAAAAAGGCATGATCCGCCCCGACCAGTTCATCAGCGTGGCTGAAGAGACCGGGCTGATCATCCCCATCGGCAAATGGATCGCGCGCCAGGCTTGCCGCATGAGCCGGCAATTGACGGCCGCAGGCCTGGGCAACTTGCAGGTGGCCATCAACCTGTCGCCCAAGCAATTCTCCGACCCGGACCTGGTAGCGTCGATTGCCACCATCCTCAAGGAGGAAGAGCTGCCGGCCAACCTGCTGGAGCTGGAGCTGACCGAGGGCTTGCTGCTGGAAGCCACCGAAGATACGCGCCTGCAACTGGACCAGCTCAAGAGCTTTGGCCTGACCCTGGCGATGGACGACTTCGGCACCGGTTACTCGTCGCTGAGCTACTTGAAAAAATTCCCCATCGACATCATTAAGATTGATCGCAGCTTTATTCATGAAATCCCGGACAACCAGGACGACATGGAAATCACCTCGGCGGTGATCGCCATGGCCCACAACCTCAAGCTCAAGGTGGTGGCCGAAGGCATCGAGACCGCTGAGCAGTTGGCGTTCCTGCGCCGGCACCGTTGCGACGTGGGCCAGGGCTATCTGTTCGACCGCCCGATCCCGGGTGCCGAGCTGCTGCAGAGGCTTAAACGCTACCCGCGCGGGCCAATCGCCTGACAGCGCTGTAACACTCGGGCACACTGGCTGTCTGACAATTTACTGTTACTCAACCTGACGAGAGGACTGATCATGGTCTTGCGCTCGGAAATTCTGGTGAACAAAAACGTGCTGCCTACTCAAGAACAAGCTCTGCCTGGCCGTGAAACCCCGATGAAGTTGCCCGAAACGCACTTCGTCAACGGCAACCCACTGCTGGGCCCGTTCCTGGATGACGTCGGCTTTGCGATCTTCGGCCTGGGCTGCTTCTGGGGCGCGGAACGCAAGTTCTGGCAGCGCGATGGCGTGGTCAGCACCGTGGTCGGCTACGCCGGCGGCTTTACGCCCAACCCGACGTATGAAGAAGTCTGCTCGGGCCTGACCGGCCACAGCGAAGTGGTGCTGGTGGTGTATGACCAGGCCAAGGTGAAATACGAAGACCTGCTGAAAATGTTCTGGGAACTGCACAACCCGACCCAGGGCATGCGCCAGGGCAATGACATCGGCAGCCAGTACCGCTCGGTGATCTACGCCACCACGCCTGAGCAACTGGCGGCGGCCAAAGCCAGTGCCGCGGCGTATCAGCAAGAGCTGAGCAAGGCCGGCCTGGGTGAGATCACCACGGAAATCGAAGAGGCCCCGACCGTGTACTTCGCCGAGGCGTATCACCAGCAGTACCTGGCGAAGAATCCCCAGGGTTACTGCGGGATCGGCGGCACTGGCGTGACCTGCCCGATCTAGGAAGCTACACAAACCAAAATGTGGGAGCGGGCTTGCTCGCGAAAGCGGAGTGTCAGTCACTGAATTGGCTGACTGATATACCGCTTTCGCGAGCAAGCCCGCTCCCACATTGGGTCCTGCGTTTGGATTTAGATCGGTTATTCGGCGATGAGCCAATCCATCTGCCAGCCACCCTGGGTCTGGCCCAGTTGCTTGGACAACCACGGCAGCAACTCACGCAGTTCCTCTTCCAAGCCCCACGGCGGGTTGGCAATCGCCAGGCCCGAGCCAGTGAGGGTATTGGGCGTGTCCAGCGGATGCACCAGCAACTCCACACGCAGCAGCTTCGGCGCACCGGTACCGGCCAGGTCCTGGTAGAAACGGCGCAACATGCGTTGGTCTTTCACCGGGTACCAGATCGCCGCGACCGTCTGGCGCATACGGCTGACGGCTTCCTTGAGGGACGCCGCGCAACGCTGCATTTCGTCGAGCTTTTCAAACGGCGGGTCGATCAACATCAGCGCGCGCTTTTCCGGCACCGGCAGCAAGGCCCGTGGCACGTGCCAGCCTTCGCCCAGGTGCACTTTGACGCGGCGATCACCCTTCATGTTGTCCTTGAGCAGCACGCCATCTTCCGGGTGCTTCTCATTGAGCAGCACACGGTCCTGGGGCCGCGTGAGGCGGCGCGCCAGTTCCGGTGAGCCGGGGTAGTAGCGCAACTGGCCATCCGGGTTCATCTCGTGCAGCACGCGCATGTAGTCGGCGGTGAGCGGCGGCAGGTCGCTTGCGCCCCACAGGCGGGCGATGCCTTCCAGGTACTCACCGGTGCGGTTGGCCTGGTCGCCCTGCAAGTCGTACAAGCCAATGCCTGCGTGAGTGTCGAGGTAGGCGAACGGCTGTTCCTTGCGCGACATCAGGGCGATGAGGCGGGTCAAGGTCAGGTGTTTGAAGACATCGGCATGGTTGCCGGCGTGAAAGGCGTGACGATAATTCATGGTTGCTCCTGCGCAGGGGGCGAAGTTTACCTTCTACCGACGCAAAGGTGCAGGGCCGCACGGCAGGCGACACGGATGTCACGCTATCACCAGGGGCTCAACCGAGTTGCGAGGCAAGGTAATCAGCCAATGCGCCATGGCTGATTTGCGGCCTGCGTGTGAAGTAGGCGACCTTGTGCTGCAAGGTGGCTGGCGTAAACGCAGTGTAGAGGTCAGGACGCTGCTCCTGGAGCCATTGCAGCAGGTTGTCGACCAGCACCTGCGGTGATTGCTGGGCCATATGCGTCAGCAACGATGCCGGTACCTGCCACCACGGGCTGGTTGGAGCCGCAGTGACTGATTGGGGCGCCACGGACAGCGGCTGGCCGTTGACCAGGTAGCGCTGGAACACCGGCAACACGCGCGCCGCCTCGTCGCCTAATGACTGCCACATCGGCAAAAGGTGCGCACCGTCCCAGAAACGCAAAAACACCGGCTGGTTTTCCGGCAGGTACACCTGGGTCAAGCCCTGCAAATGCGCGATCACCACCTCCAGCGGGCTGGATGAGACCGCCAGCCAGCCCCAATCCGTCGCTTGGGTGGTGGCTATCCACTCGAGAAAGGCACTGCCCGGCTCCACGACGCCAACGTAGGGCATGACCTCATCCCAGTCAGCGTAGGCCGTGCCCGCCCAGATCGGTCGCGGCATCTTTGCCGCGGCCCTGGCTTGCCAGGCGGCGAGCGGCTTGGCGTCGCTGGCATTGCCCAGCACGGCGTACAGCTGTTCATCTGGCTGCAACGGGTATTGCGCCAGCCAGGCACTGGGCGTCAAGGGTGCAGGCATCAGGACGCACTCCGCACAGGGGCGCCGATGTCACACTGGCCGTTCTTGCAGCGCTCGCATTCTTCGCAGAACAGCGCGCTGCGTTTCAGGCTGACCACTTGTGCGCGGCTTAACGGCGCGGGCACCACCGCCAATAAAGTCTCGTTCAATCCAGGCATCAACGGCACCGGTGTCGGGGCAGGCGCGCTGCCGAGCTGGATCGGCACGCTGCTGAATATCCCGCCCGCTGATAACGTGATCGACTGCCCGCCCGCCTGGATCGTCACGCTGGCACCCGCATCAATGATGATGCTTTGCCCGGCGCCCAGCGCAATGGTCTGCCCGGCCCGCATGTGCTGCGAACCGCCGACCACCAGATGGTCATCCTGCTTGAGTTCCGTCAAACGGTTGCCGTGGGTGATGCGCTGCTCCTGGCCCTGCAACTCATGGCGCGACTCGCCGCCCACCTGCACGCGACGCTGGTTATCGACCTGTACCTGTTGGTCATGCAGCACATGCTGGGTCCAGTCGCGCTGGGCGCGCAGGTAGATCTCTTCGGCGCCCTTGCGGTCCTCGATACGCAGTTCGTTGTAGCCGCCACCGCCCGGGCTGCTCCGGCTACGCAAGAGACTGCGGGTCTTGTCCGCTGGCAGGTCGAGGGGCACAGGCGTGGCGGCGTTGGGCAGGCATCCCACCACCAGCGGCATGTCCATGTCGCCATTGACGAACCCCACCAGCACTTCCATGCCCACCCGGGGGATCAGCACCACACCATAACGGTCATGGGCCCAGCCACTGGCTACCCGCAACCAGCAACTGGAATGGTCGTTGTGCTCGCCAATGCGATCCCAGGCCAGTTGCACCTTGACCCGGCCGTATTCGTCACAGTGAACCTCACTGTCAACCGGGCCAGTGACCACCGCGCTTTGATACCCCGACACCGTCGGGCGCGGCTGCTCTGGCAAGGGCGGACGAAACACCGCATCCCATGGCGCGGCCACAAATGCGTTGCGATAGCCCTGGCGCAGTTCCCCTCCATCCTCCTCGGTGACCGCCTCCTCCAGCACCTGGGGCTGCTTGCCTTCATGGCGCACCTGCGTCACCAGCCACAAGTCATTCCAGTCCTCGCGAGGGTGCTCACGCAACTGCAAAAACCGGCCACTGGCCAACGCAGGCTCATCGCCCTGACCATGGGCACTGCGATAGTCGCTGCGGTGCCGCTCCAGGCCACGCTGGGCTAGGCATCTGCCTTGGGCTCGGTCGGAAAAGTTGCCGGGGTAGTGCTGCGCTTCAAGCTTGGGCAATGACTCGTCGACGGCTGCGCCTTCTAGCTCGACATGGGGTTTGCGAAAGTCGTAATCGCGCAGGTTCAGCGCCGTGGTACGGGTTGCCAATTGCAAAGTGAAGCGCTTGATCGCGGGAGTATCGGCCACCATTCCCGAACCTGGCCGGTAAGGCGTAGGCTGATCCATCTGGGCAAACACCGTCTGATCATCGCCAAACACCAGCAGGTGCCCTTCGGGGGAATGCTGGAAGTGATAGTGAATCCCCAGCTCGGCACACAGGCGCTGAATGAACGCCAGGTCGCTCTCGCCGAACTGCACGCAATATTCACGCTCCGGGTAATCACCGCTCAACCGGAACTCAAAGCGGTCACTGTGAATCCCCTGCCCAGCCAACACCTGAGCAACAATCTGCGGCACCGTCTTATGCTGAAAAATGCGCTGGTGGCTGCTGTGTGCCAGGTACGCCAGATGTGGCGCAAGACTGAGCTGGTAACGCGTCAAGCGCCGGCCCGAGTCGCCCTGGGCAACCCGATACACCAGGCCATGAACGCCATGCCCCTGCTCATCGAAGCCCAAGTACACCTGGCGATGCAGCAAGCCCTCCAGGTCGATATCCGGCTGCTCGCAGACCAGCTCAAGTTCAAACCGGTAAGGCTGGCTGATGGCCTCGGTGCCGTTGAACGCGAACACCTTGAAGTCACTGGGCGACCCGTCCAGGGCCAGGGTAAATGCAGGTTGGTTGGCAGGAGCGAACATCCGGTGTTTCTCTGCGAAGGGTGGGCGGTCGATTCTGCACCAGCTTACGGCCGGCCTGAGCTCATACCGGGTAAATCAGTAAGGTCCTACCGCCGTCTTCATTTAATGGGGGGTAGCCGCGTGCTGAAGCCCCATTGCGGTAAAAATCCACACGTCTGACAGAATATTACGGCAGCCCAGTAGCCTGTTTCCCAAACGTAAACCCCCCCCCCGAAACGCCCCTCCATAACCACGACACCCTCTCATCACCTGTTTAAATTGCGCAGCCATGTTCATTCAAAAGGAATGTTTTCATGGCAGGCAATCGCCACTCTTCGAGCCGATCACTATTGCTGGGGAATCTGTAATGTCCCAGCCCTATGCGTTTATCAATGACCAGCAACAAACCTCTGTGGAACTCAAGGCCAAATTACGCTTAGGAAAGCACGCCGAAGCCAAGTTCGACGCGCTCAACGCGCACATTCGCAATGTGGTGGTGCTACCGGGGCAACTCGTCATTATCGGCGACGACACTACCGCAGCCTGTACCCTGCAAGAGTCACGCTTGATGCGAGCCGCCTGGGATATTCGCCACAGCGTGATGGCCGAAGGCGGGGATGCCTTTGCAGTGCACAACTATGATTTGCTGCAAAAGCTGCTGGGGTATACCTCACTGGGTATAGGCACGGCAGGTGATGCCTGGAGCAAGCATTTGCAAGACATTGCAAAAACCCTGGAAGAAATTGATGCCCTGCATAAACAGTCACTACGCCGGGGCGGTGGTGCCGCCAGAGAGGAGTTTCTCGCACGACGCCGAACACTGTTTGCAAGGCTGGACGCTCAACTGCGGGGTTTTGCGCGTTATGGCACGGGGCTGCGCAATGAAGGCTCGATCAAGAAAATGCTAGGTGTCTCGACCAGAAGCTATTTGCATACGGGGGAGATAAGCCGGTATCAAGAGACCATCGCACGGATTTCGAAGACGGCGAAGCTGCTTAAAAACGGGACGCCGTTGGGGATAGCATTGAGTACGACGGTGACGGCGCTGGAGATAAAAGAGGCGTGTTCGACCGGGAGAGAGGAACAATGCAGAAAAGCGAAATATGTGGAGGCGGGTAAATTAACTTTCGGGGTTACAGGAGGGATTATTGGAGGTCAGATCGGCATGGGCTTGTGTGTGGCGGTCATGACCCCAACAACCGGACCACTAGCCTTGAGCTGCCTGTTGATAGCTGGGGGCGCGGTAGGCGCAACCTTAGGCAGTTGGGGGAGTGAGTTGGGCGCCATGGCTGGAGAGGTTTTATATGAGTACTGAGTCCTTACTCAATCTCTCGGTAAGCGCCCAAATAGCGCTCAGCTCCGCAGGCTGTATGCTCATAGCAGTCATATTCGACATTTTCCTGGCTTATCGCAAACTAGAGAAGATGGAGCATCTGCTGAATCAATGCCGCCTTGTGAACGACTACAAATGTCTTCTGGGGAACAACCTTCAAGGGAGATTAGCCAGGCTATGCGTAGTCTATGTGGCGATCGCCCTGCCAAAGTGGAATGCAAAACGTCGCGTCATTAACGTAAGGCAGGTCGAAGAATTCCCTCGACACCTCAAGCTTATGCTTCATGGCATAGCTTTTATCGGCCTGATCGGGGCCGTTGGCGCGACGGTCTTTCATTTCAGGGATCAACTGAATTTTTAAGCCGTACACTACGCCTGTGAACCGCAAAAAAGGCCCGCAGTCCATGGGATGCGGGCCTTTTTCAGTTAGCAAGACGTTAAACGCCGACGAATTACTTGTTCAAGTTGTAATCTTTTTCCGCAGCATCAAAACGCTCGACCATACCCACCGTCGGTGCGCCCATCTTGCTCACGAAGTAGATCGCCAGGCTGGCGAAGATGAAGCCTGGGATGATTTCGTACAGGCCCAGCAATTCAAAGTGTTTCCATACGATCACAGTGATTGCGCCGACCAGGATGCCAGCCAGTGCGCCGTTGCGGGTCATGTGTTTCCAGATTACCGAGATCAGTACCACAGGGCCGAAGGCTGCACCGAAACCGGCCCAGGCGTAGCTGACCAGGCCCAGTACGCGGTTTTCCGGGTTGGCGGCCATGGCGATGGCGATCAAGGCCACGACCAGAACCATCAGGCGACCGACCCATACCAGTTCACGCTGGGACGCGCCCTTGCGCAGGAACGCCTTGTAGAAGTCTTCGGTCAGGGCGCTGGAGCACACCAGCAATTGGCAGCTCAGGGTGCTCATCACCGCCGCCAGAATGGCCGACAGCAACACACCGGCAACCCATGGGTTGAACAGGATCTTGGCCAGTTCGATAAACACACGCTCAGGGTTTTCAGTCACCGGGCCTGCCACTTCCGGGTGCGCCGAGAAGTAAGCGATACCGAAGAAGCCCACTGCCACGGTGCCGCCCAGGCACAGGATCATCCAGGTCATGGAAATACGACGCGCCTTGGCGATCGACTTCACCGAGTCCGCCGCCATGAAACGCGCGAGGATGTGCGGTTGGCCGAAGTAGCCCAGGCCCCAGCCCATCAGCGAAATAACCCCGATGAAGGTGGTGT
The DNA here is from genome assembly GCF_002018845.1 of Pseudomonas sp. MF6394. Taxonomy (NCBI): domain Bacteria; kingdom Pseudomonadati; phylum Pseudomonadota; class Gammaproteobacteria; order Pseudomonadales; family Pseudomonadaceae; genus Pseudomonas; species Pseudomonas sp. MF6394. The sequence goes on from NZ_MVOJ01000006.1 coordinate 38,664, forward strand.
TTTTCAGCATGTCGAAGCTGGTCGGGTCCTTGGCTTCAATGGCCAGGAAGGTGGTGTCTACACCGCCGGTGGCCAGCAGCACGATGATCGGCGTGAGGATCAGCGCGAAGATCATCAACGTGGCTTGTACGGTATCGGTCCAGCTGACTGCCAGGAAACCACCGATGAAGGTGTAGGCAATGGTCGCTGCAGCACCGGCCCACAGCGCGGTCTCGTAGGACATGCCGAAGGTGCTTTCGAACAGGCGGGCGCCGGCGACGATGCCGGAGGCGCAGTAGATGGTGAAGAACACCAGGATCACCACGGCGGAGATGATCCGCAGCAGGCCGCTTTTATCTTCGAAGCGGCTGGAGAAGTAATCCGGCAGGGTCAGGGCGTCGCCGTTGTGTTCGGTCTGCACGCGCAGGCGGCCGGCCACGAACAACCAGTTGAGGTAAGCACCGACGATCAGGCCGATGGCAATCCAGCTTTCCGACAGACCGGACATGTAGATCGCGCCCGGCAAGCCCATCAACAGCCAGCCGCTCATGTCGGAAGCACCGGCGGACAGAGCTGTCACCACGCTACCGAGGCTGCGACCGCCCAGGATGTAATCGGAAAGGTTGTTGGTGGAGCGATAGGCCATCAGGCCGATCAGCACCATTGCTGCGATGTAGATCACGAACGTGATCAGGGTTGGATTACTAACGCTCATAGGAGTGACGCCCTGGCTTTGTTTTTATGTAGCGACGGTCATGGGGACGGCCACCCGTGGATAACCGGATAGACGAACCTGCATGCCGCGCATTTATGACTGGCGTTTCCCCAGGAAAGCCGCCAGCCGATGAACCCACCCACAGGGTTGGTTGCACCTTGGTGCGCGAATGCTATTCAACAAAGCAAATAAGGTGCAACCAGTTTCTGCCGATTAAGTTGCACCCAAGTATGTTTTAGGACAAACGCGCTTTTTTTGCTCCTTTTCGGAGCAAGAACAGCCGATCTCAGAAGCAAATGCACCAGCGCGGAGCGGATTCGGTCGTGTGTTTATTTTTTTCCGATCAAGCGTCGAACATTTAACCAACAAAAGGGTTGCACCCGGTTGCACCTCGGGATGGGCAAAGCTAATCTTGCCGCCAGCAGATGCCACTCGGTAGTGGCACCCATGAGGATAAAAAAATGGCAACGACCACCCTTGGGGTCAAACTCGACGACCCGACCCGCGAACGCCTTAAGGCCGCCGCGACCTCCATTGATCGCACGCCGCACTGGCTGATCAAGCAGGCGATTTTCAATTACCTGGAGAAACTCGAGGGTGGTGCAACCCTGTCCGAGCTCAATGGCTTGAGCAGCAAGGAGGCCGACGATGCCGGCGAGGTCCAGGCCGACCACGCCCACCAGTGCTTCCTTGAGTTCGCCGAGAGCATCCTGCCGCAATCGGTATTGCGTGCCGCGATCACCGCCGCTTACCGCCGCCCCGAGCCGGAAGTGGTGCCGATGCTGATCGAACAGGCGCGCCTGCCAGCCCCGATGGCCGAAGCCACCAACAAGCTGGCCGCGAGCATTGCCGAAAAACTGCGCAATCAGAAGAGTGCCGGCGGCCGTGCCGGTATTGTTCAGGGCCTGCTGCAAGAATTCTCCCTGTCGTCCCAGGAAGGCGTGGCGCTGATGTGCCTGGCCGAAGCGCTGTTGCGCATCCCGGACAAAGGCACCCGCGATGCACTGATCCGCGACAAGATCAGCACCGGCAACTGGCAGCCGCATTTGGGCAACAGCCCATCGCTGTTCGTCAACGCCGCCACCTGGGGCCTGCTGCTGACCGGCAAGCTGGTGTCGACCCACAACGAAGCAGGCCTGACCTCGTCCCTGAGCCGCATCATCGGCAAGAGCGGCGAGCCGATGATCCGCAAGGGCGTCGACATGGCCATGCGCCTGATGGGCGAGCAGTTCGTGACCGGCGAAACCATCGCCGAAGCTCTGGCCAATGCGAGCAAATTCGAAGCCAAGGGCTTCCGCTATTCCTACGACATGCTCGGTGAAGCCGCACTCACCGAACACGACGCCCAGAAGTACCTGGCGTCGTACGAACAAGCCATTCACTCCATCGGCAAAGCCTCCCATGGCCGCGGGATCTATGAAGGCCCGGGCATCTCCATCAAGCTCTCCGCCCTGCACCCGCGCTACAGCCGTGCGCAGTACGAGCGCGTGATGGACGAGCTGTACCCGCGCCTGCTGTCGCTGACCTTGCTGGCCAAGCAGTACGACATCGGCCTGAACATCGACGCCGAAGAAGCCGACCGCCTGGAGCTGTCCCTGGACCTGCTCGAGCGCCTGTGCTTCGAGCCGCAGCTGACCGGCTGGAACGGTATCGGCTTTGTGATCCAGGCGTACCAGAAGCGTTGCCCGTATGTAATTGACTACGTCATCGACCTGGCCCGCCGCAGCCGCCACCGCCTGATGATCCGCCTGGTAAAAGGCGCGTACTGGGACAGCGAAATCAAGCGCGCCCAGGTCGAAGGCCTGGAAGGCTACCCGGTCTACACCCGCAAGGTGTACACCGACGTTTCCTACATTGCCTGCGCACGCAAACTGCTGTCGGTGCCGGAAGTCATCTACCCGCAGTTCGCCACGCACAACGCCCACACCTTGTCGGCTATCTACCACATCGCCGGTCAGAATTATTACCCCGGCCAGTACGAGTTTCAGTGCCTGCACGGCATGGGTGAACCGCTGTACGAACAGGTTGTAGGCAAGGTTTCCGAAGGCAAGCTGAACCGTCCGTGCCGTGTGTACGCGCCGGTTGGCACCCACGAAACACTGTTGGCTTACCTGGTTCGTCGCCTGCTGGAAAACGGCGCCAACACCTCGTTCGTCAACCGTATCGCTGACCAGTCCATCTCGATCCAGGAATTGGTAGCCGACCCGGTGGCCAGCATCGAGCAAATGGCAACCCAGGAAGGCGGTTTCGGCCTGCCGCACCCGCGTATTCCGCTGCCGCGTGACCTGTATGGCAGCGACCGCGCCAACTCGGCCGGTATCGACCTGGCCAACGAACATCGCCTGGCCTCGCTGTCCTGCGCCCTGCTCGCCACTGCTCACAACAACTGGAAGGCCGCACCGATGCTCGGTTGCGTCGCCAGCAATGAAGCGGCCCAACCGGTGCTGAACCCGTCCGATCTGCGTGACGTGGTCGGCCAGGTACAGGAAGCCACCGTCGAAGACGTCGACAACGCCATCCAGTGCGCCATCAGCGCCGCGCCGATCTGGCAGGCCACCCCGCCCGCCGAACGTGCTGCCATCCTGGAGCGCGCCGCCGACCTGATGGAAGGCGAGATCCAGCCGCTGATGGGCTTACTGGCCCGTGAAGCCGGCAAGACCTTCGCCAACGCCATCGCCGAAGTGCGTGAAGCCGTGGACTTCCTGCGTTACTACGCGGTGCAGGCGCGCAACGACTTCACCAATGACGCCCACCGCCCATTGGGCCCGGTGGTGTGCATCAGCCCGTGGAACTTCCCGCTCGCCATCTTCAGCGGTCAGGTAGCTGCTGCACTGGCTGCCGGTAACCCGGTGCTGGCCAAGCCTGCCGAGCAGACGCCGCTGGTGGCTGCCCAGGCCGTACGCATCCTGCTTGAAGCTGGCATTCCGGAAGGCGTGCTGCAACTGCTGCCAGGCCAGGGCGAAAGCGTCGGTGCCCGCCTGGTGGGTGATGATCGCGTCAAAGGCGTGATGTTCACCGGTTCTACCGAAGTGGCGCGCCTGCTGCAACGCAATGTCGCCGGTCGCCTGGATGCCCAGGGTCGCCCGATTCCGTTGATCGCCGAAACCGGTGGCCAGAACGCGATGATCGTCGACTCCTCGGCGCTGACCGAACAAGTGGTGATCGACGTCGTCTCGTCGGCCTTTGACAGCGCCGGCCAACGTTGCTCGGCGCTGCGTGTACTGTGCCTGCAGGAAGATTCGGCAGACCGTGTGGTCGAAATGCTCAAGGGCGCCATGGCTGAATGCCGCCTGGGTAACCCGGAACGCCTGTCGGTGGACATCGGCCCGGTGATCGATGCCGAAGCCAAGGCGGGTATCGAGAAACACATCCAGGCCATGCGCGACAAAGGCCGCAACGTTTACCAGGTGGCGATTGCCGACGGTGAAGAGATCAAGCGCGGCACCTTCGTGATGCCGACCCTGATCGAGCTGGAAAGCTTCGACGAACTGCAACGCGAGATCTTCGGCCCGGTACTGCACGTGGTGCGCTACAAGCGCAAAGAGATCGACCAGCTCATCGGCCAGATCAACGCTTCCGGCTACGGCCTGACCCTGGGCGTGCACACGCGCATCGACGAGACCATCGCCAAGGTGATCGACAACGTCAATGCCGGTAACGTCTACGTCAACCGCAACATTGTGGGTGCCGTGGTCGGCGTGCAACCGTTCGGCGGCGAAGGCCTGTCGGGTACTGGCCCGAAAGCCGGTGGCCCGCTGTACCTGTACCGCTTGTTGTCGACCCGTCCTACCGATGCGATCGAGCAATCCTTCGTACGAGGTGACAAGTTGGCCGCGCCGGACGTGCGCCTGCGTGATGCCATGAGCCAATCGCTGACCGCCCTGAAAACCTGGGCCGACGGCCATAAGTTCAGTGAACTGAGCGCCCTGTGCACGCAGTTCGCCGCCCAGTCGCAAAGCGGTATCACCCGCCAACTGGCCGGCCCGACCGGCGAGCGCAACAGCTACGCCATCCTGCCGCGCGAGCACGTGCTGTGCCTGGCCGACGTGGAAGGCGACCTGCTGACCCAACTGGCGGCGGTATTGGCCGTCGGCGGTTCGGCGGTATGGCCGGAAACCGAGCTGACCAAGGCCTTGTTCCCGCGCTTGCCGAAAGAAATTCAGGCGAAGATCAAGCGCGTGGCCGACTGGACCAAGGACGACGTGGTGTTTGACGCCGTGCTGCATCACGGTGATTCCGACCAACTGCGTGCGGTGTGCCAGCAAGTGGCGCAGCGCGGTGGGGCGATTGTTGGGGTGCATGGTATGTCGCAAGGCGAAACGGCGATTGCGCTGGAGCGTCTGGTGATTGAGCGTGCGTTGAGCGTTAACACTGCTGCAGCGGGTGGTAACGCCAGCCTGATGACCATCGGCTAACTGACACAGTGCAGTAAAAGTGTGGGAGCTGGCTTGCCTGCGATAGCGGCCTGCCAGCCGAAGCCTATCTACCTGACACCCCAACGATCCAACTGTGGGAGCGGGCTTGCTCGCGAAGGCGGTCTGGCAATCAACGCAGTTGGATTGTGTACATATCCATTCCTGGGGTAACGGCCACTTAGGGTTCCGCCCTGACGGCGGCTCACTTTTGAAAAGCGCAAAAGTAAGCAAAACGCTCTTGCCCCACCACTCGGCACCTCGCTTGGGCTCGGTGTGCCCGTAATCCGCCAGTGATTTGGGGGGCCGCCGCCACGCGCCATCCATGGCGCGGGGCGGCTAAACCGGCATCCCTGCCGGTTTACCCCCCAAATCACTGTCGAATTCCGGCCAGCGTGGTTTAACGGGGCGCCTGAGATCAAAAGCAGATCAAGATCAAGAGCGGCTCGCTTCGCATCGTGGTTACCGTCTGCTGTTACAACCCACAAAGTTGTGTAGATACCTATGCCCATCGCAAACAAGCCACCCCACTGATCGCGCTCCACCTTGCGCCAGCGTTCTGCCCTTCTATCACTTAAATCAATCTTGCTATCCACCCTCCATTCGCGCACTTAGACTCAGGCCAATTCCTTCAAAGGTACGCCGCCATGTCCGAGACGCTGCTCAGTTCCCGCAATCTGGCTTTCGAGCTGTATGAAGTCCTCGATGCCGAGGGCCTGACCCAGCGCGAGCGGTTTGCCGAGCACAACCGCGAAACCTTCGATGCCGCCATCAGCACGGCGCGCACCATCGCAGAAAAATACTTCGCCCCGCACAACCGCAAGAACGACGAAAACGAACCGCGCTATGAAAACGGCCAGGCGATCCTGATCCCTGAGGTAAAACCGGCGGTGGACGCCTTCCTTGAAGCCGGCTTCCTCAACGCAGCCCGCAGCTTTGAAGCAGGTGGCATGCAACTGCCGACGCTATTGTCCCAGGCCTGCTTCGCGCACTTCCAATCGGCCAACGCCGCCTCGACGTCCTACCCGTTCCTGACCATGGGCGCCGCCAACCTGATCGAAAGCTTCGGCACTGAGGAACAGAAACAGCGCTTCCTGCAGCCGATGATCGACGGGCGCTTCTTCGGCACCATGGCCCTGACCGAGCCCCATGCCGGTTCTTCCCTGTCGGACATTCGGACCCGTGCAGAACCAGCGGCTGACGGCAGTTATCGGCTCAAGGGCAACAAGATCTTTATCTCCGGTGGCGACCACCCGCTGTCGGAAAACATCGTGCACATGGTGCTGGCCAAGTTGCCGGATGCACCTGCGGGGGTGAAGGGCATTTCGCTGTTTATCGTGCCCAAGTTCCTGGTCAACGATGACGGCAGCCTGGGCGCTCGCAACGATGTGCTGCTGGCGGGGCTGTTCCACAAGATGGGCTGGCGCGGCACCACGTCCACGGCGCTTAACTTCGGCGATAACGGCAACTGCGTCGGCTATCTGGTGGGCAAACCGCACCAGGGCCTGAGCTGCATGTTCCAGATGATGAACGAGGCGCGCATCGGCGTGGGCATGGGCGCGGTGATGCTCGGTTACGCCGGCTACCTTTATTCCCTGGACTACGCCCGCGAACGGCCCCAGGGGCGCCTGCCCGACAGCAAAGACCCGAGCACCGCCCCGGTGGCGATCATCCAGCACGCCGACATCAAGCGCATGCTGCTGACCCAGAAAGCCTATGTGGAAGGCGCCTTCGATCTCGGCCTCTACGCGGCGCGGCTGTTCGACGACACCACCACCCTGGCAACCGACACCGAGCGCAAGCACGCCCACGAACTGCTGGACCTGCTCACGCCAATCGTCAAATCCTGGCCGTCGGAGTTCTGCCTCAAGGCCAACGAGTTGGCGATCCAGATTCTCGGCGGCCACGGTTACACCCGCGAATACCCGGTGGAGCAGTACTACCGCGACAACCGCCTGAACCCGATCCATGAAGGCACCCACGGCATCCAGTCCCTGGACCTGCTCGGGCGCAAATTGGCGCAGAACGGTGGTGCCGGCTTGAAGCAACTGATTCGCCTGATCGCCGAGACCGGCGCCCGGGCGCAAAAGCACCCTTCACTCACGGCACTGCGAGAGCCCCTGGAGCAACTGGTAAACCGGCTGCAAAGCGTGACGATTGGCCTACTCACCGATCTCGCCCAAGGCAAGGTCAACAGCAGCCTGGCGAACTCGGCGCTGTACTTGAAAGTGTTCGGGCACACGGTGATTGGCTGGCGCTGGCTGGAACAGGCGATCCGCGCCGAAGAAGGGCTGGCCAAGGGCAACGCGGCCGATGCGGCCTTTTACAAGGGCAAGCTCCAGGCCGCCCGGTACTTCCTGACCTGGGAAGTACCGAGCTGCCATCATGAACTGGCGATTCTGGAGGCACGCGACGATACGTGCCTGGGCATGCAAGACGAGTGGTTCTAAGGCTGACCGATCACCTTGGAAATCACATCGACCGTGGCGCTGACTTGCTCTTGGTAACGGTCGAGTTCCTGCTGGTGCGCCTGTTGCATTTCAATCTGCTCGGCGCACAGGTTCAGCGCGGCCAATACCAATAGCTTGTCACCGATCAGGGTCGGGTACTTTTTCTTGGTAACGGCCAGGGAGGCCTTGAGCATGGTCACGGCATGCATCAGGGTCTGATCTTCGCCGGCCGGTGCCTTGATCGAGTAATCCTCTCCGAGAATCGAAACGACCTTTATGCCCTCACTCATGCGCTGACAGGCCCTGCACTCACACGCTCAACCAGCGCCTGGATGCGGGCGGCGGTGGCGCCGTGCTTTTCTTCCTGTTCCATCAGGTTCAGTTGCAGGCTTTCGTTTTCGTCCTTGGCGCGAGCCAGCTCGGCCTTGAGGGATTCGTTGCTGCCCAGCAGTTCTTGATTCTGCTGTACGAGGTCGCTGACCAGTTGTTCCAATTGGCTGAGGGATGCTTCTAACATTTTGATTTCTCGGGCGTTTAAAAAGGGCGGTGACGATAAAGAAAATTCACCTCGGATGCCAGGGTTATCCCTGGCCGCGCAGCCCGATGTTGCAAGGCCGGGCCGCACTTTCGAGCCTTAGTGACTGCATTTACCCGATCTGGTTCCTGAACTCACCCAACCCCTGGTCCGATGCGACAAAAGCGCGCGCCCCCTTAAGACTTTAGTCGCAGGGCCGATAAGGCGGGCACACCTCGTCTCATGGCCGCATGGATAGCGCCTCCCCCAGGACTCCAGCATGTCTCTTCGTAATATGAATATCGCCCCGAGGGCCTTCCTCGGCTTCGCGTTTATTGGCGCCTTGATGTTGTTGCTCGGTGTGTTCGCCCTGAACCAGATGAGCAAAATTCGTGCAGCCACCGAGGACATCACCTCGGCCAGCGTGCCCAGCATTCGCGCCCTGGATGAATTCACCCAACTGACCCTGCGCCTGCGCGTGCTGTCGTACCGCTTGCTGACCAACCGCGAGCCGGACGTACAGCAAAAGACCCTGGAAGCCTTTGAACTGCGCAATCAGCAGATTCGTACAGCCCAGGGCATCTATGAAAAACTGATCTCCAGCACCGAAGAGCGCAACGCCTACAACGAGTACGTGCGCCTATTGGGCCAGTACCGTCAGATTGAAGAGCGCATGAAGAGCCTGTCTCGCGCCAATCAGGTCAACGAGCTGCGCACCCTGCTCAACACCGAGTTGCTGGACAACTCCGAGCAGGTCAACGCCGTGTTGACCCGCTTGCTGGACATCAATAACAACGACGCCAACGCCACCAACCAGCGCGCCAAAGACCAATACGACATGGCCTTTGACCTGGTGGTAGGCCTGCTGGTGGTTGCCACGGCGCTGACCTTGCTGTTCGCCTGGTTGCTGACCCGCAGCATCACCCTGCCCATCGCCCAGGCGCTGGAAGCCGCCGAAGAAGTGGCCGAAGGCAACCTGACGCGCCCGATCACCGTGGACGGCAACGACGAAGCCGGGCGCCTGCTCGCGGCCATGGCCAAGATGCAGCACAAACTGCGCGACACCCTGCAACGCATCGCCGGCTCCGCCACCCAGCTGGCGTCTGCCGCTGAAGAGCTCAATGCAGTCACCGACGAAAGCGCCCGTGGCCTGACCCAGCAGAACAACGAAATCGAACAGGCCGCCACTGCCGTCAACGAGATGACCAGCGCGGTGGAAGAAGTCGCACGCAATGCGGTGAGCACCTCCGAAGCCTCGCGCAACGCCACCACGTCTGCCGGTGACGGCCGCGACCTGGTGCAAGAAACCGTCAGCGCCATCGAACGCATGAGTACCGACGTGCAAGCCACCGCCTCCCTGATTGGCGACCTGGCTAATGAGTCGCGGGATATCGGCAAAGTGCTGGACGTGATCCGTGGCCTGGCCGACCAGACCAACCTGCTGGCCCTCAATGCCGCGATCGAAGCCGCCCGAGCCGGGGAAGCCGGGCGTGGTTTCGCCGTGGTGGCCGATGAAGTGCGCGCGTTGGCCCATCGCACCCAGCAGTCCACCAGCGAAATCGAGCGCATGATCGGCAGCATCCAGACAGGCACCGAACACGCGGTGGACTCGATGCGCAACAGCACCGAGCGCGCCGAGTCGACACTCAACATCGCCCGCGGCGCGGGCCTGTCGCTGGACACCATCAACACGGCGATTGTGGAGATCAACGAGCGCAACCTGGTGATCGCCAGCGCGGCGGAAGAACAGGCCCAAGTGGCGCGGGAAGTGGACCGCAACCTGGTGAACATCCGTGACCTGTCGGTGCAATCGGCCACGGGCGCCAGCCAGACCAGTGCGGCGAGCGGTGAGTTGTCGCGCTTGGCGGTGGACTTGAATGGGATGGTCGGCCGCTTCCGCCTCTAGCCCTAAAAACCGCCCCACCCTTGTAGGAGCGAGCTTGCTCGCTCCTACAGAGGCAGCCCCCTCGCACATTTGCCTGTGCGCGAATCAGAAAAAGCTTTTTGACAGCGCAGCAATTCAACAGGTTAGAATCCCTGGCACGCAGACTGCATGGTCAGTTTGCGTCCTGCCCCCCCTGCCCTGGAGTACTGCCTTTGAATGCGACGACCATCAACAGCCTGTTCTTGATCGGCGCGTTGCTGGTGACTGCGAGCATTCTGGTGAGTTCGCTTTCTTCACGCCTGGGCATCCCCATCCTGGTGATTATCCTGGCCGTGGGCATGACCGCCGGGGTCGATGGCGGCGGCATCATTTTCGATAACTACCCCACCGCCTACCTGGTGGGCAACCTCGCCCTCGCCGTGATCCTGCTCGACGGCGGCCTGCGCACCCGGGTGGCGAGTTTCCGCGTGGCGCTGTGGCCGGCCTTGTCCCTGGCCACGGTGGGGGTGTTGATTACCACCGGCCTCACGGGCATGGCCGCGGCCTCGCTGTTTAACCTCAACATCATTCAAGGCTTGCTGATCGGCGCCATCGTCGGCTCCACGGACGCCGCGGCGGTGTTCTCGTTGCTGGGCGGCAAGGGCCTCAACGAGCGGGTCAGCGCCAGCCTGGAAATCGAATCGGGCAGTAACGATCCGATGGCGGTGTTCCTTACCGTCACCCTGATCGACATGCTCGCCAGCGGCCAGACCGGCCTGCACTGGAGCCTGCTCACGCACCTGATCCGTGAATTCGGCATCGGCGGCCTGGTAGGCCTGGGCGGCGGTTGGTTGATGTTGCAACTGGTCAACCGCATCAACCTGGCCAACGGCCTGTACCCGATCCTGGTGATCGCCGGTGGCCTGTTCGTATTCGCCCTGACCAACGCCCTGCACGGCAGCGGCTTTCTCGCCGTGTACCTGTGCGGGCTGGTGATCGGCAACCGCCCGGTGCGCAGCCGCCATGGCATTTTGCATATGCTCGACGGCATGGCCTGGCTGGCGCAGATCGGTATGTTCTTGGTGCTGGGCCTGCTGGTCACGCCCCATGACCTGCTGCCCATCGCCGTGCCCGCACTGGGCCTGGCACTGTGGATGATCCTGTTTGCGCGGCCACTGTCGGTGATGGTTGGCCTGCTGCCATTCAAGGCGTTCCACGGCCGCGAAAAAGCCTTTATCGCCTGGGTCGGCCTGCGCGGCGCGGTACCGATCATCCTCGCGGTGTTCCCGCTGATGGCCGGCCTGCCCCATGCACAGCTGTACTTCAACCTGGCGTTCTTTATCGTGCTGGTCTCGCTGTTGGTGCAGGGCACCAGCCTGCCGTGGGTGGCCAAGCTGCTCAAAGTCACCGTACCGCCAGACCCGGCGCCGATCTCCCGCGCAGCCCTGGAAGTGCACGTTACCAGCGAGTGGGAGCTGTTCGTCTACCGCCTGGGCGCGGAAAAATGGTGCATCGGCGCGGCCCTGCGCGAGCTGAAAATGCCCGAAGGCACGCGCATCGCCGCGCTGTTTCGTGGCCAGCAACTGCTCCATCCGTCGGGTAGTACAGTGCTGGAAGTCGGCGATTTGCTCTGTGTGATCGGCCACGAACACAACCTGCCGGCCCTGGGCAAACTGTTCAGCCAGGCGCCGCAACGGGGCCTCGATTTGCGCTTCTTCGGCGACTTCGTACTCGAAGGCGACGCCCAGCTGGGCGCGGTTTCGGCCTTGTACGGGCTCAAGCTTGAAGGTATCGACCCGGACATGCCATTGAGCCGCTTCATTACCCAAAAGGTTGGCGGTGCACCGGTAGTCGGCGACCAGGTGGAATGGAACAACACCATCTGGACCGTCGCCGTCATGGACGGGAACAAGATTGGCAAAGTCGGCGTCAGATTCCCCGAAGGAAGTCGCCCGGGCCCCGGACTCTTCCTCTAAACTGCGGGACAACGACGCCCCGATTCTTCACTTTGCAAGACCGGTCTCTATGCCAACCCTGCGTACTTTTCTCGCCACTGCCCTGCTGGGCCTGACCCTTTGTGTTGGCAGCGTATACGCCGCCGACCCGCCCAGCGCCGAAGCCGTCCAGCAAAGCCTGGATAAACTGCCCGACCGCAAGCTGCCTGACGCCGACATGAAGGCGCTGCAGGCGACCCTGCAACAGACCCTGACCTACCTGGGCAATCAGCAGGACTACGAGCAGCGCCTGGCCGACCTCAAGCGCCAACTGGAAGAGGCCCCGCGCCAGACCAATGAGAACCAGCGTGAGCTGGCGCGCCTCAAGGCCACCAAAATCATCCCGGTGGCCCAGCGCTACGCCAGCCTGCCGGTGCCGCAGCTTGAGCAGTTATTGGTGCAACGCAGCACCCAGCAAGGCGACCTGCAAAAAGAACTGGCCGACGCCAACAGCCTGACCATCGCCGCCCAGACCCGCCCCGAGCGCGCCCAGACCGAAATCAGCAGCAGCCAGACGCGCATCCAGCAAATCAACGCGACGCTCAAGCTTGGCAAAGACAACGGCAAGCCCCTCAGCAGCGACCAGCGCAACCAGCTCAACGCCGAACTGGCGGCCCTGAATGCCTTGATTCCCCTGCGCCGCCAGGAATTGGCCGGCAACAGCCAGCTGCAAGACCTGGGCAACAGCCAGCACGACCTGATCCAGGAAAAAACCGCCCGCCTGGAGCAAGAAATCCAGGACCTGCAAACCCTGATCAACCAGAAACGCCTGGCCCAGTCCCAGCAGACGGTGACCCAACAGTCCATTGAAGCGCAGAAAGCCGGCGGCAGTAGCATCCTGGCCAAGGAAAGCGCAGACAACCTCAAGCTGTCCGACTACCTGCTCAAAAGCACCGACCGCCTCAACGACCTGACCCAGAAAAACCTGCAGACCAAGCAGCAACTGGACACCGTGACCCAAAGCGATTCGGCCCTGGACGAGCAGATCAACGTGCTCAAGGGCAGCCTGCTGCTGTCCAAGATTCTCTATAAACAAAAGCAGGCCCTGCCGCGTCTGACCGTGGACAAAGACCTGGCCGACGACATCGCCAACATTCGCCTGTACCAGTTCGAGGTCAACCAACAGCGTGAGCTGATCACCTCCCCCAGCGCCTATGTGGACAACCTGCTGGCCAACCAGCCGCCAGATGAAGTCACCCCGCAACTGCGCCGCACCCTGCTGGAAGTGGCGATCACCCGCAGCGACCTGCTGGAACGCCTGAGCCGCGAACTGAGCGCACTGCTCAACGAATCCATCACCCTGCAACTGAACCAGAAACAACTGCTCAGCACCGCCAGCACCCTGCGCGCCACGCTCGACGAGCAAATGTTCTGGATCCCCAGCAACAAGCCGCTGGACACCGAATGGCTGGAAACCGTACCGGCGCACCTGAGCAAGCAGGTCACCACCCTGCCCTGGGCGTCCAGCGTCAGCGAGTTGTATGACGGCCTGACCCAACGCCCGCTGCTGTTCCTGCCGTTGCTGTTGCTGATCGGCGCGCTGTTGTGGCGGCGCAATGCGCTGTATGTGCGCCTGAAAAAGGTTCACCAGGACATCGGCCACTTCAAGCGCGACAGCCAGTGGCATACGCCGCAGGCCATCCTGATCAACATCCTGCTGGCGATGCCCGTGGCCCTGGGCCTGGCGCTGTGCGGCTATGCGTTGCAGATCGACGCCCGCGGGCAAAACGCCAACCTGGGCGCGGCCTTGCTGCAGATCGCCCAGGCCTGGCTGGTGTTCTACACCGCCTACCGCATCCTCGCGCCGGGCGGCGTGGCGGAGCTGCACTTTCGCTGGGAAAGGCCCCAGGTCGAATTCCTCCAAGGCTGGATACGCAAACTTGGCCTGGTGGTACTGGCGTTGGTGGCCGTGGTCGCGATTGCCGAACACCAGCCGGCGGCACTGGCTGACGACGTGCTGGGCATCGCCGTGGTACTGACCTGCTACGGGCTGATGGCCTGGCTGCTGGGCCGCCTGCTGCTGAACAGCCCAACCCACGAAAAGGCCTCGCTGTTTCGCAAAGCGATCGGGGTGGTGTTCACCGCCCTGCCCATCGCGCTGTTTATTGCCGTGTGCTTTGGCTATTACTACACCGCGCTGAAGCTCAGCGACCGGCTGATCAACACCCTGTACCTGCTGATGTTCTGGCTGGTGATCGAGGCCACCTTCGTGCGCGGCCTGGGTGTTGCCGCACGGCGCCTGGCCTACGCCCGCGCCCTGGCCAAACGCCAGGCCGCCAAGGAGGCCGGTGACGGCGAAGCGGTGATCGAAGAGCCGACCCTGGACATCGAGCAGGTCAACGAACAGTCCATGCGCCTGATCCGCCTGGCCCTGCTCGGCGGCTTTATCGCGGCGTTGTACTGGGTATGGTCAGACCTGATCTCGGTATTTTCGTACCTGGATAATGTCACCCTGTACGAATACACCAGCGGCACGGGTACGAATATCAGCATGGTGCCCATCAGCATCGGCGACCTGCTGGGCGCGTCGATCATCATCGGCATCACCTTCGCCCTGGCGCGCAACCTGCCCGGCCTGCTGGAAGTCCTGGTGCTGTCCAAGCTCGACCTGGCCCAAGGCAGCGCCTACGCCACTACCACCTTGCTGTCCTACATCATTGCTGGCGTGGGCTTTGTCACCACGCTCTCCACCCTCGGCGTGAGCTGGGACAAACTGCAATGGCTGGTTGCCGCGCTGTCGGTGGGCCTGGGTTTCGGCATGCAGGAGATTTTCGCCAACTTCATCTCCGGCATCATGATTTTGTTCGAACGCCCGGTGCGCATTGGCGACACCATCACCATCGGCAACCTGTCGGGTACGGTGAGCAAGATCCGCATTCGCGCCACCACCATCACCGACTTCGACAACAAGGACATCATCGTCCCCAACAAAACCTTCATCACCGGGCAACTGATCAACTGGTCGCTGACCGACACCATCACCCGCGTCACCCTGAAACTGGGCGTGGACTACGGCTCCGACCTGGACCTGGTGAAGGAATTGCTACTCAAGGCGGCGCGAGAAAACCCACGGGTACTCAAAGAGCCGGAACCCCACGTGTACTTCCTCAACTTCGGCGAAAGCACCCTCGACCACGAACTGCGCATGCATGTTCGCGATCTGGGCGACCGTAACCCGGTGTTGGACGAGGTCAACCGCTACATCAATCGTGAGTTCAAGAAACAGCACATCAACATCTCGTTCCGGCAGATGGAGATCTACCTGAAGAACCTTCACGGCCAGGAATACAAATTGGTGCCGGCCGAAGACGAGCGCAAGACCATTGCCGAGCCCCTCGACAAGCCCGACGCCCCCGAGCCTCCTGCAGGCAAAGTGGTGGATGCGCCGGAGCCGCCACCCAGCAAACTCGACTAAACGCCCTATCCCCAGCAGAATGCTCGGACATTCTGCTGGAGATGGCCGGTGAAAGCCCTCGACGAACTGACCTTCGACAACCGCTTCGCACGCCTGGGCGACGCATTCTCGACCCACGTATTGCCCGAGCCCCTCGACGAGCCGCGCCTGGTCGTCGCGAGCAAGGCCGCCATGGCCCTGCTCGACCTCGACCCGGCCGTGGCCCAAACGCCGGTATTTGCCGAGCTGTTCGGTGGCCATAAGCTATGGGCCGAGGCAGAACCACGGGCGATGGTGTATTCCGGGCATCAATTCGGCGGCTATACCCCGCAACTGGGCGATGGCCGCGGGTTGCTGTTGGGCGAGGTCTATAACGAGGCCGGCGAGCATTGGGATTTGCACCTCAAGGGCGCCGGGATGACGCCTTACTCGCGCATGGGCGACGGGCGGGCGGTGTTGCGCTCTTCGATTCGTGAATTCCTCGCCTCAGAAGCCCTGCATGCGCTGGGCATCCCCACCAGCCGTGCCCTGTGCGTAATCGGCTCCAGCACGCCGGTATGGCGGGAGAAACAGGAACGCGGCGCCATGGTTTTGCGCCTGGCCCACAGCCACATCCGCTTCGGGCACTTCGAATACTTCTACTACACCAAGAAACCCGAGCAGCAGGCCGAACTGGCCGAACACGTGCTGAACCTGCACTACCCCGAGTGCCGCGAGCAGCCCGAACCTTACCTGGCAATGTTCCGCGAAATCGTCGAGCGCAACGCCGAAATGATCGCCAAGTGGCAGGCCTATGGTTTTTGCCACGGTGTGATGAACACCGACAACATGTCGATCCTGGGCATTACCTTCGACTTCGGGCCCTTCGCGTTTCTCGATGATTTTGATGCGCACTTCATCTGCAACCATTCCGACCATGAAGGCCGCTACTCCTTCAGCAACCAGGTGCCGATCGGGCAGTGGAACCTCAGCGCTCTGGCCCAGGCGCTCACGCCGTTCATCAGCGTTGACGCGCTGAAGGAAGCCCTGGGCCTGTACCTGCCGCTGTACCAGGCGCACTACCTGGACCTGATGCGCCGCCGCCTGGGCCTGACCACCGCCGAAGACGACGACCAGCAGTTGGTGGAGCGCTTGCTCAGGCTGATGCAGAACAGCGGCGTGGACTACACATTGTTCTTCCGACGCCTGGGCGATGAATCCGCGGCGCTGGCCGTGACGCGGCTACGTGATGACTTTGTCGACCTGGCCGGGTTCGACGCCTGGGCCGAACAATACAAGGCCCGCGTTGCGCGGGACGGGGATTACGCCCAGGAACAGCGCCGTGAGCGCATGCACGCGGTCAACCCGCTGTATATCCTGCGCAACTACCTGGCCCAAAACGCCATCGCCGCCGCCGAATCCGGCGACTACAGCGAAGTGCGAAGGCTGCATGAAGTGCTGACCAAGCCGTTTGAGGAGCAAGCAGGGATGGAGCAGTACGCGCAACGGCCGCCGGATTGGGGTAAGCATTTGGAGATTAGTTGTTCGTCTTGACCTCTTAGATAAAGGTCTCCACTGACACCCCGAAACGCTCGGCCAGCCAACGAATCTGGCGCACGTTGAGCTGGCGTTTTCCGCTCAGTATCTCCGAGACAACTGATTGCGCCCCAACGCCCGGAAGGTCGCTCTGGGTGAGGTTGTGCTCACGCATCATGTAGCGCAGCACATCGACCCCGCTGGCGACGGGCATTGGGCGATGCTCACGATCATAAGCTTCGATCCAGTCGCTCAGAATGTCGACCAGGCTCATCAGCGGGCTGTCCTCGTCTTCACCCACCAGGCTCAATAGCTCATCCAAACCGCATACCAGTGCGTCGTAGTCTGCCTCGCTTTCCGGCTTGCGCAGCACAGGCGAAACGAACGGCCAGTGCTCTGCCGCAACGTGTATAAGTGCGCTCATCTGATTTTTTCCTTCCATTTGCCCTTCTCATAATCGCGATGGTCAAGCAGGTGCTTGATATAAACGCGCTGCATTCGATACTGCACCGACGCAATCAACCTCAGCTTGTTACCGCCAATATCAAACACATGAAATTCACCCACCTTGTCCGTGGCGGGAAACATGGCTTTCATCGCAGCGAAGTCCTTGGGGGCGTTGCGCTTGATCACGCGATACCACTGATCCAAAGCTGTTGCCGAGCGCGGCCATTTTCCCTTTGCTTCCCAGATCCTGCTTTCACTGATGACTCGCATGCAACGTCCTTATCGCATCTTGCTATGGAGGTTAAACCTGAATTCAAGCTATCGCAATTTGCTATAGCCGCAAACAGACCGGTGGCGCACAACAAAAAGCCTAGCCACACCGCTCACGCTGGCGAGAACGAAAATGTGAGCGGATAAGTATCTATATCCTTGATAAACCTCTGTCTCGACACCAAATACCCAACTGGCCAAACTCAGGAGCCTCCGATGTCCGAATCTCTTGTAATCCCCTGCCCACATTGCAACGGCCTCAACCGCATCCCCGGCGAACGCCTGGGTGACGCGCCCAAGTGTGGGCGTTGCAAGCAGCCGGTATTGCTGAGCAAACCCTTTGATTTGAAACAGGGTGACTATGCCAGCCAGATCAAGGGCGACCTGCCGCTTTTGGTCGATGTGTGGGCCGACTGGTGCGGGCCGTGCAAGTCGTTTGCGCCGGTATTCGAACAGGCCGCCGGGCAGTTGGAAGGCAAGTGCCGGCTGGCGAAGCTGGACAGTGAAGCTAACCAGCAGCTATCGGCGCAGCTGGGGATTCGTTCGATTCCCAGCTTGATCCTGTTCAAGAACGGCCGCGAAGTGGCGCGCCAGAGCGGGGCATTCCCGTTGCCGCAGTTGATGAGTTGGTTGCATAGCCAAGGGGTATAACTGGGTCTACAAAACAACACTGGCCACATGTGCGGGCTTGCTCGCGAAAGGGGTGGGTCAGTCAGCTTGTACGGCGACTGGCACGGCGCATTCGCGAGCAAGCCCGCTCCCACATTTGGATCGCGCTTTACCTTTAGGTCAGCGGGGCTTCGCGGTCCATCATCTGGCTGACCAGCATGACGCCCAGTTCGCTTAACTGGTGGATGGCCAGCGCTACGTCGCGGTGTTCGCCGGTGAGGTCGTTGGACAGGTTAAGCAGCAAGGTGCGCACCGAGGAGAAGGTTTCGTAGCTGTTGAGCACGAGGGTTTCGGTGGGGAGTTTGGGTGACACGGTATAGAGGTTAGCCATGGATCGTCTCCGGGTTGGGGAGCCGCAACCAGCCCGCTACTAAACGGAGGGTGGCAGCTGTACGCAAGTTAGTAGACCGGGGAGACGCAACCGGCGCGCTCGAAAGCGCCCTCCGTACAGCCACCATCGAATCCAGGAAGATCCTGATCGACGATTTGCCGTACGTCTCACCACGGGCTACTAAACCCGATCACTGAACATTCAGCGACCGGCAAACCTTAGAGACGCCCATCCAGACGCACAAGCCGGCGGATTCTGGCGTAGCTGTAGGCAAGGTTGCAAGGCACAAGCCCAATTGCCAGACACGTCCTACAGACCCTGTGGGACAAATCCAACTCACCTGCCGAAATGCAATCCAGACTGTGGGAGCTGGCTTGCCTGCGATGCAGGCGACTCGGCCTGTCTGATACACCGAGGCGATGCCATCGCAGGCAAGCCAGCTCCCACATTGAATGCATTTCAGCTTTAGGTCAGCGGGGCTTCGCGGTCCATCATCTGGCTGACCAGCATGACGCCCAGTTCGCTTAACTGGTGGATGGCCAGCGCTACGTCGCGGTGTTCGCCGGTGAGATCGTTGGACAGGTTAAGCAGCAAGGTGCGCACCGAGGAGAAGGTTTCGTAGCTGTTGAGCACGAGGGTTTCGGTGGGGAGGTTGGGTGAAACGGTGAATAAATTCATATTTTCGTTCTCTGCTGGGGCCATCGCCTGCTTGCTACTAAACAAGGGGCGGCAGCTGTACGCAGGTTAGTAGACCGGTAGAACGAAAGCAAAACCCGGCGCACCCTAAGGTGCCCTGCGCACAGCCACCATCAGATAGGCAAGAAACGCCATGCTTTGGGAGCGGTGCACATGCTTTCGTCTGAGTGGGCTACTAAACCCGATCACTGAACATTCAGCGACCGGCAAACCTTAGAGACGCCCATCCAGACGCACAAGCCGGCGGATTCTGGCGTAGCTGTAGGCAAGGTTACAAGGCACAAGCCCAATTGCCAGACCCGTCCTACAGACCCTGTGGGACAAATCCAACTCACCTGCCGAAATGCCCCCCCCACAATTAACCGCGCCCGACCACCCACTCTACGATGCGAAGCGAGTCGCTCTTGATCTTAGGCGCCCCGTTAAACCACGCTGGCCGGAATTCGACAGGGATTTGGGGGGTAAACCGGCAGGGATGCCGGTTTAGCCGCCCCGCGCCATGGATGGCGCGTGGCGGCGGCCCCCCAAATCACTGGCGGATTACGGGCACACCGAGCCTAAGCGAGGTGCCGAGTGGTGGGGCGAGGACCTTTTGGTTACTTTTGGGTCCTTCCAAAAGTGACCCGCTGTCAGAGCGGAACCCTAGGTGGCCGTTACCGCAGGAATGGATATGTACCCAATCCAACTGTGTTGACTGCCAGGCCGCCTTCGCGAGCAAGCCCGCTCCCACAGTTGGATTGTGGGGTGTCAGGTAGAGAAGTGTCGGCTGGCAGGCCGTCATCGCAGGCAAGCCAGCTCCCACATTTGGGTCGCGGTGCCTCAGCTAGATCAAGGTCAGCGGTCACGGGCAAGCCCGGCCCCCACAGTGCTCGAGGTCAGGCGTTTTCCAGCAAGTTATGCAGGTCCACAAACTGCTGCGTCAGCTTATGCCGTGGGTCCAGATGAATCAGCGGCTTGCTCTCCTGGTGCGACTCACGCATACGCACCGAACTGGCCAGGTACACCGGCAGTACCGGCAGCCCTTCGGCAATCAACTCATCGAGAATCTGCTGCGGCAAACTCGCACGAGCCTGAAATTGGTTGACCACAATGCCTTCCACTTCCAGGCCTTCGTTATGGTCGTCCTTCAACTCTTCGATCTCAGCCAGCAGGCCATACAGCGCCTGGCGCGAGAAACTGTCGCAATCAAAGGGGATCAGCACTCGATCAGCCGCAATCAGCGCCGAAACCGCATAAAAGTTCAGCGCTGGAGGCGTATCCAGGTAGATGCGGTCGTAATCCTCGCTCAATTCATCCAGCAGCTTTCGCAGCTTGTTGATCTTGTGCTTGGCCTCAAGCTTGGGCTGCAGGTCGGCCAGTTCCGGGGTGGCGGTGATCACGTGCAGGTTGTCGAAGGGCGTTTCGTAGATATCCACCCTGTTCTTCTTCGAAAACGGCCCCGTCGACAGGGTTTGCTTGAAAAAATCCGCGATCCCCATGGGAATGTCGTCACCCGTCAGCCCGGTGAGGTACTGGGTGGAGTTGGCCTGTGCATCGAGGTCCACCAACAGGGTTCGATAACCTTCGCTGGCGCTGACCGCCGCCAGGTTGCAGGCGATGCTGGACTTGCCCACACCGCCTTTTTGATTGAACACCACGCGCCGCATGGAAAAACCTCCGTGTATCAATGAATGCCCGAGTGTAGAGCGCAAAAGCGCCCATTAGCTACCTCGTTCATCCGGGCGCCGCATCTGGCTAACAAACAAATAGGAGTGCGCCTATTCCACGGTCGATCAGCCATGACCAACAATCTGTAAGTTCTTCCAACTTATTTGTGATCAACAGTGAACAAATTTTCACCACTATTTGCTAGAACTCCACGGCACCGGGATAATGCGCGCCATTCGGCCATTGCTCCCTGTCCCGGAATCCGGGGCCATTGGCCGCACATGGAAGCCCGCAGGGGCGGGATAACTTCTCAGTGATCAACTTCAACATCGCCCAATGGCGCGCCTGGGCTCCTGGCCTTGAGAGTGCGGACGACTGGCACGCCTGGTGCCGGGACCCGGTGTTGCTGCCTGCCAGCGAAGCGTCCCCCGATGTGTCATTTTTGCCAGCGATGCAGCGCCGCCGCTTGAGCCGGCTGGCGCGCATGGCGTTCAGCGTCGGCTGGCCGCTGGCCGAGGGCCTGGAAGACCTGCCGCTGGTGTTCATTTCCCGCCACGGCGAAACCCCGCGCACCCTGGACATCCTCAGCGACCTGGCCAACGAGCAGCCGCTGTCGCCCACTCAGTTCAGCCTGTCGGTGCATAACGCGGTGATCGGCCTGTGGTCGATCCTGCGTAATGAAACCAGCGAGATGACCGCCCTCGCCGCCGCCGGCGATGGCCTCGAACACGGCCTGCTCGAAGCCGCCGCGTTGCTCAACGAAGGCGCACCCGCCGTGTTGCTGGTGATCACCGAAGAACAACCGCCCCAAGCCTATGCCAGCTGGATCACGGATGTCCCCTTCCCCTACGCCCTCGGCCTGTTGCTCACGCCGGGCGACGAGTGGCAACTGGAACTCACCACCGGCACTGTCCAACTCACTCAAACCCAGTGGCCCCACGCCCTGAACCTGCTGCGCACCCTGCTGACCGATCAGGGCGCCTGCCAACATGCCTGGAAGAACCGAGTATGGAACTGGCAACGCAAGCCCTGACCCACAAGCCACGGCAGGCCTATTACTGGCGCCTGTTCGCCACGGCCCTCAGCTTTTGCCTGTTTGGCATCGGCGGGCTGTGCCTGCGTTTGCTGGTGTTTCCACTGCTCAGTTGCCTGCCGGGCGACGCCAGCCAGCACCAACGGCGTGCACGCCACACCATCAGTTGCCTGTTCTGGTTTTTTATTCGCTTGATGAAGGGCCTGGGCATTCTCACGTACAGCGTCGAGGGTGCCGAAAACCTTGGCCGCCCTGGCCAGATGATCGTCGCCAACCACCCGTCGCTGATCGACGTGGTGTTCCTGATCGGCCTGATGCGCCAGACCAACTGCGTGGTCAAGCAGAGCCTGTTCCAGAACCCGTTCACCCGCAGCCCGGTGCGCGATGCCGGCTACATCAGCAACGACGGCAGCGCCGACATGCTCGATGCCGCAGCCGACGCCCTGCGCGCCGGCCAAACGCTGATCATCTTTCCCGAAGGCACCCGCACCACGCCCGGCGCCGCGCCGGCCTTTCATCGCGGCGGCGCGGCCATTGCCCTGCGGGGTGCGACAATCATCACCCCGGTGGTGATCAAGGTCAGCCCCACCACCCTGACCAAGGCCGAACCCTGGTATCGCATCCCCCACCGTCGATTTCACTTCAGTTTGCGCGTGGGCGCCGATATAGAGCCACAAGCGTTTGCCGCCGTCGGGCCCGCGCCCCAGGCTTCACGCAAGCTCAACGATCACCTGCATCACTATTTCATTAAGGAGCTCGCCGAAGATGAGCGACCAACACCGCCTTGAGCACGACATAAAGCTACTGATCATCGAGGCCCTGGGCCTGGAAGACATCAGCGCCGAGGATATTGGCAGCGACCAGACCCTGTTTGGCGACGGCCTGGGCCTTGACTCGGTCGATGCCCTGGAATTGGGCCTGGCGATCCAGAAAACCTACGGCATCAAAATTGATGCCGACGCCAAGGACACCCGCAATCACTTCACCAACGTGGCCAGCCTTGCGGCGTTCGTCACGGCCCGACAGGCAGCTTGAGACCGTACCATGCAAACTCGTGACGATATTTTCAACACCCTGCGCGACGCCTTGGTGGAACTGTTTGAACTGCCCCCGGAACGCGTCACCCTGGACGCCAACCTGTACCAGGACCTGGAAATCGACAGCATCGACGCCGTGGACCTGATCGACCACATCAAGCGTCAGACCGGCAAGAAAATTGCCGCCGAAGAATTCAAGGCGGTACGCACGGTGAACGACGTGGTAGAGGCGGTGTACCGTCTGGTCCAGCCCGCCGCATGAGCCGGCTGATCGGCCTTGGCCTGTTATTGGCGGGGCTGCTGTACCCCTTCGCGGTGTATTACGGCACCGAGCACTTTGCACCCTGGCAGTTCGGCTTATTGCTGGGCAGCCTGTGGCTGTTGCGCGCGCTCACCGCTGCGCAGCGCCCGGGCAGCCGGTGGATGGCGGTGGTGGTCATCGTGTTTTGCCTGGCGCTGGCCTGGTTCGATAACCCGCAGTGGCTGCGCTGGTACCCGAGCCTGGTCAGCGGGTTCATGCTGGCGTTGTTCGGCCTGAGCCTGAAGTACGGCCCGCCGATGGTCGAGCGCCTGGCGCGCATGACCGACCCGCACCTGCCGCCCCACGCGGTGGTGTATACCCGCCAGGTCACCCTGGTGTGGAGTGTGTTTTTTCTCTGTAATGGCCTGCTCGCCGCCGCGCTCACCCTGTGGGCGCCGCTGAGCTGGTGGACGTTGTACAACGGTCTGATCGCCTACGGGTTGATGGGCCTGTTGTTTGCCGTGGAATGGCTGGTACGACAAAGGGTTCGAGGCCGCGTATGAAAGGGTTGAAACTTGAGCACTTGCTGCTTGAGCCACTGCAGGATCGTGGGGTGACTACCGAGCCCGCCATGAATCACGCGCAACTGTGCGAGCGCTCCTTGAGCCTCGCCGCAGGCTTGCAGGCCCGGGGCATCCGGCGCCTGGCCGTGCACCTGGAAGACGCCGGGCTGCTGGCGATTGCGCTGCTGGCCGCCTGGCGGGCCGGTGCGAGCGTGCTGCTGCCCGCCGACCTGCAACCCCAGACGCGCCAACGCTGGGCCGCTGCCGTGGATGCCTGGCTGGTGGACGCCAGCGACCTGGACGCGCTGTATCAAGCGCCCTTGAGCGCCGCCGCCCTCGACCTGGACAGCTGCCAACTGAGCCTGTGCACCTCCGGCTCCAGCGGCGAGCCCAAGCGCATCGACAAGTCCCTGCGCCAGCTGGCCAATGAAGTAGAGGCCTTGGAAGCGCTGTGGGGCGCAGACCTCAAAGGCGCGTGCATCATCGGCAGCGTCGCCACCCAGCACATCTACGGCTTGCTGTTTCGCGTGTTGTGGCCGCTGTGCGCCGGCCGCACCTTTGTGCGCAAGCAACTGGCGTTCCCTGAAGACATGCAGCGCGCCAGCCGTGAGCACCCACAGTTTGCCTGGGTGGCCAGCCCCGCACTGCTCAAGCGCATGGGCGACAACCTCGACTGGCCGGCACTGAGCCAGGTGGCACGGGTGTTTTCCTCCGGTGGCGCGTTGCCGGTTGACGCGGCCGGCAGCCTCTACGACCGCTTGCAGCAATGGCCCACAGAAATCCTCGGCAGCTCGGAAACCGGCGGTATCGCCTGGCGCCAGGGCGCGCAACCCTGGCAGCCGTTTGCCGATGTGCAACTGAGCCAGGATGCTGAAGGAGCACTGCGCATCGCCTCGCCATACCTGCCCGCAGGGCATATCGAACAAACCGCCGACGCCGCACGCATCCATGCCGATGGCCGGTTTGAACTGCTGGGCCGCCTGGACCGCATCGTCAAGCTGGAAGAAAAACGCATCTCCCTGCCGATGTTGGAACAGGCGCTGATCGCCCATGAATGGGTGGCCGACACCCGCCTGGGCGTGGTGCAGGAAAACCGCGCGTCCCTGGGCGCCGTGGTGGTGCTCAGCGACGCGGGGCTGCATGCCCTGCGCAACCAGGGGCGCCGCGCCCTCACCCAAACCCTGCGCCAGCACCTGAGCCAACATTGCGAAGCCCTGGCCTTGCCGCGCCGCTGGCGTGTGCTGCGCCAATTGCCGCTGAACAGCCAGGGCAAGCTGCCCCAGGCCGATATCGAAGCCTTGTTGCTGGCGCCTCGCCCGAAAGGGCCTGAGGTGTTGGCGCAAGTCGAAACCGAAGGTGAATGGACCTTGCAACTGAGCATCCCACCGGACCTGGCCTATTTCAGCGGGCACTTCCCGGTCACCCCGGTACTGCCAGGGGTGGTGCAGGTGGAATGGGCGTTCAACCTGGGCCAACAATTGCTCGACCTGCCCACCAAGTTCGCCGGCATGGAAGTGCTCAAGTTCCAGCAACTGGTGCGCCCCGGCGATCACATCGAACTGCACCTGCGCTTTGATCGGGAGCGTAGCAAGCTGTACTTCGCCTATCGCAATGGGGTGGCAGCGTGCTCCAGTGGCCGGATAGTGCTGGAGGCCGCGCATGCGTAGGCCATTTGAGCGCTTCGCGCTCATTCGCGAGCAAGCCCGCTCCCACATGGGTTGGGTGCCAAGCATAAATTTCATGCACAGCGCAGATCACATGTGGGAGCGGGCTTGCTCGCGAAGCAGGCGACTCGGTCCCCTCAGGTGCCCCCATCATGCATAACCCCTGCGCTTTAATCCCGGTGTACAACCACGAAGCCGCCGTGCCGGCCGTGGTCCACAGTGTGCTGAAAAGCGGCCTGCCCTGCCTCTTGGTCGACGATGGCAGCAGCCCCGCCTGCGCAGCGGTGTTGGCGCAGTTGGCGACGTTGGACAACGTCACCCTGCTGACCCTGCCCAGCAACCAGGGCAAGGGCGGCGCCGTGATGGCCGGTTTCCGCGAAGCGGCGCGCCTGGGCTATACCCACGCCCTGCAAGTGGACGCCGATGGCCAGCACGACCTGCGCGAAGTCGAGACCTTTATCCACACCTCACGCCAGCACCCCGACGCCGTCATCTGCGGCTACCCCGAATACGATGAGAGCGTGCCCAAGGGTCGCCTGTACGCACGTTACCTGACCCACGTGTGGGTGTGGATCAACACCCTGTCGCTTGAGATTCGCGACTCGATGTGCGGCTTTCGCGTGTACCCGCTGGCGCCGACCCTGGCACTGATGGACTCGGCCTACATCGGCACGCGCATGGATTTTGACTCGGACATCCTGGTGCGTCTGGCCTGGCGCAACCAGCCCATGCGCTGGCTGCCCACCCAGGTGCACTACCCCGCCGACGGCCTGTCGCACTTTCGTTTGTTGCGCGACAACCTGCGCATCAGCGCCATGCACACGCGGTTGTTCTTCGGCATGCTGGTGCGCGCGCCGATGATCCTGTGGCGGCGGTGGCAAGCATGAACGACAGCACCAAGCACTGGGCCGACCGCGAAGAACGCGGCAGCTTCTGGCTGATGAAATTCACTGCGGTCGCGGTCAAAGTCCTCGGCCGTCGACTGTTGAGCCCGTTGCTCTACAGCATCGTGTTTTACTTCTTCCTGTTCGGCCGCACCGCGCGGCACAGCGCCTGGCAATACCAGCAGCGCCTGGCGCAGTGGAGCGGGCGCGATGACCTGCTGCCGAGCCACCGCACCGTCTTTGCCCAGTTCATGGCCTTCGCCGACTCGCTGCTGGACAAGCTCGACGTGTGGAACGGCAAGCTGCGCCTGGAGCAAATCGAGATCAATGACCCGGCGCAGTTACGCAGCCAACTGCGTGGCGAGCGCGGGCAGATGCTGGTGGGCGCACACCTGGGCAACCTGGAAGTGTGCCGCGCCCTGGCGGAGATTGGTGAGCAGGTCACCATGAATGTACTGGTGCACACCAAGCACGCCGAGCGCTTCAACCGCCTGCTGGGCGAGGCTGGCGCTACCCATTTGCGCCTGATCCAGGTCAGCGAGCTGGACCCGGCGACCATGCTGCTGCTCAGCCAGCGCCTGGACGATGGCGAGTGGCTGGCGATTGCCGGCGACCGCATCCCGCTGCACGGCGGGCGCACGGTGCGGGTGGATTTCCTCGGACACACGGCGGCGTTCCCCCAAGGCCCATGGCTGCTGGCGGGCTTGCTCAAATGCCCGGTCAATCTGCTGATGTGCCTCAAGCACCAGGGTCGCTATCGCCTGACTATCGAGCCCTTTGCCGATTTGATCGAATGGAAGCGCAGCACCCGCGAGCAGGTCATCGCTGTGTGGGCCGCCCGCTACGCCGCACGCCTGGGCCAGTTCTGCCTGCAAGCGCCCCAACAATGGTTCAACTTTTACCCTTTCTGGAAGACCGATGACCACGCCTCTTGAGCCCATCACCTTTGGTGAACGCCCCCTGCGCATCGAAGACGTGCTGGCCCTGGCCAACCGCCAGGTGCCCACTCGTCTGCAGGACGACGCCGCGTACCGCCAGCGCATCGCCAAGGGCGCGCAGTTCCTCGACTCGCTGCTGGACAAGGAAGGCGTGATCTACGGCGTGACCACCGGCTACGGCGACTCCTGCGTGGTGGCGGTGCCGCTGGAACACGTCGAAGCGTTGCCGCGTCACCTGTACACCTTTCACGGTTGCGGCCTGGGCAAGTTGCTCGACGCCCAGGCTACCCGCGCCGTACTGGCGGCGCGTTTGCAGTCGCTGTGCCATGGCGTGTCCGGGGTGCGTGTGGAACTGCTGGAACGCCTGCACGCCTTCCTCGAAAACGATGTGCTGCCACTCATCCCGGAAGAAGGCTCGGTAGGCGCCAGCGGTGATCTGACGCCGCTGTCCTACGTGGCCGCGACCTTGTCCGGCGAACGTGAAGTGCTGTTCCGTGGCGAACGCCGCCCGGCAGCCGACGTACACCGTGAACTGGGCTGGGAACCGCTGGTACTGCGACCCAAGGAAGCCCTGGCACTGATGAACGGCACCGCCGTGATGACCGGCCTGGCCTGCCTGGCCTTTGCCCGCGCCGACTACCTGTTGCAACTGGCCACGCGCATCACCGCGCTCAACGTGGTGGCGCTGCAAGGCAACCCGGAACACTTCGACGAACGCCTGTTCGCCGCCAAGCCGCACCCTGGGCAGATGCAAGTGGCCGCATGGCTGCGCAAGGACCTGGCCATCGACGCACCCACCGCACCGCTGCATCGCCTGCAAGACCGCTACTCGCTGCGCTGCGCGCCCCATGTGCTCGGCGTATTGGCGGACAGCCTGAACTGGCTGCGCTCGTTCATCGAGATCGAACTGAACAGCGCCAACGACAACCCGATCATCGATGCCGAAGAAGAACGTGTGCTGCACGGCGGGCACTTCTACGGCGGGCATATCGCCTTCGCCATGGACAGCCTCAAGACCCTGGTCGCCAACGTGGCCGACCTGCTCGACCGCCAGCTCGCACTGCTGGTGGACGTGCGCTACAACCATGGCCTGCCGAGCAACCTGTCGGGCGCTCCGGCTGACCGCGCGATGATCAACCACGGCTTCAAGGCCGTGCAGATCGGCACCAGCGCCTGGACCGCCGAAGCACTGAAAAACACCATGCCGGCCAGCGTGTTCTCGCGCTCCACCGAGTGCCACAACCAGGACAAAGTGAGCATGGGCACCATCGCCGCCCGCGATGCGATCCGCGTGCTGGAGCTGACCGAACAGGTCGCCGCCGCCACCTTGCTCGCCGCCAACCAGGGCGTGTGGCTGCGCGCCCAGGCCGAGGATGCCCGGCCACTGCCACCAGCACTGGCGGCGATGCACGCGGAGTTGGCCCAGGACTTTGCGCCGGTCATCGAAGACCGCGCCCTGGAAGGCGAACTGCGCCTGTGCCTGCAACGCATCGCCGCGCAACACTGGAGGCTGCATGCGTAGCCCCGGCGTATTGCACAGCGACACTGAAATCCTCGTGCCGTTTTTCGACATCGACACCATGAACGTGGTGTGGCACGGGCATTACGTGAAATACCTGGAAGTGGCACGCTGTGCGTTACTGGACAAGATCGGCCATAACTACACGGCGATGCTCGAAGCCGGCTACGCGTGGCCGGTGATCGACATGCAGCTACGCTATGTGCGCGGCGCGACCTTCGGCCAGACGATCAACGTGCGCGCCAGCCTGGTGGAATGGGAGAACCGTTTGAAGGTGAACTACCTGATTACCGACCTGGCCAGCGGCGAGCGCTTGACCCGCGCCAGCACCGTGCAAGTGGCGGTGCAAATCGCCAGCCGCGAGATGCAACTGGCCTCGCCCAAAGTCTTCACCGACGCCGTAGAGAGAGCCCTGAAATGAGCCCCCCTGTAGGAGCGAGCTTGCTCGCGAAGATCGCCAACGATAACGCGGGCCACCTGACACCCCGTGGCGCCCTCAGGTTTTTCGCGAGCAAGCTCGCTCCTACAGGGGCGGCGTTGTTGCTGAGCTTCAGTGCCCACGCCTTCGACCTGCAGCAGTTGAGCGATCAGCTTGGCAAACCCTCCGTCATCCACGGCCACTTCACCCAGGAAAAACACCTGCGCGCCCTGCCCCAGCCGCTAGTGAGCAAAGGCACCTTCGTGCTCGCCAAGGATCACGGCCTGCTGTGGCTGCTGAAAACCCCGCTGCAACAGGACTACCGCATTACAGCTCAAGGCATTGCCCGCCGCGACGCCAATGGCTGGCAACTACTGCCAAACAAGAGTGCCGGCGCCGAACAGAATCGTTTGTTCCTGGCGGTACTGCAGGGCGACAGCAGTGGCCTGCAACGCGACTTCGACCTGCAACTGCAAGGTGAGGCCCAACAGTGGAAGCTCACGCTGACCCCACGCTCGCTGCTGCTCAAGCAAGTGTTCACCCAGATCACTATCGACGGCGGCGCGCTGGTGCACAGCATTGAACTGCTGGAAACCCAAGGCGACAGCACGCTGCTGCGCATGCAGGACAGTACCGCCGACCAGCCGTTGAGCGATGCGGAGCAACACGACTTTGCCCAGTGAGCGCCTGCTGCCGCGCCTGTTCCTGACCCTGCTGGTGGCCGTGCTGGCCTTGGCTGGCTGGCAGTGGCGTGATGGCGCGCCGTTGTCGGCCAACCTGATGGAGCTGGTGCCCGGCAGCACGCCGGACGCCTTGGAACTGCAAGCCGAACAGCGCATGCAAGAGCCGCTCAACCGCGAAATGCTGGTGCTGGTGGGGCATGCCGACCGCCAGCAAGCGGTGGCCGTGGCGCAGCAACTGGGTGAGCGCTGGCAGGCCAGCGGCCTGTTTGAAAAGGTGCAGTGGAACCTGCAAGCCGACTTGCCAGCGTTGCGCGAACAACTGCTGCGCGGGCGCTTGTCGATGCTCTCAGCCAAAGACCGCGAGCAACTGATCCAACAGCCGGACGCGTTCATCCAGCAACGCGTGCAATCGCTGTTCGACCCCTTCACCGGCTTCAGCCTGGTGCCCAGCCAGGACGATTGGCTCGGCCTCACCGGGCGCATCCAGAACAGCCAACCGCAGCACGGCGCGGTGCAAATGGACATCGGCAGCGGCGCCTTGATCGCCGATGCCGACGGCAAGAGCTGGGTGCTGCTGCGGGCGCGCACCACCGGCAACGCCTTCGACATGAAGCTGCCGCTGCAGGTGGCAGACTTGCTAAAAGCCAGCCGCGAGCAAGCCGGCGCACACGGCGCGCAACTGCTCGCCGCCAGCGGTTTGCTCTACGCGGCCAACGGGCAGCAGCAGGCCACGCGGGAAATGACCTGGGTCGGCGGCGGCGCCACCCTGGGCATCCTGTTGTTGCTGCTGCTGGCGTTCCGACGCTGGCGGGTATTGCTGGCGTTCGTGCCGGTGCTGGTGGGCATGCTGTTTGGCGCAGTGGCGTGTGTGGCGCTGTTTGGGCATATGCATGTGATGACCCTGGTGCTGGGTTCCAGCCTGATCGGCGTGGCGGTGGATTACCCGCTGCATTACCTGTCCAAAAGCTGGAGCCTGCAACCGTGGCGCAGTTGGCCGGCGTTGCGCCTGACCCTGCCGGGGCTGAGCCTGAGCCTGGCCACCAGCGCTATCGGTTATCTGGCGCTGGCCTGGACGCCGTTCCCGGCGCTGACCCAGATTGCGGTGTTCTCGGCTGCCGGCCTGGTCGGTGCCTATTTGTGCGCCGTGTGCCTGTTGCCCGCGCTGCTCAAGGGCGTGGAACTGCGCCCGGCGCAATGGCCGCTGCGTGTCGCCCAAAGCTTATGGCAGCTACGCACGGCCCTGCTCAAACGCGTGCCCAGTTCGGTACTGCTGGTGTGGGTGCTGCTGTTCTGCGCGGCGGGCCTGTGGCAACTGAACACGAAGAACGATATCCGCCAATGGATCGGAGCGCCGCCGCAGTTGCTGCAAGAGGCCCAGGCCGTGGCGCGCATCACCGGGTTCCAGCCCACCAGCCAGTTTTTCCTGGTGCGGGCGAGCAATCAGCAGCAGTTGCTGGAACGCCAGGCCGCCCTGGGCAAACGCTTGGATCAGTTGGTGCAGATGGACAAACTCCAGGGCTACCTGGCGCTCAATCAACTGGTCAACCTCCCCGATGAGCAACAACAGCTGCGCGAGGCGCTGAACAACCTGGCGCCACACTGGCAACCGCTGCTGGACCTCGGCGTGCCCCTGAGTGCCCTGCAAGCCGAAGTGACGCAGTTGCAGGCGCTGCCCACCGCAGACATCGACGCCGCGCTGCAAGGCCCGCTGGCCGAGCCCTGGCGCACGCTGTGGCTCGGCCCTGTGGACGGCGGCGTGGCGGCCATGGTCAGCCTGCAAGGCTTGAACAACCCGGCGCTGCTGCGGGTGCAGGCGCTGGACTTGCCCGGCGTGCAGCTGGTGGATCGCCTGGGTGACTTGAACCGGGTGTTTGCCGACACGCAGATCAGCGCTGCCGAATTGAAGTTGCTGTCTTGCGTGCTGATCGTGCTATTGCTGATTGCGCCCTTCGGCTTTGGCGGCGCCTTGCGTATCGTCGCCCTGCCGCTGCTGGCCGCGCTGTGCAGCCTGGCCAGCCTCGGTTGGCTGGGCCAGCCGCTGACGTTGTTCAGCCTGTTTGGCCTGCTGCTGGTCACGGCCATCAGCGTCGACTATGCGATTTTGATGCGCGAGCAGATCGGCGGCCCTGCCGTCAGCCTGTTGGGAACACTGCTGGCGGCACTGACGACCTGGTTGTCGTTCGGCCTGCTGGCGGTCTCCAGTACACCGGCCGTGAGCAATTTCGGCTTGTCGGTCAGCCTGGGCCTGGCGTTCAGCTTTATGCTGGCACCCTGGGCCGGCCGGCAGAAACACGCCTTATGAATGTGATTAGCGCCCATGCGGCAAGGAGCCCTCGTGCCCACAGTTGAAATGGAACGTCGCCAGGTGGTGGTGATCGGTGCCGGGCCTTCCGGTGCCATCGCGGCCGCGCTGTTAAAGCGCAAAGGGCATGATGTATTGATCATCGAGCGCGAGCATTTCCCGCGCTTCTCGATTGGCGAAAGCCTGCTGTCACACTGCATCGATTTTATCGAAGAAGCCGGCATGCTCGACGCTGTGCAAGCGGCAGGCTTCCAGGTCAAAACCGGCGCGGCCTTCGCCTGGGGCGAGCGCTATAGTGCTTTTGATTTCAGCGACACCTTCAGCAACGGCAAGCCCACCACCTTCCAGGTGCAGCGCGGCGAGTTCGACAAGTTGCTGGCCGACCAGGCCGCGTTGCAAGGCGTGGAAATCCGCTATGGCCAAACCATCGTCGGCGTGGATTTTTCTGCCGAGAGCCGGTACCTGCATGTGCGCCGCGAGAATGGCAGCGAGTACCACCTCAAGGCCAGGTTCGTGCTCGATGCCAGCGGCTATGGCCGCGTGTTGCCACGCCTGCTGGACCTGGAAGCACCGTCGAATTTCCCGCTGCGCCAGGCCGTGTTCACCCACGTCGAAGACCGTATCGAACACCCAGGCTTTGACCGCAGCAAAATCCTGGTGACCACTCACCCGACCAAGCGCGACATCTGGTTCTGGACCATCCCGTTCAGTAACGGCCGCTGCTCGGTGGGCGTGGTCGCGGCCAAGGAGCATTTTGAGGCCACGGGCAGCGACCTCGACGCCTGCCTGCGCGGCTTTATCGAGCAAACCCCAAGCCTGTCCGGCGTGCTGCAAAATACCGTGTGGGACACCCCGGCGCGCACCATCGGCGGCTACTCGGCCAACGTCAAAACCCTGCACGGCCCAGGCTTTGCGCTGCTGGGCAATGCGGCAGAATTCCTCGACCCGGTGTTCTCCTCCGGCGTGACCATTGCCATGCGCTCAGCGAGCATGGCCGCAGGGGTGCTGCACCGCCAATTGAGCGGCGAAACGGTGGACTGGCAAACCGAATTTGCCGAACCGCTCAAACGCGGTGTCGATACCTTCCGTTGCTACGTCGAAGGCTGGTATGCGGGCACGTTCCAGGACGTGATTTTCCATCCTGGCAGTTCACCGGAGATTCGCCGCATGATCAGCTCGATCCTGGCCGGTTACGCCTGGGATGAGCGCAACCCATTTGTCAGCGAGCCCAAGCGGCGCTTGCGGATGTTGTCGGAAATTTGTGCGAGTGAGCCGGTATGAGCAGCCCAGGCGTTGAAAAAAACTACCTGAGTCAAAACTACGTCGAAGAAACCAAGTTCGGTTTCTGGTTCCTGCGCAGCCATACCTGGCAGCATCACGTGTTGCGCGTGGCGATCAATGACCTGCGCAGCCTGTTCAGCGAGCCGCTACCGGTGGCGCCGGTGTTGTTGGATGCCGGTTGCGGCCAGGGCAAATCCTTCCAGTTACTGCATCAGGTGTTTGCACCTTCGCGCCTGATCGGCCTGGATGCCGACCCCCACAGCCTGGCACTGAGCCGCGAAGAAGCCGCGCGCCTGGGGCTGGACGTCGAGCTGATCGGCAGCGACTGCGCGAACCTCAACGTGCCGGATGCCAGTGTCGATATCCTGTTCTGCCACCAGACCTTCCACCATCTGGTGGAGCAACATCGCGCACTCAAGGAGTTCTATCGGGTGCTCAAGCCGGGCGGCTATCTGCTGTTTGCCGAATCCACCGAAGCCTACATCGACACCTGGGTGATTCGCTGGTTGTTCCGCCACCCGATGCATGTGCAAAAGAGCGCCGAAGAGTACTTGCAGATGCTGCGCGAGCAGGGCTTTGAGTTCGGCGCACAGAACATTTCGTACCCTTACTTGTGGTGGAGCCGCTCCAGTGACTTCGGCCTGCTGGAGCGCTGGGGCCTGCGCAAGGCGCCGCCGGTGGGCCAGCGCGAGGAAACCCTGGTCAACTGCGTAGCGCGTAAACCTGTGGAGAATGCGGCCCCATGATGCGCCTGCTGTTGATAAGTTGCCTGCTGCTGCTCGGCGCCTGCGCCAGCCAGGCACCGTTGCCGGAAACAATCCCGGCCCTGGCCTTGCCGATGCAACTGCATGTGCAGCGCCTGGCGGACGGCCAGAGCCAGGACTGGCTGCTGGTGATCCAGCGCGAAGGCCAAGCGCTTCGCTGGTCGATGATGGACCCGCTGGGCATTCCCCTGGCCCGGCAAAAACGCCTCGATGGGCAGTGGCAGGCAGACGGCTTGCTGCCGCCCAACCCCCAGTCGCGCACGCTGTTTGCCGCGCTGCTGTTTGCCCTCACCGCGCCCGGTGACGTACCGGCGTTGTATCCCACGGCCCAGGCCATGGACCTGACGCGCACGCTGCCGGGCCACTGGCAGATCGTCTATCAGTCTTCCGAGGTGTTCAGCGTGAACATGGCCGACCCGCCATTGAGTTATCGCATCAGCCCGCTGGGTGTGAGCCGATGACGGCCTACCTCAATGCCCTAGGCGTGATCTGCGCCCTTGGCCGTGGCCAGGCGCAAGTCAGCCGCAACCTGTTTGCCGGCGACTGTTCGGGCATGCGCGCCGAAAGCGGCTGGGTGCCGGAGCGCGCAGTGCCGGTGGCCGCCGTACACGGTGAACTGGCGAGCCTGCCCTCGGAACTGGCCCAGCAAAGCAGTCGCAATAACCAGCTGCTGCTGGAAGCGGCGTTGCAGATTGAAGATCAGATCCGTCAGGCGATTCAAGCCTACGGTCCTGGTCGGGTCGGGGTTGTGCTCGGCACCAGCACCTCGGGTATCGACGAAGCCAGCCGTGGCATTGCCCATTACCTGCAAAACACGCAGTTCCCCGCGGACTACGATTACCAGCAACAGGAACTCAGCGCCCCGGCCAACTTCCTCGCCGACTGGCTGAACGTGAGCGGCCCGGCCTATGTGATTTCCACCGCCTGCACCTCCAGCGCCCGTGCGTTGATGAGTGCCCAGCGCCTGTTGGACCTGGGGGTGTGCGATGCGGTGATCTGCGGCGGCGTGGACAGCCTGTGCAAGCTGACGCTGAACGGGTTTACCGCGCTGGAGGCGGTGTCTGCCGAGCGCTGCAATCCGTTCTCGGTGAACCGCAACGGCATCAATATCGGTGAAGCGGCGGTGCTGTTCCTGATGAGCCGAGAACCGGCACCGGTTGCCCTGCTGGGCAGCGGTGCCAGTTGCGACGCACACCATATCTCCGCGCCCGAGCCCAGCGGCAAGGGCGCGGTGCTGGCCATGCGCAAGGCCCTGGCCAGTGCAAAACTTTCGTCCGAGCAGATCGGCTACCTGAACCTGCACGGCACCGCGACCCAACACAACGACGCCATGGAAAGCCTGGCCGTCGCCAGTCTGTTTCCCGGCGGCGTCGCTTGCTCATCGACCAAGCCCATGACCGGCCACACCCTCGGCGCGGCCGGGGCCCTGGAAGCCGCGTTCTGCTGGCTGAGCCTGACCCATCGCCTGCTGCCACCCCACGTATGGGACGGGCACCCCGACCCGGCGCTGCCCGCGCTGCAATGGGTGCGCAGCGGCGATACCCTGAAAAAGCCCTGCCTGATGAGCAACTCGTTTGCCTTCGGCGGTAACAATGTCAGCCTGATAATCGCAGAGGCCCCATGATCGATTGGCCACTTGCCGAACTGCTGCCCCATGCGGGCGACATGATCCTGATCGACCAGGTGCTGTCGTTCGATGAAGAGCAGATCCACACCCGCGTCACCGTCAAGCCCGGTGGCCTGTTCAACCGTGCGGACGGCAGCCTGCCGGCCTGGGTCGGCATCGAGCTGATGGCGCAAAGCGTCGCCGCCTATGCCGGTTGCCATGCACGCCAGCAAGGCAAGGCCGTGGAGCTGGGTTTCCTGTTGGGCACGCGTAAGTTCGAGTGCAACGTGGAGCACTTTGCGGCCGGCGCCGAACTGAACATCCACGGCCTGCGCTCCCTGGAAGACGACAACGGCATGGGTGTGTTCGAATGCCACCTCACCGGCGAAGGCATCCAGGCCAGCGCGCGCTTGAACGTATTTCGACCGCCCCAGGCGGCCAACTATTTAGCTGAATCGAAGGACGAAACGCCATGACTGAATCCGTACTGGTCACCGGCTCCAGCCGTGGCATCGGCCGCGCCATTGCCCTGCGCCTGGCCCAGGCCGGCCATGACATCGTGCTGCATTGCCGCAGCGGCCGTGCCGAAGCCGACGCGGTACAGCTCGAGGTCCAAGCCCTGGGGCGCAAGGCGCGGGTGCTGCAGTTCGACGTGGCGGATCGCGCTGCGTGCAAAGAGATCCTTGAGGCCGATGTGGAGCAGCATGGCGCCTATTACGGTGTGGTGCTCAATGCCGGCCTGACCCGCGACGGCGCCTTTCCTGCTCTGTCGGAAGACGATTGGGATGTGGTGATGCGCACCAACCTGGATGGTTTCTACAACGTGCTGCACCCGGTGATGATGCCGATGATTCGGCGCCGCGCCGCCGGGCGTATCGTGTGCATCACCTCGGTGTCCGGCTTGATCGGCAACCGCGGCCAGGTCAACTACAGCGCGTCCAAAGCCGGCTTGATCGGCGCAGCCAAGGCGCTGGCCATCGAGCTGGGCAAGCGCAAGATCACCGTCAACTGCGTGGCGCCGGGCCTGATCGACACCGCGATGCTGGATGAAAACGTGCCGGTAGAAGAACTGATGAAAATGATCCCGGCCCAACGCATGGGCACGCCGGAAGAAGTCGCTGGCGCAGTGAATTTCCTGATGTCCGCCGAAGCCGGCTATATCACGCGCCAGGTGCTGGCCGTGAACGGGGGCCTGTGCTGATGAAGCGCGTTGTCGTTACCGGCATGGCCGGCGTGACCTCCCTGGGCAGCGACTGGGACACCATCGCCGCCAACTTTCGCGCCAACCGCAGCGGCATCCGGCGCATGGATGAGTGGGACCGTTTCACCGAATTGAATACGCGCCTGGCCGGCCCTATCGACGATTTCGTCGTGCCCGCTCACTGGACGCGCAAGCAGCTGCGCAGCATGGGCCGCGTCTCGCGCCTGGCCGTGTGGGCGGCGGAGCAGGCCTTGCGGGACGCCGGCCTGCTGGGTGACGAGTCGATCAAGGACGGGCGCATGGGCGTGGCCTGTGGTTCGTCCACCGGCAGCACCGATGAGATCAAGGCGTTCGGCAATATGCTGCTCAACTCGGTGGCCGAGGGGCTCAATGCCAACTCCTATGTGCGCATGATGCCCCACACCACGGCAGCGAATATCAGCATCTTCTTTGGCCTCACGGGCCGGCTGATTCCCACCTCCAGCGCCTGCACCAGCGGCAGCCAGGGCATTGGCTACGCCTATGAGGCGATCAAGTTCGGGCGCCTGCCGTTGATGCTCGCAGGCGGCGCGGAAGAGCTGTGCCCCACCGAAGCCATGGTGTTCGATGCGTTGTACGCCACCAGCCTGAAAAACGATGCGCCGCAAACCAGCCCGCGCCCCTACGACAGCGGCCGCGATGGCCTGGTGATCGGTGAAGGTGGCGGCATGTTGGTGCTCGAAGAGTTGGAGCACGCGTTGGCGCGAGGCGCGCATATTCACGCTGAACTGGTTGGCTTCGGCAGCAACGCCGACGGCCAGCACACCACCCGCCCGGAACAGAAAACCATGCGCCGCGCCATGGAGCTGGCCCTGGAAGACGCAGGTCTTGAACCGTCCGCCATCGGCTACGTGAACGGCCATGGCACGGCTACCGATCAGGGCGACATCGCCGAAACCCTGGCCACCAGCAGCCTGTTTGGCAGCCGCATGCCGATCAGTTCGCAGAAGAGTTTCCTGGGGCACACCCTGGGTGCGTGCGGGGCGTTGGAGTCGTGGTTCAGCATCGAGATGATGAACCGCGACCAGTACGTGCATACCTTCAACCTGGACGCGGTCGACCCGCAATGCGGCGAGCTGGACTACCTGCAAGGTGGCTTTCGCCAGATGCACAACGACTACGTGATGAACAACAACTTTGCCTTCGGCGGCGTCAACACCTCGTTGATCTTCCGCCGCTGGAGCTGACTTTTTAATCGACTGGAGAAAACGGAATGTCTTCCCTGCTACGCGCTACCCTGATCACCCTGGCCCTGCTGACCACGGCTGGCTGCACCAGCAAACCGGTGCTCAACACCCAGCACGAGTTGCCGGCCACGAGCTTGGTCAGCGAGGAAAAAATGAAACAGGTGATCGTCGCCGCCCTGCAAAAACGCGAGTGGACGGTACAACGCCTGAGCCCGCGACTGGTGCAGGCCGAGATCACCGTACGCGGCCAGTTCTTCGCCGCCATCGACATCCGCTACACCCGCAACAGCTACGCCATCACCTACCGCGACAGCCGCGACCTGGGCTACAAGGACGGCAAGATCCATCGCAACTACAACCGTTGGGTGAGCATGCTGGATCGGGATATTTTGGCGGGGTTGCGTACTTACAGCGTGAATCAAGCAAATACTTCACCCCAAAACTGACCCCCTTGTGGCGAGGGAGCTTGCTCCCTCGCCACAGGTTATTGAGCGGCCTTACGCGTCAACAACTCCACAAACCCCTTCGCCATCGGTGTTTGCGCGCCCTTGCGCTGCACCAGCCACACCGCCGTCACCGCCTGCGGGTCGAGCAAGGTGCGATAGACCACGCCATCAATGCGGATGCGTTGGTAGGACGCCGGCAGCACCGACACCCCCAACCCCGCCGCCACCAGCCCAATGATGGTCATTGCTTCCCCTGCCTCTTGGGCAAAGTGCGGGCTGAACCCGGCATCGCGGGCCAGGTTGAGCAATTGTGCGTACAGGCCGCTGCCGTAACTGCGCGGGAAGAACACAAAAGGCTCCTCGGCCAATTGCTCCAGGTGCAAGCCGCGCTCGCTGCCTTGGGCCAAAGGATGGCCGGCGCTCAGTACCGCGACTAATGGCTCGCGCATCAACTCGATCACGTTCAGTGAGTCGGGCAAGGGCAAAGGCCGCATCAGCCCCACCTGAATCGACTCATCCACCAGCGACTCGGCCACTTGGGTGCTGCTCATTTCTTGCAGGTTCAGATGCACTGCCGGAAATGCCTGGCGGAAGGCAAAGATCGCCTGGGGAATGCTGGCGTTGAACGGCGCAGACGAGGTGAAGCCGATCTTCAACTCACCCAGCTCGCCCAACTGCGCACGCCGCGCCACATCTGCCGCCTTGTCGACTTGGGCCAGCACCAGCCGTGCCTCTTGCAAGAACAAGCGCCCGGCCTCGCTCAGCTCGACCCGACGATTGGTACGCTCAAATAACCGCGCCCCCACCTCTTGCTCCAGTGCCTGGATCTGCTGGCTCAGGGGCGGCTGCGAGATGCCCAACACCTGCGCGGCGCGGCCAAAGTGCAGTTCTTCAGCGACGGCGATGAAGTACCGCAGGTGACGTAATTCCATGCACACCTCATTAGGTCGTAAAACCTATCAAACAGGTCGAACAATATATTGGAAAGAATCATTAGCCAGCTATATTCTTTTTCGTATTGTCAGTCCTGGCAGACTTTCCTCCCCGAGGTCCCCCGTGAATCCTGCTGTTGCTCCACTTGCCCAACACACCCCGCCCTCAGCCCTCGATGAGGTGGTGGCGCAGCTCAACGACGCGTACATCGAAAAGGGCACGCCGATGTTCATGCGCACGGTGCTGGCGCTGTTCTCCGGCGGCTTCGCCACGTTTGCCTTGCTGTATTGCGTGCAGCCGATGATGCCGGCGCTGTCCCACGAGTTCTCTATCAATGCCGCGCAAAGCAGCCTGATTCTTTCCGTTGCGACGGCAATGCTCGCCTGCGGCCTGCTGATCACCGGGCCGATCTCCGACAGGCTGGGGCGCAAGCCGGTGATGGTTGCCGCGTTGTTCTGTGCGGCGCTGGCCACCATCGCCAGCGGCTTGATGCCGAGCTGGGAGGGCATCCTGCTGATGCGCGCGCTGGTGGGCCTGTCCTTGAGCGGCCTCGCCGCCGTGGCCATGACCTACCTCAGCGAAGAGATCCACCCGCAGCACATCGGCCTGGCCATGGGCCTGTATATCGGCGGCAACGCGATTGGCGGCATGAGCGGGCGCCTGATCATCGGCGTGTTGATCGATTTTGTCAGCTGGCACACCGCAATGCTGATCATCGGCGCTCTGGCGTTGATCGCAGCCACGGTGTTCTGGAAGATCCTCCCCGAATCGCGCAACTTCCGCGCCAGCAGCCTCAAGCCGCGCAGCCTGGTGGACGGCTTCGTCATGCACTTCAAGGACGCCGGCCTACCGTGGCTGTTCCTTGAAGCCTTCCTGCTGATGGGCGCCTTCGTGACGATGTTCAACTACATCGGCTATCGCCTGCTGGCCTCACCCTATGAGCTGAGCCAGGCGGTGGTGGGCCTGTTGTCAGTGGTGTACCTGTCGGGCATCTACAGCTCGGCCAAGATCGGCTCCCTGGCCGACCGCCTCGGCCGCCGTCGGGTGCTGTGGGCCACCATCGTGCTGATGCTCGCCGGCATGGCCCTGACGCTGTTCACCCCGCTGTGGTTGGTGGTGCCAGGCATGCTGGTGTTCACCTTCGGCTTCTTCGGCGCCCACTCGGTCGCCAGCAGCTGGATCGGCCGCCGCGCAGTGAAAGCCAAGGGGCAGGCGTCGTCGCTGTACCTGTTCTGCTACTACGTGGGGTCGAGCATTGCCGGGACGGCGGGCGGGTTCTTCTGGCACTTTGCCGGGTGGAACGGGATTGGCGGATTTATCGTCGCGCTGCTGATTGGCGCGTTGCTGGTGGCGTTGAAGCTGGCGAAGTTGCCGCCACTGGGAAATATGCAGACCTGACGCGATTGGCTTTATGTGGGAGCGGGCTTGCTCGCGAATGCGGTGGTCTAGTGACGAATTTGTCGACTGACACTGCGCATTCGCGGGCAAGCCCGCTCCCACATTTGTTTTGTGTTTACCCATGAAAAAGCCCGGCTTCAAGCCGGGCTTTTTCGTCATTCGTGATACTGCGCCGACAGTTCGTGCACTGCGCGCAAGAACGCACCCGCGTGCTCCGGGTTCACTTCCGGGGTGATGCCATGGCCAAGGTTGAACACGTGGCCACTGCCTTTGCCGTAGCTGGCCAGGATGCGCCCGACTTCGGCACGGATCGCTTCTGGCTTGGCGTACAGCACGGTCGGGTCCATGTTGCCTTGCAGGGCCACCTGGTTGCCGACGCGACGGCGCGCTTCGCCGAGGTCACAGGTCCAGTCCAGGCCCAGTGCATCGGCGCCCGCGTCGGCGATGCTTTCCAGCCACAGGCCGCCGCCCTTGGTGAACATGATCACCGGCACCTTGCGGCCTTCGTGTTCACGGATCAGGCCGCTGACGATCTTGCGCATGTAGGCCAGGGAGAATTCCTGGTACGCCGCCGCCGACAGGTTGCCGCCCCAGGTGTCGAAAATCTGTACCGCTTGGGCGCCCGCCATGATCTGGCCGTTGAGGTAGGAGGTGACCGACTGCGCCAGCTTGTCCAGCAACAGGTGCATGGCTTGCGGGTTGTCGTAGAGCATGGCCTTGGTCTTGCGGAAGTCTTTCGACGAGCCGCCTTCGACCATGTAGGTGGCCAGGGTCCATGGGCTGCCAGAAAAGCCGATCAGCGGCACGCGGCCGTTGAGCTCGCGGCGGATGGTGCTGACAGCGTCCATCACGTAGCCCAGGTCTTTGTGTGGATCAGGGATCGGCAGGGCTTCGATATCGGCCAGGGTGCTGACGACCTTCTTGAAACGCGGGCCTTCGCCGGTTTCGAAGTACA
Source organism: Pseudomonas sp. MF6394 (assembly GCF_002018845.1). Classification (NCBI taxonomy): domain Bacteria; kingdom Pseudomonadati; phylum Pseudomonadota; class Gammaproteobacteria; order Pseudomonadales; family Pseudomonadaceae; genus Pseudomonas; species Pseudomonas sp. MF6394. The sequence continues at coordinate 80,653 of NZ_MVOJ01000006.1, forward strand.
GGCCTTGGCCCATGGCGTCGGGGATGGTGAGGATATCGGAGAAGAGGATGGCCGCGTCCAGTTGTGGGTAGCGGTCCAGCGGCTGCATCGTGACTTCGCAGGCGAACTCCGGGTTCATGCACAGGCTCATGAAATCGCCCGCATTGGCGCGACTGGCGCGGTATTCCGGCAGGTAGCGACCCGCTTGACGCATCATCCACACCGGGGTGACGTCTACGGGTTGCTTGAGCAGGGCACGAAGGAAACGGTCGTTCTTGAGGGCAGTCATGTCGGCATCCGCAAAAAAAGTGCGGGCATTTTCTCAGAGCGCGACGCAAAAGGCACGGAATGCACCGTGCCTTTTGTCTATCGGGTCAATTTGTCGCGGACATGAACAGAACGCAAAACAAATGTGGGAGCGGGCTTGCTCGCGAAATCGGTGGCCCAGTCGAAACATCTGGTGACTGATATACCGCATTCGCGAGCAAGCCCGCTCCCACATTTTTGATCCCCATTTCAACTGGGGATCGGGATCAGACTTGCAGGTAGTCCAGGATGCCTTCGGCGGCGTTACGGCCTTCGAAGATCGCGGTGACCACCAGGTCAGACCCGCGCACCATGTCGCCACCGGCGAAGATCTTCGGGTTGCTGGTCTGGTGCTTGTACTGGCCTTGTTCCGGGGCTACAACGCGGCCCTGGCTGTCGGTCTGGATTTCGAACTGCTCAAACCACGGCGCCGGGCTTGGGCGGAAGCCGAAGGCGATGACCACGGCGTCGGCCGGGATGATCTCTTCGGAACCTGGGATCGGCTCGGGGCTGCGACGCCCACGGGCATCCGGTTCGCCGAGACGGGTCTCGACCACCTTCACACCTTCCACACGGTCTTCACCGACAATAGCGATCGGCTGGCGGTTGTAGAGGAATTTCACGCCTTCTTCCTTGGCGTTCTTCACCTCTTTGCGCGAGCCGGGCATGTTGGCTTCGTCACGGCGATAAGCACAGGTCACCGACTTGGCGCCTTGGCGGATCGACGTGCGGTTGCAGTCCATCGCGGTGTCACCACCGCCCAGCACCACGACCTTTTTGCCCTTCATGTCGACGAAATCTTCCGGCGACTTTTCAAAGCCCAGGTTGCGGTTGACGTTGGCGATCAGGAAGTCGAGCGCGTCATACACGCCCGGCAAGTCCTCACCGGCAAAGCCGCCCTTCATGTAGGTGTAGGTGCCCATGCCCATGAACACCGCATCGTATTCGGCGAGCAGTTGCTCCATGGTGATGTCTTTGCCGATTTCGGTATTGAGGCGGAACTCGATACCCATGCCGGTGAACACTTCACGACGGTGGCTCAGTACGGTTTTTTCCAGCTTGAACTCGGGGATACCGAAGGTCAGCAGGCCACCGATTTCCGGGTTCTTGTCGAACACCACCGGGGTCACGCCGCCACGCACCAACACGTCAGCACACCCAAGGCCCGCCGGGCCTGCGCCGATGATCGCGACGCGCTTGCCAGTCGGCTTGACCTTGGACATGTCCGGGCGCCAGCCCATGGCGAACGCCGTATCGGTGATGTACTTCTCCACCGAGCCGATGGTTACCGCGCCGAAACCGTCGTTGAGGGTGCAGGCCCCTTCACACAAGCGGTCTTGCGGGCACACCCGGCCGCAGACTTCCGGCAGGGTGTTGGTCTGGTGCGACAACTCGGCGGCGGCGAGGATGTTGCCCTCGGCCACCAGTTTGAGCCAGTTGGGAATGAAGTTGTGCACCGGGCACTTCCATTCGCAATACGGGTTACCGCACCCCAGGCAGCGGTGGGCCTGGTCGGCCGAGTGTTGGGGTTTGAAGGGTTCGTAGATCTCCACGAACTCTTTCTTGCGTTGACGCAACAGTTTCTTCTTCGGATCTTTGCGCCCGACATCGATGAACTGGAAGTCGTTATTCAGACGTTCAGCCATGTTAAAACCTCATCAAACTGTTCAGACGCATATCACTGCGGGTTGGCACGGATGCTGGAAAGCAACGATTTCAGGTTGGCAGCCTTGGGCTTGACCAGCCAGAAACGACGCAGGTAATCATCGAGGTTTTCGGCGAGGTTGCGACCCCATTCGCTGCCGGTTTCCTCGACGTACTCGTCCAGCACGTGCTGCAAGTGGTTCCGGTAGGATTCCATGGCTTCGCCGCTGATGCGCTGGATCTCGACCAACTCGTGGTTGACCTTGTCGACGAAGGTGTTGTCCTGGTCGAGCACGTAGGCGAAACCGCCGGTCATGCCCGAACCGAAGTTGTAACCGGTCTTGCCCAGTACTGCGACAAAGCCTCCGGTCATGTACTCGCAGCAGTGATCGCCAGTGCCTTCCACCACGGTGTGGGCACCGGAGTTACGCACGGCGAAACGCTCACCGGCAGTACCTGCGGCAAACAGCTTGCCACCGGTGGCGCCGTACAAGCAGGTGTTGCCGATGATGGCACTGTCCTGGGTCTTGTACACGCTGCCAGCCGGCGGGACGATGACCAGCTTGCCGCCGGTCATGCCCTTGCCCACGTAGTCGTTGGCGTCGCCTTCCAGGTACATGTGCAGGCCACCGGCGTTCCACACGCCGAAGCTCTGGCCCGCAGTGCCCTTGAAGCGGAAGGTAATCGGCGCTTTCGCCATGCCCTGGTTGCCGTGCTTGCGCGCGATTTCGCCGGAGATGCGTGCGCCGATGGAACGGTCGCAGTTGCAGATATCCAGGGCAAATTCGCCACCGCTGGCGTCGTTGATCGAGGAGCCGGCCATTTCGACCATTTTCTCGGCCAGCAGGCCTTTGTCGAACGGTGGGTTGCGGTCCACTTGGCAGAACTGTGGCTTGTCTGCCGGGATGTGATCGCTGCCCAACAGCGGCGTGAGGTCCAGATGCTGTTGCTTGGCGGTCTGGCCTTCGAGGATGTCCAGCAGGTCGGTGCGACCGATCAGCTCTTCCAGCGAGCGTACACCCAGCTTGGCCAGCCACTCACGGGTCTCTTCGGCGACGTAGGTGAAGAAATTCACCACCATGTCGACGGTGCCGATGTAGTGATCCTTGCGCAGTTTTTCGTTCTGAGTCGCCACGCCGGTGGCGCAGTTGTTCAGGTGGCAAATGCGCAGGTATTTGCAGCCCAGGGCGATCATCGGCGCGGTGCCGAAACCGAAGCTCTCGGCGCCGAGGATTGCGGCCTTGATCACGTCGAGGCCGGTTTTCAGGCCACCGTCGGTCTGTACCCGCACCTTGCCGCGCAGGTCGTTACCGCGCAGGGTCTGGTGGGTTTCGGCCAGGCCGAGCTCCCAGGGTGCGCCAGCGTACTTGATCGAGGTCAGCGGCGAAGCGCCGGTGCCACCGTCGTAGCCGGAGATGGTGATCAGGTCGGCATAGGCCTTGGCCACACCGGCTGCGATGGTGCCGACGCCGGCTTCTGCCACCAGCTTCACCGAGACCAGGGCCTGCGGGTTGACTTGTTTGAGGTCGAAGATCAGCTGCGACAAGTCTTCAATCGAGTAGATGTCGTGGTGCGGCGGTGGCGAAATCAGGGTCACGCCCGGTACGGCGTAACGCAGCTTGGCGATCAGGCCGTTGACTTTGCCGCCTGGCAGTTGCCCGCCCTCACCCGGCTTGGCGCCTTGGGCCACCTTGATCTGCAGCACTTCGGCGTTGACCAGATACTCCGGAGTCACACCGAAACGGCCGGTGGCCACCTGCTTGATCTTCGAGCTTTTGAGCGTGCCGTAGCGCGCCGGGTCTTCGCCGCCTTCGCCGGAGTTGGAACGCGCACCCAGGCGGTTCATGGCTTCGGCCAGGGCCTCGTGAGCTTCCGGCGACAAGGCGCCCAGGGAAATACCAGCGGAGTCAAAGCGCTTGAGGATCGACTCCAGCGGCTCGACCTGGCTGATGTCCATCGGCGTGTCCAGGGTTTTCACCTTGAACAGGTCACGGATCATCGACACCGGGCGGTTATCCACCAGGCTCGTGTATTCCTTGAACTTGGCGTAGTCGCCCTGTTGCACAGCGGCTTGCAGGGTGTTGACCACGTCCGGGTTGTAGGCGTGGTATTCGCCACCGTGCACGAACTTGAGCAGGCCACCTTGCTGGATCGGCTTGCGCGCGCTCCACGCTTCGGCCGCCAGGGCTTTCTGCTCGGCTTCGATGTCGACGAAACGCGCACCCTTGATGCGGCTCGGTACGCCACGGAAACTCAGCTCGCAGACTTCTTCGGACAAGCCGATGGCTTCGAACAACTGCGCGCCACGGTACGAGGTGACGGTGGAGATACCCATCTTCGACAGGATCTTCAGCAGGCCCTTGGTGATGCCCTTGCGGTAGTTCTTGAACACCTCGTAGAGGTCGCCCAGCACTTCACCGGTACGGATCAGGTCACCCAGCACTTCGTACGCGAGGAACGGGTACACCGCCGAGGCGCCGAAACCGATCAGCACCGCAAAGTGATGCGGGTCGCGGGCGGTGGCGGTTTCCACGAGGATGTTGGAGTCGCAACGCAGGCCTTTTTCGGTCAAGCGGTGGTGCACCGCACCGGTCGCCAGGGACGCGTGGATCGGCAACTTGCCAGGCGCAATGTGGCGGTCGGTCAGTACGATCTGGGTACGACCGGCGCGCACGGCCTCTTCAGCCTGGTCAGCAACGTTACGCACCGCGGCTTCAAGGCCCAGGCTCTCGTCGTAGTTCAGGTCGATGATCTGGCGGTCGAAGCCTGGACGCTCCAGGGTCATCAGCGAACGCCATTTGGCCGGGGAAACGACCGGCGAGCTGAGGATCACGCGCGAGGCATGCTCAGGCGATTCCTGGAAGATGTTGCGCTCGGCGCCGAGGCACACTTCCAGGGACATCACGATGGCTTCACGCAGCGGGTCGATCGGTGGGTTGGTCACCTGGGCGAACTGCTGGCGGAAATAGTCGTACGGCGTGCGCACGCGCTGGGACAGCACGGCCATTGGCGTGTCATCGCCCATGGAGCCGACGGCCTCGTAGCCTTGCTCACCAAGCGGGCGCAGCACCTGGTCGCGCTCTTCGAACGTGACCTGGTACATCTTCATGTATTGCTTGAGCTGGTCGACGTCGTAGAAAGCCGAACCGTGGTCGTTGTCTTCCATGGTCGCCTGGATGCGCAGGGCGTTCTTGCGCAGCCATTGCTTGTACGGGTGACGCGACTTCAAACGGTTGTCGATGGCGTCGGTGTCGAGGATCTGCCCGGTTTCGGTGTCCACGGCCAGGATCTGGCCAGGGCCGACACGGCCTTTGGCGATCACGTCTTCCGGCTTGTAGTCCCACACGCCGATTTCCGAAGCGAGGGTGATGAAACCGTTGGTGGTGGTCACCCAACGCGCCGGGCGCAGGCCGTTACGGTCGAGCAGGCACACCGCGTAGCGGCCGTCGGTCATGACCACGCCGGCCGGGCCGTCCCACGGCTCCATGTGCATCGAGTTGTACTCGTAGAACGCACGCAGGTCCGGGTCCATGGTCTCGACGTTCTGCCACGCAGGCGGAATGATCATGCGCACGCCACGGAACAGGTCGATGCCGCCGGTAACCATCAGCTCGAGCATGTTGTCCATGCTGGAGGAGTCGGAACCCACGCGGTTGACCAGCGGGCCGAGCTCTTCCAGGTCCATCAAATCGTTGGCGAACTTGGTGCGACGAGCCTGGGCCCAGTTGCGGTTGCCGGTGATGGTGTTGATCTCGCCGTTGTGGGCGAGGAAGCGGAATGGCTGGGCCAGCGGCCATTTCGGCAGGGTGTTCGTGGAGAAGCGCTGGTGGAACACGCAGATCGCGGTTTGCAGGCGCTCATCGCTCAGGTCTGGATAGAAGGCGGTGAGGTCCGCCGGCATCATCAGGCCTTTATAAATGATGGTCTTGTGGGAAAAGCTGCAGATGTAGTGGTCGGTGTCGGCGGCGTTGAGCACCGACGAACGACGACGGGACGTGAACAGCTTGATCGCCATGTCTTGGTCGCTCAGGCCATCGCCTGCGATGAACACTTGTTCGATCTGCGGCAGGCGCTCCAGGGCCAGGCGGCCGAGCACGCTGGTGTCGATGGGCACTTTGCGCCAGCCGACGATGTGCAGGCCGGCGGCGGCGATCTCGCGGTTCATGTTCTCGCGAGCGGCTTGGGCCTTTACCGGGTCCTGGTTGAAAAACACCATGCCCACGGCGTACTGCTTGGGCAGTTCGACCGCAAATTGCTCTTGGGCGACAGCGCGCAGGAACTGGTCGGGCTTTTGAATCAGCAAGCCACAGCCGTCACCGGTCTTGCCGTCGGCGTTGATCCCACCGCGGTGGGTCATGCAGGTCAGGGCCTCGATGGCCGTTTGCAAAAGGGTATGACTGGGCTCGCCCTGCATGTGGGCTATCAGGCCGAAACCGCAGTTATCCTTGAATTCATCGGGTTGGTACAGACCTGCTTTCATAGACACTTTCTCACCAGGCTGCCTCTTTTACCGAGGCAAATTTCTTTTCAATTCAACCGGTTACCTTCCACGCCGAACGTACGCCGGCTTAGCGGGGGCAAAAGGGAGGTCATTGTACACACCGACACAGACGCTCACAAATTTAGCGACGAAATGTCGCAAATCTATGTCGCATTTATGAAAGGTTTAAAGCGATATGCTGTGCTAGTCAAAACTTTTTTAATTCTGACCGCTACGACTCAAAAGCTACTGTGGCGCAGACACCACAAAGCGCGCGGCCTGTAAGGGCAGCACGCACTTGCGGATTTTTTTGAGGTGCCGGGAGGGCGGCCTGGGTAAGGCCGCCGGATCTTCAGCGAGTTGCTGCCAGTTCTTGTTGAACGCTGGCAACAGTGCGAGGCCAAGGTTTACCAGCCTGAACCTTCGCTGGCAAGGCTTTGATGGCAGAATCGGCTGCGGCGCGGCTTGGGAAGCTGCCGTAGGTGATCACGTAGAGAGGCTTGCCGTTGAGCACTTTCTTGAAATAACGGTACTGGCCGCCCTGCTCTTTGACGAACGCCTGGGCGTTGGCTTCGGAGCTGGTGCCGAGGATCTGTACCACATAGTTGCCGGTAGGCTGGCTGCTGTACCAGCTGCTGCCAGCAGCGCCGGCCTTGGCAACGGTGGCGGCTGGTTTTTCCGCAGGCTTGGCAGCCGGGGCTGGTTTGGCGGCTGGCGCCGGTGCAACAGGCTTGGTCACCGGAGCAGGCTTGGCGGTAGCAACAGTCGGCGCCGGCGTCGGAGCAGGCTTGGCGACCGGAGCAACCGGCGTCGCTGGCACACCGGCCGGTACGCCTGCAGGTGGCGCGGTGGTGGTCACGGTCGGCGGCGTAGCGCTGGAGCCTTCCACCGGCACACCGTCGTCGCCTTCGGAGATGCCACCGGCTTCTTCGGCCAGAGGGCCGCGCATCACAGGTTGGCCGACCATCGGCAGGTTGGTCGGTTGGCCGGAGTTGGCAAATTCGACGTTTGGCGTGGGTTTGCCCAGTGGCAACTGCGCCTGTTCGGTTGGCGCGCCGGTGGTTGTCGGTGCTTTGTTGCGGCCCGGGATCAACCAGGCGGCGGCAACAGCGACCACGACAACGGCGGAAATAGCCAATACGTGCTTCTTAGGCATAGTGAACCCCATCTTTGGACGCTTGACCGCAGAGCGGCTGGCAATCATGGCTTCGATCATGGCATCGCGGGCAACCTGGTTGATGTTTCCAGGCCAGCCATCGGAGCTTTCGTGAATATCAGAGATCTGCGCAGCGGTGAAAAGTTCGATACCCGCCCCGGCGCCTTCAAGGCGTTGTGCCAGGTATTCGCGGGTTTCTTCCTCTTCGTACGGCTGCAACTCGATGACGTGAAACAGCTCCTGCTCACCACTGATCTGCTCCAGATCGGCGATCAACGACGACTCACCGAACAGGAACACATGCGGGCGACCTTCCGGCGTACCCGCCGCCAGCGCCAGCAGTGCTTCGAGGGCGGACTCGTCGAGCTGCTCGGCGTCGTCTACCAGCAGGTAGACTTCCTGGCCGGTGAGGCCCAGCTGCACCACCTGCTTGAGAATCGCGTTCGGCTCGGCATTGGAGACGTCCAACGCCTGCGCCACCTGGTGCAGTACGCCGGCCGCATCACCGGCACCGCGGGCTGATACCACCACGCTCTGCACCGATTGCTTGTTGGTGCTGGCCACCAGCGCCTGGCGCAGCAAGGTCTTGCCGCTGCCCAGAGGGCCGGTGACCACCAGCAGCAGCTGGCTGTAGCGCGCGAGGTGATGCAACTGCCCAAGCACCGGCTTGCGCTGGGCGGGGAAGAATTTGAAACCCGGCACCCGTGGAGCGAAGGGGTCGTGGCTCAAGTGGTAATGGCCGAGGAACGCCTCGTCGGCATGCAAACTAGTCATCGGGTCTTATTAACCTTTGAGCTGGGCCAGGGCGCGGTAATCCGCTCCCAGCGTGGCCTGTAGAATCTCTTTTGGATAATCGTCGGTCACCACGGCTTCGCCCATGTGGCGCAGCAGTACCAGTCGAAGTCGACCGTCGATCACTTTCTTGTCTATCGCCATATGTTCAAGGAAATCCGCCTCGGTCATCTCCGCAGGCGGAACAACCGGCAAACCGGCGCGCTGGAACAGGCGGATACCGCGATCACGCTCTTGGGCGCTGATCCAGCCCAGGCGCTGCGACATGTCCAATGCCATCACCGTGCCAGCCGCTACGGCTTCCCCATGCAACCACACACCATAGCCCATGTGCGTTTCGATCGCATGGCCGAAGGTGTGGCCCAGGTTCAGCGTGGCCCGCACGCCGGACTCGCGCTCGTCGGCGTTGACCACCAGCGCCTTGGCCGCGCAGGAGCGGGAAATCGCTTCGGTGAGCGCCACCTGGTCGAGGCCGCGCAAGGCGTCCATGTGCTCTTCCAGCCAGGTCAGGAACGGCTCATCGCAGATCAGCCCGTACTTGATGACTTCCGCCAGGCCCGCCGACAACTCGCGCGGCGGCAAGGTGTTGAGGGTAGCGGTGTCGATCAGCACAGCTTGGGGCTGATAGAACGCGCCGACCATGTTCTTGCCCAGCGGGTGGTTGATACCGGTCTTGCCGCCCACCGACGAGTCGACCTGGGACAGCAAGGTGGTCGGCACCTGGATAAAGTCCACGCCGCGCTGGTAGCAGGCCGCAGCAAAACCGGCCATATCGCCAATCACACCGCCGCCCAGGGCGACCACGGTGGTTCGACGGTCATGGCGCGCGGTCAGCAGGCCATCAAAGATCAGTTGCAGGGTTTCCCAGTTTTTGTGGGCTTCGCCGTCAGGCAACACCACGGAGATCACCGAGTACGCCGCCAGGCTACGGCTCAAACGCTCAAGATACAGCGGCGCGACCGTTTCGTTGGAGATGATCGCCACCTGCCGGCCGGCAATATGCGGCGCAAGCAGTTCGGGCTGGTCCAACAGACCTGCGCCAATGTGGATCGGGTAGCTGCGCTCGCCTAGATCGACCTTAAGTGTCTGCATGTGTCCCCGCGTTGAAGATGGAGTGACGACCGGCACTGTCGATATCTCGACACCGCCTAGTGGCTCTACGCCATACCTTACAAGGTGATGGCGCGCCGCCGAGAATAGCGCATTTCGGGCCAGGCTTTAACGGGGTGGCAACCGTTGCAGGCGCTCAAGGATGTCGAGTACGACCATCCGAGGTGGCCGCTCATCGGTTTCTACCACCAGATCGGCGATTTCCCGATACAGCGGATCGCGCAGCGCCAGCAGGTCCCGCAGGGTTTTGGCCGGGTCAGCGGTGCGCAGCAACGGGCGATTGCGATCACGGGCGGTACGGCCCACCTGCTGTTCGACCGATGCGTGCAAATACACCACGCGACCACCAGCATGCAGCGCCCGACGGTTTTCATCGCGCATGACGGCGCCACCGCCAGTCGCCAATACCACGCCATCGCAGCCGCACAGCTCGGCAATCATCGCCTGCTCGCGGTCACGAAAGCCCAGCTCGCCTTCTTTATCGAAGATCCATGGGATATTGGCACCCGTGCGCAATTCAATTTCCTTGTCGGAATCTTTGAACGGCAGGCGCAGCTCTTTGGCCAGCAAACGGCCGATGGTGCTTTTTCCAGCCCCCATCGGCCCTACAAGAATCAAATTTCGCACAGAATCAACGACTCACAGCAATCGCCTGGTTATTCATGATACGCGGAGTCAGGAATACCAGCAGCTCGGATTTTTTCTCCGCCAGCACATCGCGCCGGAAAAGGCGGCCAAGATACGGCACATCGCCCAAAAATGGCACTTTATCTACCACTTTGCTTTGGGTATTGGAGAAAACCCCGCCAATGACGATGGTCTCGCCATCCCTGACCAGAACCTTGGCGTTGACCTCGTTTTTCTTGATCGGCGGCACGTCATTGAGGCGGTTCAGGTAGTCGGGCTCATCCTTGGTGACCTTGACCGCCATGATCACATGGTCGTCGGGGGTGATTTGCGGCGTCACCTCCAGCGACAGCGAAGCCTCTTTGAACGACACCGAGGTGGCGCCCTGGGAGGTGGATTCCTGGTAAGGAATCTCGGTGCCTTTGAGGATGCGTGCAGTCTCTTTGTCGGAGGTGACGACCTTGGGTTGCGAGACGATTTCACCGTTGCCGGTTTTTTCCATGGCGGTCAGCTCAAGGTCCAGCAACAGGTTGTCGGTGATGTAGGCGATCCCCAGGCCCGAGGTTCCGGCCAGCGACCCCAAGTCGACAAAGGGTGAACTGGGCAGGTTTTGCGGCGGCTCGGCGCCGTCTGCCTGCGGCTTGGCAATACCACCAACACCGCCGCCGCCACGGGTGAGCCGCCCGCCCCAGCGCACACCCAGGCTTTTGTCGTAGTCGACATTGGCCTCCACAATCCGCGCTTCGATCATGACCTGGCGTACCGGGATATCCAACTGCGCCACGATGCGCCGCAGTTCTTCGAGCCGCTCGCCAGTCTGGTAGGCGATGATGTTGTTGGTGCGGTCATCCACCGCCACCGAACCGCGCTCATCGGTGGCGCCCTCAAAGCCGGTCACCGACTGAAACAGCTTGGCCAGGTCGGCGGCCTTGGCGTAATTGACCTGCAGCAGCTCCCGCCGCAAGGGCGCGAGCTCAGCCATCTGCTTGCGCGACTCCAGCATCAACAGCTCGCGAGCGGCCAACTCATCGGCGGGCGCCACCAGCAACACGCCCGCCTTGACCCGCTTGTCCAAGCCCTTGGTTTGCAGCACCAGGTCCAGCGCCTGGTCCCAGGGCACATCCTTGAGCCGCAGAGTGATCGAGCCCTGCACCTCATCACTGGTCACCAGGTTGAGCCCGGCGACATCGGCGATTTGCTGCAATACCGCGCGCAGGTCGATGTCCTGGAAGTTCAGAGTCAGTTTGGCGCCTGTATAGCTGACCGACGAGGCCCCGTCGGGCGGCGGCAGTTGGATCAGGTCCAGGCGATTGGGCACAGCAGCAGCCATCGGTGCCGTGAACGCTATCCATAGCGCCACACCGAAGGACGAGAAGGTCCTTTTCATTGTTTGATTCCGTTATGAGTTGACGTTCAGCACAAGGGTTCGCGGGCGTTGCAACCAGGCGCCCTGTCCATCGGGAAACAGCTCCACCAGCTCGACAGCCGCATCTTGGATGGCCGTGACCTGGCCATGATCCGGCCCCAGGTAATCACCCACCGCCAGTCGATACACCCTGGCTCCAGCGCGCAGCAAGGCGAAAGCCTGCATACCCCTGGACAGCGTGCCGACCATTTCGAACTGTTCCAGGCGCATACCCTCCAACAGCCCCCGTGGCCGGGTGAAATCCGGTGCAAGAGCGGGCCGGCCAGGCACATGGGCTGCCTGCAGGGCAGGCGGCTTGAACGGGTCGCGCAGGGACGAGGGCTCGTAGATAAATAGCGGCCCGGGGTCGAGTACCTGACGGGCCTTGCCGTTTTGCAGGGGGCTACGATAGGTCTTGGCGAGCATGTCCAGACGCAGCAAGGCGCCCTGATGCCCAAGCGTAACGTCCTGCACGGTGACCACCCGAGGCAACCCACCCAAGGCACTGACAAACGTCGCCAGGTCGTGGTAAGCCCCGGAGGCGCTTATCTGCATGGGTTGTTCGATATAAAGCTGGCGAGGTATTTCATCCAGCACACTGATGCCTTCGACCCACACCCCATGGGCAGCCTCCAGCCGGGCGAGGTCTTCCAGCACGGCAGGCACCTCGGACTCGCCGGGCAATTGCCCGAGAAGGCTGGCAACCTTGTCTTCCATACTCCGCACCTGCTGGGTGCGCAGCTCAAGGCTGGCGGCCAAGCCGGTCTTTTCTGTGAGTTGCTGCTGCAGCGCCTGCTCCCGTGCCTCAAGCCCGTGCAATCGCTCCCGCTGCGGCCCCCCATGCGAAACCTCGCCTATCGCCAGCACCAGGCCGGCCAGCGCACAGCCAAGCAGCACCTTGCCCGGCAGGGACCATTTAGCAGCGTTGTCAGAGAGCGTGGAAAAATCGAGCCAGGGCAGGCTCATGGTTGCGCCTCGCTGGATTCCCCCTGGCGCACCATCAGCTGGAATTCACTTTCGCCGCGCGCTCCTTCGGCCTGCACGCGCTGCAGACGGGTCGAACTGGAGCCCTGAGCTGGCTTGAGCTGCTGCATCAAACGGGCGATATCTTGGTTGCTTTCAGCTGTGCCGCGGATGCTGATGGTGTCGCCGTTCGCAACCACCTCATGCAGATGGACACCTTCAGGCACCGAGCGAGCCAATTGCTCGAACAATCGGGCCCCGGAAGAGCGGGCATCGTGCAGGTCCTGCACCACCTTCATGCGTTCGGCCAGTTGCTGGCTTCGCTCCTGCAGATCGTCGATGGTCTTGATGCGCGAGTCCTGGGTGGCGATGTGCTCTTCCAGGCGGCTGTTGCGGCTTACCTGCCGGTCTATCGCCTGGTCGATCACTTGATCAGCCAACCACAGTGCCGCGAGCGCCACGCAGGCGAAGGCCAGCAATAGCACCAACAGGTATTTGCGCCTGCGCTGCGCCAGGGCCTGGCGCCAAGGCAAAAGATTGATTCGTGTCATCCAGCGAAACTCCTCAGGGCCAGCCCGCAAGCCACTCCCATCCCTTGGGCATCCAAGGCCCATTGTGCACCATCGACTCTATGACCCGGCGTGAAGCTGGCAAAATCCTGAAGGCTAGCGCGCTGCAATGCAAACCCTTCTACATCGACCACTCGCGGCACCAGCCCCGCCATGGCCAAAACCGCCTCGCGCGCTTCGACCTGCTCGCGCAGGCACGCCGCCAGCATCACCTCTACCCACTGCGGGCCTTGAACCGATGGCCCTTGAACCTGAAAGTCGATGGCCACTTCATCCAATGGATAAGGGATGAACTGGTCAGCCTCCATCTGGATCTTCCAGGCCATTTCCTCGTCGCTGAGGCCGGCGTCCATGTCAATCAGCCGGGTAATCACCGACGGGCCTGCAACCGCCACGGCGGCGTAGCGGGCAGAGGACCCCAGGCGCGACAGTGCCTGTTGCAGCACGAGGCCCACACACTCCAGGTCCAGCAGGGTGCCGTCGACCACCGCGTGGGGTGGCAGCACTTGCGTGACATAGCCCTGGACGCTGAAACCGCCGGATGAACGGCCCAGTTCGATCAGCTTGATACCGCTGTCATTGATATCGACCCCCAACACCGTGTCGACTTTTCGCCTGAAAAATCCCTTTCCCATAAAACTCCCCAAAACTTTCCCTGTCATACCAGCTGTCATCTCGCCTGATTGCTGCCAGGCACCTTGCATTCGGTCGGCTTGTTCAAGGCTCGCGAATGACGCCCCAAGCCGAAAAATGCTTTAATGCCCAGCGTTTTTTCCCGCTTTTTATCTGCTGCCCGGGTCGATCCATCGTTTGCCATGTATGCCCCGACGCGTAACTCTTTCTTTTCTCTGGAAATCCAAAAGCCTTGATTCGTCTGCTGAAGTTTTTCGGGTACTCCATTGTCGCCATCGTCTGCGGGCTGCTGCTCGTATTCAGCGGGGCCTACCTCTACCTTAGTCCGGGTTTGCCCTCCGTAGAGGCCCTCAGAAGTATCCAGTTGCAGATTCCTTTGCGGGTCTACAGCAGCGATGAAAAACTGATCGCGGAGTTCGGCGAAATGCGCCGCACACCGATCCGTTTTGCCGACATTCCGCCCAATTTCATCAGCGCTTTGCTGTCTGCCGAAGACGATAATTTCGCCAACCACTACGGCGTAGACCCCAGCAGCCTGGTGCGTGCAGCCACGCAATTGGTAAAAAGCGGACACATTCAATCCGGCGGCAGCACCATCACCATGCAGGTGGCGAAGAACTTCTTCCTTACCAGCGAGCGCAGCTTTTCCCGCAAGGCCACTGAAATCCTCCTGGCACTGCAGATCGAACGCCAGCTAACCAAGGATGAAATCCTCGAGCTGTACGTCAACAAGATCTATTTGGGCAACCGCGCTTACGGCATCGAGGCCGCGTCCCAGGTTTACTACGGCAAGTCGATTCGTGACGCCAGCCTGGCGCAGATGGCCATGATTGCCGGCCTGCCCAAGGCACCGTCGCGCTTCAACCCGCTGGCCAACCCGGCGCGCAGCAAAGAACGCCGCGACTGGATCCTGGGCCGCATGTACAAGCTGGGCAAGATCGACCAGGCCGCTTATGAAAGCGCCGTGGCCGAGCCGCTGAACGCCAGCTATCACGTGCCGACGCCGGAAGTGAATGCACCCTATATAGCCGAAATGGCCCGCGCCGAGATGGTGGGCCGTTATGGCAGCGAGGCCTACACCGAAGGTTTCCGCGTTACCACGACGGTGCCGAGCAACTTGCAGGAAATCGCCAACCATTCGGTACATGAAGGCCTGATCACCTATGACCAGCGTCACGGCTACCGCGGCCCCGAGTCGCGCCTGCCGGGCAAGACCCTGAGTGCCTGGACCACCGAATTGGGCAAACAGCGTTCGATCAGCGGCCTGGACCCGGCCATCGTTACCCAGGTATCGAAAGACGGCATTCAAGTGCTGACCCGCTCTGGCGAAGCCCATGTAGCCTGGGACAGCATGAAGTGGGCGCGTCCGTTCCTGAACACCAACAGCATGGGCCCGATGCCCAAGCAGCCCTCCGACGTGGCCCAGGTGGGTGACTTGATCCGCGTGCAACGCCAGAAGGATGACAGCCTCAAATTCAGCCAGGTGCCGCTCGCCCAGGGCGCCCTGGTGTCCCTGGACCCGCAGAACGGTGCAATTCGCGCGCTGGTCGGCGGCTTTGCCTTCGAGCAGAGCAACTACAACCGCGCTACCCAGGCCAAGCGCCAGCCGGGCTCCAGCTTCAAGCCATTCGTCTACAGTGCCGCGCTGGACAACGGCTACACCGCTGCCAGCCTGGTGAACGACGCGCCCATCGTGTTTGTCGATGAATACCTGGATAAGGTCTGGCGCCCGAAGAATGACACCAACACCTTCCTCGGCCCGATCCGTATCCGCGAGGCGCTGTACAAGTCGCGCAACCTGGTGTCGATCCGCCTGCTGCAGGCGATGGGCGTAGGCAAGACCATCGACTACATGACGCGCTTTGGCTTCGCCAAGTCGGACCTGCCACCGAACCTGTCCCTGGCCCTGGGTACCGCGACCCTTACGCCGATGGAAATCGCCACCGGCTGGAGCACCTTTGCCAATGGCGGCTACAAGATCGCGCCGTACCTGATCGACAAGATCGAAAGCCGCAATGGCGACACCCTGTTCACCGCCAACCCGCCACGAGTACCCGGCGATGTGGTCAATGGCGTGGCCGCCACCGACGGGCTTGCGGCACCGACCAACGGCGGTATCACCATCGAGCCGACGCCAGGCACGCCAGCGGCCGCAAACGCCAGCGCACCGGCCGAACCGCAAGCGCCAGCGGTTGCCGAGCGCATCGTGGACGGCCGCACTACCTACATCCTCAACAGCATCCTGCAAGACGTGATCAAGAAGGGCACCGGCCGCCGCGCACTGGCCCTGGGCCGTGCGGATATCGCTGGCAAGACCGGTACCACCAACGAGTCCAAGGACGCGTGGTTCTCCGGCTACAACGGCGACTACGTGACCACCGTGTGGACCGGCTATGACCAGCCTGAAAGCCTGGGTCGCCGCGAGTTTGGTGGCACCGTCGCCCTGCCGATCTGGATGAGCTACATGGGCGCAGCGCTCAAGGACAAGCCGCTGCACACCCAGCCAGAGCCAGAAGGCATCCTCAGCCTGCGCATCGACCCGATCAGTGGCCGCGCGGCTTCGCCGAGCACGCCGAATGCGTACTTCGAACTGTTCAAGAGCGAAGACACGCCACCGTCGGTCAACGAACTGGGCAACGGCGTAGTGCCGGGCAGCCCGCTGCCGGCGGATGAAGGCGCACCGATCGATTTGTTCTAACGGGTTTGTCAGCCACAAAAAAGCCCCGACTCATTCGAGCCGGGGCTTTTTGTTGGTGCGCTACAACAGCTTAGCCGTTGAACACATCATCCACGCTTTGCAGCGGGTAGTTCTTCGGATACGGCAGGGTGGCCACACCGGTCTCGATAGCGGCCTTGGCCACGGCATCGGAGATCAGGGTGATCAGGCGCTTGTCCATTGGTTTGGGAATGATGTACTCACGACCGAATTCCAGCTTGGCGCCACCGTAGGCGTCGCACACGTCCTGAGGTACCGGCAGCTTGGCCAGTTCACGCAGGGCGTTGGCAGCAGCCACTTTCATTTCTTCGTTGATGCGCTTGGCGCGAACGTCCAGGGCACCACGGAAGATGAATGGGAAGCCCAATACGTTGTTGACCTGGTTCGGGTAGTCCGAACGGCCGGTGGCCATGATCACGTCGCTGCGGGTGGCGTGGGCCAGCTCAGGCGCGATTTCCGGGTCCGGGTTGGAGCAGGCGAACACGATAGGGTTCGGCGCCATGGATTTGAGGCCTTCAGCGCTCAGCAGGTTCGGGCCGGACAGGCCAACGAACACGTCGGCACCGTCGAGGGCGTCAGCCAGGGTGCGCTTGGAGGACGGGTGGGCAAACATCGCCTTGTACTGGTTCAGGTCGGTACGCTCGGACTGGATCACGCCCTTGCTGTCGACCATGTAGATGTTTTCCAGCTTGGCGCCCATGCTGATGATCAGCTTCATGCAGGAAATGGCCGCGGCACCGGCGCCCAGGCAGACGATTTTCGCCTCGCTCAGGGTTTTGCCAGCAATTTCCAGGGCGTTGATCATGCCGGCTGCGGTAACGATCGCGGTGCCGTGCTGGTCATCGTGGAATACCGGAATGTCGCACTGCTCGATCAGGGCCTTTTCGATCTCGAAGCACTCAGGTGCCTTGATGTCTTCCAGGTTGATGCCACCGAACGTGATGGAAATGCGCTTGACGGTGTCGATGAACGCCTGCGGGCTTTCGGAGTCGACTTCGATGTCGAACACGTCGATGCCGGCAAAGCGCTTGAACAGCACGCCCTTACCTTCCATGACTGGCTTGGAAGCCAATGGGCCGAGGTTACCCAGGCCCAGAATCGCGGTGCCATCGGAAATCACTGCAACCAGGTTGCCTTTGCCGGTGTACTTGTACGCCAGCTCTTTGTCACGGGCGATTTCACGTACGGGTTCGGCAACACCAGGGCTGTAGGCCAGCGACAGGTCGCGGGCAGTGGCAGTGGCTTTGGTGAGCTCTACACTCAGCTTTCCTGGACGAGGATTGGCATGGTATTCGAGAGCGGCAGTTTTCAAATCAGACATATCGGCATTCCGCTTTTACTGTTGGTCGACGGACCGCCGAGGATACGCGTGTCGTAAAGTCCCTACAAGACTGGGCAGTCACAGGTGTCAAGGGCCCTGGGCTACGACTTTTGGCCAAGAGCCACGGGATACAAGGGCTCAACTGTTCACAATCGAAATAAAAAATGTCTACAATTTTTTATTCAAAGCGTCGATTTCAGCATGCCGGGGTCGGTTATTGGCAACAACCAGCGTGCTTGGCCTTTTTTCAGGCTGCCACGGCGGGCGCGATCCTGCACCCAGCCACGCGCCTCCAGGGTGCGGCCTTGCAAACCATTGAGCATGGCCGTATCGAATTGGCTGATCAATTCGGGCGCAATGCGTAATACCAGTGAACCCTGCAGTTCAATCCAGATTCCGCCGCGATTGCGCTCAACCTTGCTGACCCGACCAGCCACCAGGGCAAACCCGGAGCGCTTGAGATTGGCCACGCTTTGCACCGGCGATTGGCGCCACAAACCGAGCCGTGCCTGGCGGGCGCTGTTTTCGGCTGCCTGCTGGCAGGCAACCAGGTCCACATTCGGCGCCACACCCACCTGGTACCCCAGGCCCTCGGCCAGCAGTTGCGCCTCCAGGTTCTCGCCATTGGCGCCGTAGAGGTGAGCCAGGGTGCGCCCGTAATGGTCTTTGGCCTCACGCCCCGGCACCAGGCCGACACGCCCATCACTGGCCTTGACCAACGCCTGCAGGCGCTGGCGCGCGGCGACGGCAAATGGCTCGTCAGGGCGACCCTTCTTGCCGGTTTCCGGTGCATTGAAGCCGATCATGCGTACGCTGCGACCATCCTTGAGCCGCACCGTGTCGCCATCCACCACACGCTGCACCTCGACCCGGGCGATGGCCGCCGGGGCGGGGCAGAATGCTTGGGCCTGAGCGGTCGCCAGCCAAATCCCAGGCACAAAAAAGGCGCCCACAAGGGACGCCTTTTTCAACAGCGGGTAAAAGCCCATAAGGCTCTTGAACCTTACTCTGCTGGAGTAGCAGGCTTCTTGCCGAAAGCACCAAAGCGATCTGCGAAGCGCTGTACGCGGCCGCCGGTGTCCAGAGTTTTCTGCTTACCGGTGTAGAACGGGTGGCACTCGTTGCATACGTCAGTACCCAGTGGCTTGCACAGGTTCGAACGAGTTTCGAACTTGTTGCCGCAGCTGCAGGTAACTACGATGGTTTCGTACGCTGGATGGATATCGGCTTTCATGGCACTTCCTCAGGCTAGCGTGCCGCCACTCGACACTATTGTCGAATACCGCACGTAATTAGGCCGCGGATTCTACCAGACCTTTTTAATCGCGCAAGCGACGGCAATGGCCAAAAAACACCTTTCATCAGAAAACCCTGGCACTGCGCCATCTATGTGGGAGCCGGGCTTGCTCCAATGCCAGTCAGTCAAGGGCTTTTTGTAGGAGCGAGCTTGCTCGCGAAAACCTCACAGACGCCGCGTTGATTCAGGAAGCACGCGTTATCGTTGACGTTTTTCGCGAGCAAGCCCGCTCCTACGGTAGGCGATTGGGGCAAGCCAGCTCCCACAACATCCGGTTCCAGTACTGAAGACGGGACACCCCCGGTCTGCTAGGCTCGCGCCCCTGCGCCACCGCTTGCCTTAATAGATGAGACTCCTCGCGTGCCCGACGCCATTTTGCGCCTAGCCCTGCCCTCGCCCCTGCGCCGCCTGTTCGATTACCGGGCCCCGCCCGGCGTGTCGCGTGCGCAGTTGCAACCGGGCATGCGTGTGCGCGTGCCATTCGGGCGCAGGGAACTGATCGGTATTCTGGTGGAAGTCGCCGACCACAGCGAAGTGCCTGCCGAAAAGCTCAAGCCGGCGATTGCCTTGCTCGACGCCACGCCGCCGCTGCCGCCCGCACTGTTCAAGCTGTGCCTGTGGACCGCGCAGTATTACCAACACAGCCTGGGCGATACCTTGAGCTGGGCGCTGCCTGTGCTGCTGCGCCAGGGCGAACTGGCCGAAGCGCGCCAGGAGCGTTTCTGGTCGATGGTGCCCGGCGCACGCCTCGATGACCCGCGCATCGCCCGCGCCCCGCGCCAGCGTGAGGCCCTGGCCACCTTGGCGCAGCATCCCCACGGCGTGGCCCACCAGCTATTAAGCAAGCTGATGCTGAGCAAAGACAGCCTCGACCTGCTGCTGGCCAAGGGCCTGGTGCAGGTGGAAATCCGCAAGCACGCCCCGGACCCGCGCCACGAACACTGGCTGGCCCAACCGGAGTTGCCGCTGAACCCCGAGCAACGCGCCGCGTATGAGGCGATTCGCGCCGGTTTCGACAGTTTCCACGCGTTCCTGTTGGCCGGTGTCACCGGCAGTGGCAAGACCGAAGTCTATTTGCAACTGATCCGCGAGACCCTGCAGGCCGGCAAGCAGGCACTGGTGCTGATCCCGGAGATCAACCTGGGCCCGCAGACCGTGGCGCGTTTCGAGCAACGCTTCAATGCCCGTATCGCCCTGGTGCACTCGGCGGTCAATGACCGTGAACGCCTGGAGTCGTGGCTGGCGGCGCGGGACGGCGAGGCCGACATTATTATCGGCACGCGCTCGGCGCTGTTCACGCCGATGAAAAACCCCGGGCTGATCATCGTCGACGAGGAGCACGACGGCTCCTATAAACAGCAGGAAGGTTTGCGCTACCACGCCCGCGACCTGGCGCTGGTGCGCGCACGCCAGGAAGACATCCCGATTGTGCTGGGCTCGGCCACGCCTTCCCTGGAAAGCCTGCATAACGCCTACACCGGCCGTTACGGGCTGCTGCGCTTGAACGAGCGCGCTGGCGGCGCCAAACAACCGCGCTTCCTGCGCCTGGACGTGAAAAGCCGCCCGCTGGACAGCGGCATTTCCGGCCCGATGCAACAGGCTATCGGCCAAACCCTCGCCGCCGGCCAGCAGGTATTGGTGTTTCTCAACCGCCGCGGCTTTGCCCCCACGCTGCTGTGCCATGACTGCGGCTGGATGTCTGGCTGCGAGCGCTGCGATGCGCGCATGACCGTGCACCAGCGCCACGGCGAGTTGCGCTGCCATCACTGCGGCCATGTGGAACGGGTACCGCGCCATTGCCCACAGTGCGGCAAGGTGGACCTGCGGCCCGTGGGCGCCGGCACCGAGCGCGCCGAAGAACGCCTGGGCATTCTGTTCCCGGACTACCCGGTGCTGCGGGTCGACCGCGACAGCACGTCGCGCAAGGACGCTATGAACCAACTGTTCACCACCATCCATAAGGGCCAACCGTGCATTCTGGTGGGCACGCAAATGCTCGCCAAAGGGCATCACTTCCCACGGGTGACCCTGGTGTCGATCCTGGATGCCGACGGTGGGCTGTTTTCCGGCGATTTTCGCGCCAGCGAGCGCATGGCGCAGTTGATCGTGCAGGTAGCAGGGCGCGCCGGGCGGGCCGAAGAGCCAGGCCGGGTGATTATCCAGACGCACCTGGCCGACCACCCGCTGCTGATTCAACTGACGGAACAAGGCTACTTTGCCTTCGCCGAGCAAGCCTTGAGCGAACGCCGCGCCGCCGGCCTGCCGCCCTTTGCACACCTGGCGCTGCTGCGTGCCGAAGCCCACAAACCCGGGCAGGCCGAAGGCTTTCTTGATGAGGCCTGCAGCGCCGCCGAACGTTTATTGGGCGAACTGGCCCTCAGTGGCATCGAATTACTCGGCCCGGTGCCAGCGCCCATGGAGCGACGCGCCGGACGTTATCGGGCTCAGCTACTCTTGCAGGCAACCTCCCGCGCACCGCTGCATCGGCTATTAAGTCGCTGGATGCTTGAGCTGGAGCAACTGCCCAGCGGTCGGCAGGTGCGATGGTCGTTGGATGTAGACCCGGTAGATTTGTATTGAGGGTAATTACGTCATCGCAGGCAAGCCAGCTCCCACATTATGAAATGTGAATACCCTTAAATGTGGGAGCGGGCTTGCCCGCGAAGAGGCCCGCAGGTCCGCCATATAGTCTGAACGGTTGGCAAGCCCGCCCTCGCCACGGATAATGCCCAGTTTTTCCACCTGCGCATCGCGCGCCGCCGCTTGCGGTCGAAAGAGAACACCATGAAAGACACCATTCGCCAGCTGATCCAACAAGCCCTCACCCAACTCGTCAACGAAGGTGTGTTGCCTGAAGGCCTGTCGCCGGCGATCCAGGTGGAGAACACCCGCGACAAGACCCACGGCGACTTCGCCAGCAACATCGCGATGATGCTGTCCAAGCCGGCCGGCATGAAGCCGCGCGACCTGGCCGAAAAAATCATCGCAGCCCTGCCGGCTGACGCCAGTGTCACCAAGGCCGAAATCGCAGGCCCAGGCTTTATCAACTTCTTCCAGAACACCCAGGCCCTGGCGTCGCGCCTGGATGCCGCCCTGGCCGATGCCCGCATCGGTGCACGCAAGGCCGGCGACAGCCAGCGCGTGGTCATTGACCTGTCGGCGCCGAACCTGGCCAAGGAAATGCACGTGGGCCACCTGCGCTCCACCATCATTGGCGACGGCGTGGCACGGGTGTTGGAGTTTCTCGGCGACACCGTGATCCGCCAGAACCACGTGGGCGACTGGGGTACCCAGTTCGGCATGCTGATGGCCTACCTGCAAGAAAACCCGATCACCAGCAACGAACTGGCCGACCTGGAAAACTTCTACCGTGCCGCCAAAAAGCGGTTCGACGAGTCTGAAGAGTTCGCGGACCGCGCCCGTGGCCTGGTGGTCAAACTACAGGCCGGCGACCAAGAGTGCCTGGCGCTGTGGAACCGCTTCCGTGAGATTTCCCTGTCTCACTGCCAGGAAATCTACGAGCTGCTCAACGTGAAACTGACCATGGCCGACGTGATGGGCGAAAGCGCCTATAACGACGACCTGATCAACGTGGTCAACGACCTCAAGGCCAAGGGCCTGCTGGTCGAGAGCAACGGCGCCCAGTGCGTGTTCCTCGAAGAATTCAAGACCGCCGACGGCGAGCCGCTGCCGGTGATCATCGTCAAGGCCGATGGCGGCTACCTCTACGCCACCACTGACCTGGCCGCCGTGCGTTACCGCAGTGGCGTGCTCAAGGCTGACCGTGCGCTGTACTTCGTCGACCAGCGCCAGGCCCTGCACTTCCAGCAGGTGTTCGAAGTGGCGCGGCGCGCCGGTTTCGTCACCCACCCGATGCACATGGAGCACATGGGCTTTGGCACCATGAACGGCGCCGATGGCCGCCCATTCAAGACCCGTGACGGCGGCACCGTGAAGCTGATCGACCTGCTGACCGAAGCCCAGGAACGTGCCTACAACCTGGTGAAGGAAAAGAACCCGGAGCTGGCCGAGGCCGACCTGCGCAACATCGCCCGCGTGGTGGGCATTGGCGCGGTGAAATACGCCGACCTGTCCAAGCACCGCACCAGCGACTACAGCTTCAACTTCGACCTGATGCTCAACTTCGAAGGCAACACCGCACCGTACCTGCTGTACGCCTACACTCGCGTGGCCGGGGTATTCCGCAAACTGGGCAAAGACTTCAGCGAAGTCCAAGGCCAGATTGCGCTGGACGCCGCCCATGAACAGGAACTGGCGGCCAAGCTCGCGCAATTTGGCGAAGTGCTCAACAGCGTTGGCGAAAAAGGCACGCCGCACATCCTGTGCACCTATTTGTACGAAGTGGCCGGTCTGTTCTCCAGCTTCTACGAGAACTGCCCGATCCTGACCGCCGACGACGAAGCCCAGAAACAAAGTCGCCTGCGCCTTGCCGCATTGGCTGGACGCACCCTCAAGCAAGGCCTGGAACTCTTGGGCCTGGAAACTCTGGAGCGTATGTAAGTTGGCTGCCAAGAAAAAACCTGCACCCAAGCGCGGCGCCAGCCGCTACCAGGCCCCGGCGAAGCAACCGATTCCGGGTTGGCTGTGGATGGCCATCGGCCTTACGGTCGGCGCATTTATCGTGTTTCTGATGAAGCTGGAGCCCGGCCAGGGCGATGACGTCAAGCGCGTCAAACAGGAGCAGCAAAAGGCCACGAAAATCGCCGAAGCCAACAAGACCGCGCCGAGCCCGACTGCACCGGTAAAGCCCAAGTACGACTTCTACACGCTGCTGCCGGAGTCGGAAGTGATCGTGCCGCCTGACGCCGTGCCGGAAAAAACCCTGCCGACGCCACAGGTGCCGACCACGCCGGTAACCCCAGCAGAAGCGGCGAAAATCGACACCGCACGCGCCCAGGCCGCGCTGGCCGGCATCACGCCGCCACCAGCACCGCCAGTGGCAGCCACCAAGGCCGCGCCGGTGACCAAGTTCTTCCTGCAAGCGGGTTCGTTCCCGAAACAGGCGGATGCGGACCGTGTACGCGCACAGATCATTCTGTTGGGCCAGTCGGTATCGGTTGAGTCTGGCACGGTGAAGGACGCGACCTGGTATCGCGTCTTGGTGGGGCCGTTCAGCAACCGTGAACAGCTGACCGTGGCGCAAAAACAATTGGCCGGCGCCGGGTTTAGCAACCTGTTGTTACAACAACGCCAGAGCCGCTGATCCAGCAGCCAACCCGGTTTTAATGTGGGAGCTGGCTTGCCTGCGATAGCGGTGTGACAGTCAATGTTTCAGTGACTGACGCACCGCTATCGCAGGCAAGCCAGCTCCCACTTTGGTTTGCAGCGTGCTCAAGTAAGTGTCGAACCCATAAACACCACTCGTCCGCCCTGCCTTCCTACGGTTGAAATCCCCCTCGCCACCCCCATATGAGTTTCCATCAGGGCATTTTCGCCCCGCTGCGTGGAGACTCTCCCCTTGACCACCATCGTTTCAGTACGTCGCCACGGCAAAGTTGTCATGGGCGGCGACGGCCAGGTTTCCCTGGGCAACACCGTGATGAAAGGCAACGCCAAGAAAGTGCGCCGCCTGTACCACGGCCAGGTGCTTGCCGGCTTCGCAGGCGCAACCGCCGACGCCTTTACCCTGTTCGAGCGTTTCGAAGGCCAGCTTGAGAAACACCAGGGCCACCTGGTGCGCGCCGCTGTGGAACTTGCCAAAGAATGGCGCACCGACCGCTCCCTCAGCCGCCTGGAGGCCATGCTCGCGGTTGCGAACAAAGACGCTTCCCTGATCATCACCGGCAACGGCGACGTGGTTGAACCCGAGCATGGCCTGATCGCCATGGGTTCCGGCGGCGGCTACGCCCAGGCTGCGGCCAGCGCGCTGCTGAAGAAAACCGACCTGTCGGCCCGTGAAATCGTCGAGACCGCCTTGGGTATCGCTGGCGATATCTGCGTGTTCACCAACCACAACCAGACCATTGAGGAGCAGGACCTCGCCGAATAAGCCCTGGGCTTATTCAGGCTTGAGGCCGCCAAACACTATGTCCATGACTCCCCGCGAAATCGTCCATGAACTCAACCGCCATATCATCGGCCAGGACGATGCCAAGCGCGCCGTTGCCATTGCGCTGCGTAACCGCTGGCGCCGGATGCAACTGCCGGAAGAACTGCGCGTTGAAGTAACGCCCAAGAACATCCTGATGATCGGCCCTACCGGCGTCGGTAAAACCGAGATCGCCCGGCGCCTGGCCAAACTGGCCAATGCACCGTTCATCAAGGTCGAAGCGACCAAGTTCACCGAAGTCGGCTATGTGGGCCGCGATGTCGAGTCGATCATTCGAGACCTGGCTGACGCCGCCCTGAAGATGCTGCGCGAACAGGAAGTGACCAAGGTCAGCCACCGCGCCGAAGACGCCGCTGAAGAGCGCATCCTCGACGCCCTGTTGCCACCGGCACGCATGGGTTTCAACGAAGATGCCGCACCTTCGTCGGATTCCAACACCCGTCAGCTGTTCCGCAAGCGCCTGCGTGAAGGCCAGTTGGATGACAAGGAAATCGAGATCGAAGTGGCCGAAGTGTCCGGCGTGGATATCTCTGCCCCGCCTGGCATGGAAGAAATGACCAGCCAGTTGCAAAACCTGTTCGCCAACATGGGCAAGGGCAAGAAGAAAAGCCGCAAGCTCAAGGTCAAGGACGCGCTCAAGCTGGTGCGCGACGAAGAAGCCGGGCGCCTGGTCAATGAGGAAGAACTCAAGGCCAAGGCCCTGGAAGCGGTCGAGCAACATGGCATCGTGTTTATCGACGAGATCGACAAAGTGGCCAAGCGCGGCAACTCCGGCGGCGTGGATGTGTCCCGCGAAGGCGTGCAGCGCGATTTGCTGCCGCTGATCGAGGGCTGCACGGTCAACACCAAGCTGGGCATGGTCAAGACTGACCACATCCTGTTTATCGCCTCCGGTGCCTTCCACCTGAGCAAGCCCAGCGACCTGGTGCCCGAGCTGCAAGGCCGCCTGCCAATTCGGGTGGAACTCAAGGCGCTGACGCCGGGCGACTTCGAGCGCATCCTCAGCGAGCCGCATGCCTCGCTCACCGAGCAGTACCGCGAGTTGCTGAAAACCGAAGGGCTGGGTATCGAATTCCAGGCAGACGGTATCAAGCGCCTGGCGGAGATCGCCTGGCAGGTCAACGAGAAGACCGAGAACATCGGTGCCCGTCGCCTGCATACCTTGCTTGAGCGCTTGCTGGAGGAAGTGTCCTTCAGTGCCGGCGACATGGCCGGTGCGCAGAATGGCGAAGCGATCAAGATCGATGCTGATTACGTCAACAGCCACCTGGGCGAATTGGCGCAGAACGAAGACTTGTCTCGTTATATCCTGTAAGCCTTAACGCGAAACCGCGTTGCTTCAATGTGGGAGCGGGCTTGCTCGCGAAAGCGGTATATCAGTACCAGATGTGCTGGCTGACACACCGCTTTCGCGAGCAAGCCCGCTCCCACAGGGTTGAAGCCGGTTCCTTCAGGATTATCCCCAATGGCCAAGTTTCCGACTGCTGTAAACCTGCATAAAACCTCCAACACCCTCGGCCTGACCTACGGGCCGGATGAAACCTATCAGTTGCCCGCCGAATTCCTGCGGGTGCACTCGCCTTCCGCCGAGGTCCAGGGCCACGGCAAACCCATCCTGCAATTCGGCAAGCTCAACGTCCGGTTGATCAAGCTGGAACCGGCCGGCCAGTACGCACTGAAATTGACCTTCGACGACGGTCATGACAGCGGACTGTTCACCTGGGATTACCTCTATCAGTTGGCCGTACGTCAGGACGCTTTGTGGGCCGACTACCTGGCCGAGCTCAAAGCCGCTGGAAAAACCCGCGATCCGAGTGAGTCGGTCGTGCGGCTGATGCTCTAGCCCAAGGGTCTTGCTGTTTAGAGCGCATTTTCTAATTTCATCTGCTTGAATGCCCTGTCGCGTGGCCAACGATTGGCCCGCTTGCGAAAAAAAATAAACTCGGGTAACCAATGGAGCTGGCAAGTTCCCTGCATTTGACGATGCGGTATCAACGGTCACCCGAGTCGCAGTACCAGGCTGGTGTCGTGTATCGAAATTGGGTGCGCAGCAATCGCCGGTACTCGTCTTTCGGACAATGGAGCGTCGTAGATGAGTAACAAGAATAACGATGACTTGAAACGCCAGGCCTCGGAAAACACCCTGGGGTTGAACCCGATCATCGCGTTACGCAAAAAGGATTTATTGGCCTCGGCCAAGATGGTGCTGACCCAAGCCATCAAGCAACCGTTGCACAGCGTCAAGCACGTCGCCCACTTTGGCGTCGAATTGAAGAACGTCATGTTCGGCAAATCCGCACTGGTGCCCGAGGGCGACGACCGTCGCTTCAACGACCCGGCCTGGAGCCAGAACCCGCTCTACAAACGTTATTTGCAGACTTACCTGGCGTGGCGCAAGGAACTTCACGACTGGATCGACGACAGCAACCTGTCGGCACAAGACATCAGCCGCGGCCACTTCGTGATCAACCTGATGACCGAAGCCATGGCCCCCACCAACAGCGCGGCCAACCCGGCGGCGGTCAAACGCTTCTTTGAAACCGGCGGCAAAAGCCTGCTCGACGGCCTGTCCCACCTGGCCAAGGACATGGTGCATAACGGCGGCATGCCCAGCCAGGTCAACATGGGCGCCTTCGAAGTCGGCAAAACCCTGGGCACCAGCGAAGGCGCGGTGGTGTTTCGCAACGATGTACTGGAGCTGATCCAGTACAAGCCCATTACCGAACAGGTACACGAACGCCCGCTGCTGGTGGTGCCGCCGCAGATCAACAAGTTCTACGTCTTCGACCTGTGCCCGGATAAAAGCCTGGCGCGCTTCTGCCTGCGCAATGGCCAGCAGACCTTTATCGTCAGTTGGCGCAACCCCACCAAGGCCCAGCGCGAATGGGGGCTGTCCACCTATATCGAGGCGCTGAAGGAAGCGGTCGAGGTGGTCACGGCGATTACCGGCAGCAAAGACGTGAATATGCTCGGCGCCTGCTCCGGCGGCATCACCTGCACCGCGCTGTTGGGCCACTACGCGGCGCTGGGGCAGAAGAAGGTCAACGCCCTGACCCTGCTGGTGAGCGTGCTGGATACCACCCTGGACACCCAGGTGGCGCTGTTTGTGGATGAACAGACCCTGGAAGCGGCCAAGCGCCACTCTTACCAGGCCGGCGTGCTGGAAGGCCGTGACATGGCCAAGGTCTTTGCCTGGATGCGCCCCAACGACCTGATCTGGAACTATTGGGTCAACAACTACCTGCTGGGCAACGAGCCGCCGGTATTCGACATCCTGTTCTGGAACAACGACACCACCCGCTTGCCGGCGGCGTTCCATGGCGACCTGATCGAACTGTTCAAGAACAACCCACTGGTA
This sequence comes from Pseudomonas sp. MF6394, assembly GCF_002018845.1. NCBI lineage: Bacteria > Pseudomonadati > Pseudomonadota > Gammaproteobacteria > Pseudomonadales > Pseudomonadaceae > Pseudomonas > Pseudomonas sp. MF6394. The sequence goes on from NZ_MVOJ01000006.1 coordinate 109,079, forward strand.
CGCCCCAACGCTCTGGAAGTGTGCGGCACGCCTATCGACCTCAAGCAGGTCACCGCCGATATCTATTCCCTGGCCGGCACCAACGACCACATCACGCCGTGGCAGTCCTGCTACAAGTCAGCGCAATTGTTCGGCGGCAAAGTCGAGTTTGTGCTGTCCAGCAGCGGGCATATCCAGAGCATCCTCAACCCGCCGGGCAACCCCAAGGCGCGCTACCAGACCAGCGAGGGCCTGGCCGGCAGTGCGCTGGAGTGGCAGGAGAATGCGACCAAGCACACCGACTCGTGGTGGCTGCATTGGCAGGTGTGGCAGGCGGAACGGGCGGGGAAACTGAAAAAAGCCCCCACGATATTAGGCAATAAAACCTATGCCGCCGCCGAAGCGGCGCCGGGTACCTATGTACATGAACGCTAGGCATTTTTTGTAATTGAAATGAGATCAGATGTGGGAGCTGGCTTGCCTGCGATAGCGATGGGCCTGCTAACTAATCGCTGACTGACAGAATGCAATCGCAGGCAAGCCAGCTCCCACACTGACCGAGTTCCTACAGTCCAATAGCACCATTTCACAGGGCTTGAGCATGCCGCAACCGTTCATCTTCCGTACCATCGACCTGGATGGCCAGACCATCCGCACGGCGGTGCGTCCGGGCAAGCCGCACTTGACGCCCCTGCTGATCTTCAACGGCATCGGCGCCAACCTTGAGCTGGTGTTTCCGTTCGTCCAGGCCCTGGACCCGGACCTGGAAGTGATCGCCTTCGACGTGCCCGGCGTGGGCGGTTCCTCGACGCCGAACCGGCCCTACCGTTTCCCCGGCCTGGCCAAGCTCACCGCGCGCATGCTCGACTACCTGGACTACGGCCAAGTGAACGCCGTGGGCGTGTCCTGGGGCGGCGCGCTGGCCCAGCAATTTGCCTATGACTATCCCGAGCGCTGCAAGAAATTGATCCTGGCGGCCACGGCGGCCGGGGCCTTCATGGTGCCGGGCAAACCGAAGGTTTTGTGGCTGATGGCAAGCCCCAGGCGTTATATCCAGCCGTCCCACGTGGTGCGCATTGCACCGATGATTTATGGCGGCTCGTTCCGCCGTGATTCCAAACTGGCCGCCGAACACGCCAGCAAAGTGCGCTCGGCCGGCAAGCTGGGTTACTACTGGCAGTTGTTTGCCGGGTTGGGCTGGACCAGCATTCATTGGCTGCACAAGATCCGCCAGCCCACCCTGGTGCTGGCCGGCGACGATGACCCGCTGATCCCGCTGGTCAACATGCGCCTGCTCGCCTGGCGCATCCCCAATGCACAGTTGCACATCATCGATGACGGCCACCTGTTCCTGATCACCCGGGCCGAAGCCGTGGCGCCGATCATCATGAAGTTTCTCGAAGAGGAGCGCCTACGCGCCGTGATACATCCGCGACCGGCGGTGTGAAGGAACACACCACCGCGCAACTTGCCAGGAACCGACTATGGTTCTGGATTGGCGTGCCTGCTTGATGTCTTGACGAAGGAGTGTTGGCTCATGCGAGAAAGACCCGTGACGAACCCGGCGCCCACCCCCGCTACGTTCATCAACGCACAAAATGCGATCACCGGCCTGCGTGGCCGGGACTTGCTGTCGACCCTGCGTACCGTGGCCGCGCATGGCCTGCGCAACCCGGTGCACACCGCCCGCCACGCCCTGGCCCTGGGCGGCCAACTGGGCCGCGTGCTGCTGGGTGAGACCGTGCACGAACCCAACCCCAGGGACCATCGCTTCAGCGACCCCACCTGGAAGCTCAACCCGCTGTACCGCCGCAGCTTGCAAGCCTATCTGAGCTGGCAAAAACAGACACGGCAGTGGATCGATGACAGCGCCCTCAGTGACGATGATCGCGCCCGCGCGCAGTTCGCCTTCGCCCTGCTCAACGATGCCGTGTCCCCTTCCAACACCCTGCTCAACCCGCTGGCGATCAAGGAGTTGCTCAACTCCGGCGGCAACAGCGTAGTGCGTGGCGTGAGTAATTTGTTCGAAGACCTGCTGCACAACAACGGTTTGCCGCGCCAGGTCAGCAAGCACGCTTTCGAAGTGGGCAAGACCGTGGCGACCACGCCCGGTTCGGTGGTGTTTCGCAATGAGCTGCTGGAGCTGATCCAATACAAGCCCATGAGCGAAAAACAGTACGCCAAGCCACTGCTGGTGGTGCCGCCGCAAATCAACAAGTACTACATTTTCGACCTGAGCCCGGCCAACAGCTTTGTGCAATACGCGCTCAAAAACGGCCTGCAGACCTTTATGGTCAGCTGGCGTAACCCGGACGTGCGGCATCGCGAATGGGGCCTGTCCACCTACGTGGCGGCGCTGGAAGAAGCGCTCAACGTGTGCCGGGCCATCACCGGCGCCCGCGAGGTCAACCTGATGGGCGCCTGCGCCGGGGGCCTGACCATCGCCGCGCTGCAAGGCCACCTGCAAGCCAAGCGCCAGTTGCGGCGCATCTCCAGCGCCAGTTACCTGGTAAGCCTGCTGGACAGCCAGATCGACAGCCCCGCAACCCTATTCGCCGATGAGCAAACCCTGGAGGCCGCCAAGCGCCGCTCCTACCAGCAAGGCGTGCTGGATGGTCGCGACATGGCCAAGGTGTTTGCCTGGATGCGCCCCAACGACCTGATCTGGAATTACTGGATCAACAATTACCTGCTGGGCAAGGAACCGCCGGCATTCGACATCCTGTACTGGAACAACGACAACACGCGCCTGCCTGCGGCCTTGCACGGCGATCTGCTGGATTTTTTCAAGCACAACCCCCTGAGCCACCCTGGCGGCCTGGAGGTATGCGGCACGCCCATCGACTTGCGCAAGGTCGCGGTGGACAGCTTCAGCGTGGCCGGCATCAACGACCACATCACCCCGTGGGATGCGGTGTATCGCTCCACGCAACTGCTGGGTGGCGAGCGGCGCTTTGTGCTGTCCAACAGCGGGCATATCCAGAGCATCCTCAACCCACCGGGCAACCCCAAGGCCAACTACGTCGAGAACCCCAAGCTGAGCAGCGACCCACGGGCCTGGTATTACGACGCCCAGCACGTCGAAGGCAGTTGGTGGCCGCAGTGGCTGGAGTGGGTGCAAAAACGTTCCGGTGTACAACGCGAAACCCTCACCGCCCTGGGCAACCAGAATTACCCACCGATGGAAGCGGCGCCGGGCACTTACGTGCGAGTGCGCTGAGCTCAGCGATCAACTTTAAGAAGACTGGATGAAGACCCGCGACCGTATCCTTGAATGTGCCCTGCAGTTGTTCAACCAAAAGGGCGAACCGAACGTGTCGACCATGGAGGTGGCCAATGAAATGGGGATCAGCCCCGGCAACCTCTACTACCACTTCCATGGCAAAGAGCCCCTGGTGCTCGGGCTGTTCGAGCGTTTTCAATCTGAGCTGGCGCCTCTGCTGGACCCTCCCGTCGATGCGCAACTGGAGGCCGAGGATTACTGGCTGTTCCTGCACCTGATTGTCGAGCGCATGGCCCACTACCGGTTTCTGTTCCAGGACCTGTCGAACCTGGCCGGGCGCTTGCCCAAGCTGGCCAAGGGGATCCGTCACCTGCTCACGGCGCTCAAGCGCACCTTGGCGTCATTGCTTGCTCGGCTGAAGGCGGCAGGGCAACTGGTCAGCGATACCCAGGCGTTGGGGCAACTGGTGGAGCAGATCACCCTGACTTTGCTGTTTTCGCTGGATTACCAGCGGATCCTGGACCGTGAAGGTGAGGTGCGGGTGGTGGTGTACCAGATCATGATGCTGGTGGCGCCGCATCTGCTGCCAACGGCGCGGCAGGCGACCGAGCGGTTCGCACTCAAATATCTGGATGACCTGGATTGAAGTGTGGGAGCGGGCTTGCTCGCGAAGGCGGAGTATCAGCTTGCACATGCATCAACTGACACACCGCCTTCGCGCGCAAGCCCGCTCCCACATTGGAAATGCGGCGTTTCTTGGATCTTCATAAAAAACGCCCGATCTTCGCAGACCGGGCGTTTTTTTGTGTCCCGTAGAAATCAGGACTGACTGGATGGCGTCGGGGTGGCCGGCGTTGCAGTCGGGGTAGCTGCCGCATGCGTCGGTGCGGACACCGAATTAGCGGTAGAAGCGGCCGGTGCTGGCGCCGTGGCTGGCTTGGCCGTTGCGGCGGGCTTGGCGGCTGCCGGTTTTTTCGCTACCGCAGGCTTTTTGGCCGCGGCAGGTTTGGCCGCTGGTTTCGCAGCGGCGGGCTTGGCAGCAGGTTTAGCCGCAGCGGTTTTAGCCGCAGGTTTGGCAGCCGGTTTCGCCGCTGGTTTGGCGGCGGTTTTAGCGGCCACTGGCTTAGCGGCAGGCTTGGCTGCAGGTTTGGCGGCAGCGGTTTTAGCCGCTGGCTTGGCCGCAGGTTTTGCAGCAGCTTTGGCTGGCGCTTTTGCAGCAGGTTTTGCAGCCGGTTTGGCGGCGGCTTTAACCAGAGGCTTGGCGGCAGTTTTGGCGGCGGGTTTTGCAGCTGCGGTTTTAGCTGCTGGTTTGGCCGCCGGTTTTGCTGCAGGCTTGGCGGCGGCGGTCTTGGCGGGAGCCGCTTTGGCGCCGGTGAGTTTTTCGATTTGCTTGGTCAAGGTATCGACCTTGCTGTGCAGCGCCTTCAACTCCGCCTTGCTCGGTACGCCCAGTCGCGAAATAGCACTGTTGAGGCGTTTGTCGAAAGTCTCTTCCAACTTGCCCCAGGTATCCGAAATGCTCGACTTGGCGGAACCCGCGCTCGCCTTGGCAGCGTCGACTTTTTTACCAACCGTGCTCTTGGTCAACTTCTCGGCTTTCTCGCCGTCTTTAACCAGGGTCTCGAAGAGTTTGCTGCCGTCACTGTCGATCTTCGAGTACACGCCTAAACCAGCGAGCCAGATTTTGCGGGAATATTCTTCAACTTTCCCGACCCACGAGCTGCCTTCTTTCTGAGTAGTCTTTTTAACAGCCATCCCGATGTCTCCTTAGTGTTTACGCGCGACACGTTCGAGCAATGCCGTCAGCTCTTCGAGCTTAGCAGAGAGTGTCTCCACGTCATGTTTAGACGCAATGCCGATCCGATTCAAGGCACTGGCGACACGAGTATCAAAAGCTTTTTCAACTTTATCCAGTTGAACTTCAACCAGGCCTTTGACGCCGGAGACGTTACTCTTTACTTGGTCAATCTGACTGTTGGCGGCATCAAGTTGTTCAACTACAACTTTTTTACCTTTACTTTCAACACGTTGACCGCTTCTAACGAGTTCCTTGAAGTACTCGCCGCCCTCGCTGCCGACCTTGGCGTAGGCACCAAGACCCGCCAGCCAGATCTTGCGGGCATAGCTTTTAACCTCACTCAGAGGGGTAGTCTGAACGTCGATTTTTTTCTTCAAAATAACTTTGGCCATGGTGCACCTCACACAGAATTGGGTGGCGGACAGCCCGCAGGAGTTGAGGGCTTGGGCACAAAGTAGGGTTTAAAATTAGAATCGGCACCCTAAGCACAGGCGTATCAGGCCAGGGCCTTATCCAGGGCTTTTTCGATTTCGGACTTGATCGTGCCACTCATGGCCGACATCAACAGGCCAAGTTCCACATCAATGCGCAGCGAATCATCGGCCACCAATACCGTGCCTTTAACCCCGGAGCGCTTGAGCTTCAGGGTGTCGCCAGCCCATGAGGACTCCACCCCATATTTATCCTCGAGTTTGCGCGCCAATTGCTCAGCCTTGGCCCGCGCCTGTTCTTTTCCCAGGGTGTGTTCACGCTCAACGGTAATACGGGCCATTGCAATGACTCCTCTTTATAACGACTCAGAACACCCGCCATGCGGCAAAAGGTCTCGATGAGCGCCTATCTTACCTGCAGCCTTGCCAAGACAAAGTAGGCCCTGGGGATTATCATGTCCCGCATTCTCTTTTGGTGACAGCGATATGACTGATCAGCGCAAAGGCAGCGATGCCGAACCCACCACTCACTTCGGCTTCAAGAACGTCCCGGAAAGCCAAAAGGCGGAAAAAGTCGCTGAGGTGTTCCACTCCGTGGCAGCCAAGTACGACCTGATGAACGACGTGCTCTCCGGCGGCATGCACCGCCTGTGGAAGCGCTTCACCATCGAGTTGTCGGGCGTACGCACCGGCAACCGGGTGCTGGACATCGCCGGTGGCACCGGCGACCTGGCGGCCAAGTTCTCCAAGCTGGTTGGCCCCACCGGCCAGGTGGTATTGGCCGATATCAACGGCTCGATGCTCAAGGTTGGCCGCGACCGCCTGCTCGACAAAGGCGTGGCCGGCAATATCGAATTCGTCCAGGCCGACGCTGAAAAGCTGCCGTTCCCCGACAACCATTTCGACTGCGTGACCATTGCCTTCGGCCTGCGAAACGTGACCCACAAGGAAGACGCGATCCGCTCGATGCTGCGCGTGCTCAAGCCGGGTGGCCGCCTGCTGGTGCTGGAGTTCTCCAAGCCGACCAACGCGCTGATGTCCAAGGTCTACGACACGTACTCCTTCGCCTTCATGCCGTTGATGGGCAAGTTGATCACCAACGATGCCGAGAGCTACCGCTACCTGGCCGAGTCGATCCGCATGCACCCGGACCAGGAAACCCTGAAGTCGATGATGGTGGAGGCCGGTTTCGACCGCGTGACCTACCACAACATGACGTCCGGCATCGTCGCCCTGCACCGCGGCATCAAGCCCTGATGCTGCTGCAAGGTCTTCTCGCCAGCGTCGAGCACGGCCTCAACCGTGTACTGCGCCTGGACAGCACCGCCCTGGCGCGGCTCGCGCACCTGACCGGCAAAGTCATCGCCGTCGATTGCCGCAGCCCCACCTTGCAGCTGTTTATCCTGCCCAGCGATGAAGGCCTGCTGCTCGCCACCCAATGGGCCGCTGAAGCCGATTGCACCTTGCGTGCGCCGGCCTCCAGCCTGTTGCACCTGGCACTGAGCCGCAACAAGACTGCCATCCTCCACAGCCCCGAGGTGGAGCTGGAAGGCGACAGCGCGGTGCTGATGGACCTGGCCGCCGTGCTGCAAGACCTGGAGCTGGACTGGGAATACGAACTGTCGCGCTGGATCGGCCCCGTCGCCACCCAGTTGATCAGCGGGCACCTGCGCAGCCGCTCGCGCTGGTATCAGCAAGGGTTCGCCAGCCTCAACCAGAACCTTGCCGAATACCTGAGCGAAGAATCGCGCACCCTGGTCGGGCAACGGGAAGCGCAAGCGCGCTTTCGCGAGCTCGACAAGGCCAAAATCGACCTGGAACGCCTCGAGGCCCGCTTCGAGCGCTTGAGCCGTTCCCTTGATCCAAGCGATAACGCATGAAGCTGCTCGCCGTCCGCCGTTTGTTTCGTATCCAGCGCGTCGTAATCCGCTACCGTCTCGATGACCTGCTGTTTGCCCTGCCCTTGCCGTGGTTTTTGCTGGCGGTGCGTTATGTGCTGCCGTGGCGCTGGTTGCCGCGCAAGCCGTCGCCGTTGAGCCGTGGCGCCAGCCTGCGCCTGGCGTTGCAGGACTTGGGGCCGATCTTCATCAAGTTCGGGCAGATCCTCTCCACCCGCCGCGACCTGTTGCCCGAAGACATCGCCGACGAGCTGATGCTGCTGCAAGACCGCGTGCCGCCATTCGACTCGCAGCAGTCGATGGCGCTGATCGAAGAACAGCTGGGCCAGAAGATCAGCGAGGTGTTCAGCCGCTTCGACGTCGAGCCCCTGGCCTCGGCGTCGGTGGCGCAAGTGCACGCCGCGCAACTCAAGACCGGCGAAGAAGTGGTGGTGAAAGTCATTCGCCCAGGCCTCAAGCCGATCATCGGCCAGGACCTGGCGTGGCTGTTTGTCCTCGCCCGCGCGGCCGAACGCTTCTCGGCCGATGCGCGCCTGCTGCACCCGGTGGACGTGGTCGCCGACTACGAAAAAACCATCTACGACGAACTCGACCTGCTGCGCGAGGCGGCCAACGCCAGCCAATTGCGACGCAACTTCGAAGGTTCGCAATTGCTGTACGTGCCGCAAGTGTATTGGGACTGGTGCCGGCCAAAAGTGCTGGTGATGGAGCGCATCTACGGCGTGCAGGTCACCGACCTTGCGACCCTGGCCGACCAGCGCACCGACATGAAGATGCTGGCCGAGCGCGGCGTGGAGATTTTCTTCACCCAAGTGTTCCGCGACAGTTTCTTCCACGCCGACATGCACCCGGGCAACATCTTCGTCAGCACCGTCAACCCGTGGAGCCCGCAGTACATCGCCATCGACTGCGGCATCGTCGGCAGCCTCACCCCTGAAGACCAGGATTACCTGGCGCGCAACCTGTTTGCCTTCTTCAAGCGCGACTACCGCCGTGTGGCGCAGTTGCACATTGATTCGGGCTGGGTGCCGGCGGAAACCAAGCTCAATGAATTCGAAGCGGCGATCCGCACGGTGTGTGAGCCGATCTTCGAAAAACCGTTAAAAGATATTTCCTTCGGCCAGGTGCTGATGCGCCTGTTCCAGACCGCGCGGCGCTTCAATATGGAAGTGCAGCCGCAACTGGTGCTGTTGCAAAAGACCCTGCTGAACATCGAAGGCCTGGGCCGCCAGCTGTACCCGGACCTCGATTTGTGGAACACCGCGCAACCCTTCCTGGAACGCTGGATGCGCGAGCGCATGAGCCCCAAAACCATGCTGGGCAACCTGCACAGCCAGTTCGAACAGCTGCCGCACCTGGCCAACATGACCCGCGACCTGCTGGAGCGCATGTCCCAGCCCCACGCCAAGGACCCTGAGCCACCGTGGCGCAAGCGCAAGGACGATTGGTTCCTGCGCCTGCTCGGCGCCGCGCACCTGGTGGGCGGGGTGATGCTGGCGATTGGTGGGCCATTGAACCAACTGGGCCACTGGCCAGCCGGCATCATGGTCGCCGTGGGTGTTTATCTGATCGTGCGTCGATAGCCAATCCGGTTATACACTGTCGCAAATTGCCGGAGCCGAACATGAAAGACTGGCTGGATGAGATCAAATGGGACAATGACGGCCTGGTGCCGGCCATTGCCCAGGACTACAAGACCGGGCGCGTGCTGATGATGGCCTGGATGAACCGCGAGGCCCTGAGCCTTACCGCCGCCGAGCAGCGCGCCATCTACTGGTCACGTTCGCGTGGCAAACTGTGGCGCAAGGGCGAAGAATCCGGGCACGTGCAGACCCTGCATGAGCTGCGCCTGGACTGCGATGCCGACGTGGTGATCCTCAAGGTCGAACAGATCGGCGGCATTGCCTGCCACACTGGCCGCCACAGTTGCTTCTATCGCGTGTTCGAGAATGGCGAATGGAAGATTGTGGAGCCGGTGCTCAAAGACCCGCACGCCATCTACCCAGCAGGACACTGAACATGAGCGATACCCTGAACCGTGTGGCCCAGGTGCTGGAAGACCGCAAAGGCGCGGATGCCGACAGCTCCTACGTCGCCAGCCTGTACCACAAGGGTCTGAACAAGATTCTGGAAAAACTCGGCGAAGAATCCGTCGAGACCATCATTGCGGCCAAGGACGCGCAAATCAGCGGTGATTACAGCGATGTAATCTATGAGACCGCAGACTTGTGGTTCCATAGCCTGGTGATGCTCGCCCAACTGGGGCAGCACCCACAGGTCGTGCTGGATGAACTGGACCGTCGCTTCGGCTTGTCCGGGCACGCCGAGAAGGCTTCGCGCCCGTCCGCCTGAATAACTAAGACTTGAGGATTTGAAGCATGGGCATTTTTGACTGGAAACACTGGATCGTCATTCTGGTGGTGGTGGTATTGGTGTTCGGTACCAAGAAACTCAAGAACCTGGGCACCGATGTGGGCGAGTCGATCAAGGGCTTTCGCAAAGCCATGAACGATGATGAAAAGCCAGCCGAGCCAAGCGCCAACCCGGTGCCACCGGCCCAGCCTGTTCACCCGCAGGCCACCCAGCCGATCACCGAGCGCCGTACCTTCGACGTTCAGGCTGAAAAGGTCCAAGAGCCGACCCGCAAAGACTCGTGAGCACTGACTAATGTTTGGTATCAGCTTCTCTGAACTGCTGCTCGTCGGCCTGGTGGCCTTGCTGGTACTGGGGCCGGAACGCCTGCCCGGTGCCGCACGCACCGCCGGCTTGTGGATCGGGCGCCTCAAGCGCAGTTTCAACGCGATCAAACAGGAAGTTGAACGGGAAATCGGTGCCGACGAAATCCGCCGGCAATTGCACAACGAACATATCCTCTCGTTGGAGCAGGAAGCCCGCAAGATTCTTTCCCCGGTGCAAGAGCCGGCCAAGCCGGTAACGCCGGTGGCCGAGCACAGCATCGCGCCAGCCCCTGTGGCCGACGCCGCACCGGCAGCGCCAGCCCCAACGACGCCTGCGCCGACGCCCGTTGCGTCGCCCGCCCCCCATGACCCTACATTGCCGCCGCGAGCCCCATGAGCGCTGATAAACCGGAAAACGACCAGCACATGCCGCTGGTCTCGCACCTCACCGAGCTGCGTACCCGCCTGCTGCGTTGCGTGGCGGCGATCTTCATCATCTTTGCCGGGCTGTTCGCCTTTACCCAGCAGATCTACACCTTCGTCTCGACGCCCCTGCGCCAGTACCTGCCAGCCGGCGCGACGATGATCGCCACCGATGTCTCGTCGCCGTTCCTGACGCCCTTGAAGCTGACCATGATGGTCTCGCTGTTCCTGGCGATCCCGGTGATCCTGCATCAAATCTGGGGCTTTATCGCGCCGGGCCTGTACAAGCATGAGAAGCGCATCGCCGTGCCGTTGCTGGTGTCGAGCATCCTGCTGTTCTACACCGGCATGGCCTTCGCCTACTTCCTGGTGTTCCCGCTGATCTTCAAGTTCTTCGCCGCTGCCACCCCGGCCGGCGTGGAAATGATGACCGATATCACCAGCTACCTCGATTTCGTGATGACGCTGTTCTTCGCCTTCGGCGTGGCATTCGAAATCCCGGTGGCGGTGGTGTTGCTGGTGTGGATCGGCGTGGTCGACGTCAAGTACCTGAAGAAGATCCGCCCGTACGTGATCATTGGCTGCTTCGTGGTCGGCATGATCCTCACACCGCCGGACATCTTCTCCCAGACCTTGTTGGCGGTGCCGATGTGGATGCTGTTCGAAGTGGGCATCCTGTTCAGCGGCTTGATCAGCAAGCGTGGCGAACACCCGGATGACGCGCCTGTCGACGACGACCAGCCGCCAGCGACCCAGCCGTGAACCTGCTGCTGCTCGAAGAGGCCGACTTTATCGCGGCCGACCGCGTAGTGCTGCGTGATCGGCGCCTGGTGCATATGCAGGAGGTTCACCGCGCCGCCGTCGGTGACACCCTGCGCGTAGGCCGCATTGGCGGGCTGATGGGCAATGCCCAATTGCTGCGCCTGGAAGCCGCCGAAGCCGAACTGCAAGTGAGCTTCGACCAACCGCCGCCGAGCAAACTGCCCGTGACCTTGCTGCTGGCTCTGCCCCGCCCGAAGATGCTACGCCGGGTGCTGCAAACAGTGGCGGCCATGGGCGTGCCCAAGGTGGTACTGGTCAACAGCTACCGGGTGGAAAAAAGCTTCTGGCAAACCCCGTTCCTGGAGCCTGAAGCGGTGCGCGAGCAACTGATTCTCGGCCTGGAACAAGCGCGGGACACGGTACTGCCCGAGATCATTATCGAGAAACGCTTCAAGCCGTTTGTCGAAGACCGGCTGCCGGCCATGGCGGCTGGCACCCTGGGTCTGATCGGCCATCCGGGCGATTACCCGGCTTGCCCCCGAGCCCTGGAAGAACCGGTGACCCTGGCCATCGGCCCGGAAGGCGGCTGGATTCCCTATGAAGTGGACCTGCTGGCCAAGGCCGGGTTGCAGCCGGTGCAGTTGGGTGCACGTATTTTGCGCGTCGAAACCGCCGTAACCGCCCTGCTCGCCCGCCTGTTCTAACCCCCCGCAGATCAAGCGATCATCTCGCCTTCTGTAGGAGCGAGCTTGCTCGCGAAAACCTCACAGACGCCGCGTTTACTCAGGAAGCACGCGTTACCGTTGACGTTTTTCGCGAGCAAGCTCGCTGCTACATTAGATGTGCATCGCTACAGTATCCTGCCCCCGTGCCGATAGCCTGTGAATAAGTCCAAGCCTTGTTCCAGGGGAGTTCGCAGCATGTATCGTTGGTTAGCCGAGAAACTGGGGAATGTAAGCGTCAACCGCAAGCTGAGCGTGGGCTTTGGCCTGGTGTTGCTCCTGACGCTGTTGATCACCTTTACCGGCTGGACCGGCCTGGGGGATGTGATCAGTCGCGGTGACAAGCTGGGCTTTATTTCCAGCCTCAATGGCCTGACCAAAGACCTGCGCCTGGCACGCCTGGACTTCGATATGCGCCGTGGCGAGCAAGGCACGGACAAGGTCGACGGCCTGCTCGCCCACCTCGACAGTGGCCTGAAGACCGCTGCCGAGCTGATCGAGCAACCTGACGATAAAGCCCTGGTCGAGCAGCAGCAGGAAGCCCTGAACCAATACAAAAAGGCCTTCGCCGCCATGGTCCAGGCGGGCCTCAAGCGTGAGGGCGCGCGCAGCAAACTCGGCGACACTGCCGACAATGCCGTCGCCAAGATCAACGAAATCGAAAAAGCCCTGTTGCAAGGTGACAGCGTCGCCCAGTTCAACAGCGTGGTTGAGCAGAGCAAGCTGATCCAGCAGTCGCGCTTCCAGGTACGCGGCTACACCTACAGCGGCAAGGTCGAAGCCGAGCAACCGGCCCTGGATGCCATCGACAACGCCCTGAAGAAAATCACCGAGCTGCAAGGCCAGTTGCCTGCGCAATACCAGGCCAACCTGCAAGAAGCCGGGACTTCACTGCAAGCCTACCGCGTCGCCGTCAGCCAGTATCGCGATTCCCAGGTCGCCAGCGCCGCAGCGCTGAAAACCATGATCGCCCAAGGCGACATCCTGCTGGGCCACAGTGAAAAACTCACCGTCTCCCAGACCGCCGTGCGTGACGCAGATGCCGCGCAGGCCAAATACCTGTTGCTGCTTGCCACCGTGCTGGCGCTGATCGTCGGCGTCTTCGCGGCCTGGGCCATTACCCGCCAGATCGTCATCCCGCTGAACCAGACCCTCAAAGTCGCCGAGCGCGTGGCCTCCGGCGACCTGAGCCACAACCTGGAATCGGGCCGCCAGGACGAACTGGGCCAATTGCAGCGCGCCATGCAAAGCATGACCGTGGGCCTGCGCGAGTTGATCGGCGGGATCAGCGACGGTGTCACCCAGATCGCCAGCGCCGCCGAGCAGTTGTCGGCCGTGACCGAACAAACCAGCGCCGGGGTCAACAGCCAGAAGGTCGAGACCGACCAGGTGGCCACCGCCATGAACGAAATGGCGGCCACCGTGCAGGAAGTGGCGCGCAACGCCGAAGAGGCCTCGGAAGCCGCCGTGGCCGCCGACCAGCAAGCCCGTGAAGGCGACCAGGTGGTGGGTGAAGCCATCGCCCAGATCGAGCGCCTGGCCACCGAAGTGGGTAATTCCACAGTGGCCATGGGTGAGCTCAAGCGCGAAAGCGACAAGATCGGCAGCGTGCTCGACGTGATTAAATCCGTGGCCCAGCAAACCAACCTGCTGGCCCTTAACGCCGCCATTGAGGCCGCGCGTGCGGGTGAAGCCGGTCGCGGCTTTGCCGTGGTGGCCGACGAGGTGCGCAGCCTGGCCCAGCGCACGCAGAAGTCCACTGAAGAGATCGAAGAGCTGATCGTCGGCCTGCAAAGCGGTACCCAGCAGGTGGCAACCATCATGGACAACAGCCGCGGGCTGACCGAGAGCAGTGTTGAGCTGACGCGCCGCGCCGGCCACGCGCTAGGCAATATCACCCGCACCGTCTCGACCATCCAGGCGATGAACTCGCAGATCGCCACCGCCGCCGAGCAGCAAAGCGCCGTGGCTGAAGAGATCAACCGCAGCGTGTTGAATGTGCGGGATATCTCCGAGCAAACTTCGTCGGCCAGCGAAGAAACCGCGTCCTCCAGTGCCGAACTGGCGCGCCTGGGGATCTACCTGCAGACCTTGGTCGGGCGCTTCCGGGTCTGAATTACCCTACGCGGCGGCTTACCAAAGCCGCCGCATCTTGTGAAATTTCCTACGCAGTTATCAGCCCTCCACGGGCCCGAATCGAATTAGCGTTTCAGGTGTCGCCAAACGCTTTCTCTGATTCGGAGGTTCACCATGTTTCCTCGGCTGACCCGCGTGCTGGTCAATGCCAGCGTCCGCCTCAAGCTCGCCCTGGGTTTTGGCCAAGTGCTGATTCTCAGTTTCCTGATCGCCGCCACCGGCTGGCAAGCCTTGAACGCCGTGCTTTACCGATCCAACAGCCTGACGACCCTGGGGCAACTGGCGGTCGACGCCGAGGCCATGCGCGCCGACCGCATCGTGTACCGCACCCTGACAGACAGCGATAGCCTGGGCAAAATGGCCGCGAAAATCGAGCGGATCGACCAGCACCTGGCCGACCTTTCAAACCGCCTGAAAGAGCCAGCCGACCTGCAGCGACTTGAAGAAGCCAAGCGCCTTGCAAGCAACTTCAAGGCGGCACTGGCGCAACTGCCGCCCTTGATCGAACAGCGCGAGCGCATCCGCCCGGCGCTGAAAAAAATCGCTCTGCAAGCCAGCGATACCCTCGCCCAATTTGCCAGTGACCTGCCTGACCAGAACGACGAGAAGGCCCTCGATGCCATCGAGCAACTGCGCCAGGCCATGGAGCTGGCCGAAGATCGCGCCCAGAGCCCCGCCTGGGCCGCGCAATCGCTGGCGATGTATGCAGAGGCCATCGGCAAGGCGCTGGACGCTCTGGAGATCGCGCAACTGGCCGTCACAGCACTGCCGGTGGACTCAGCACTGCTCAAGACCGACCTGGCTAACTATCGCGAGCAGTTGATCAAGCTCAAGGAAGCCCAGCTCAATGTGGAGACCGTGCAAAACCGCTTCGAACAGCAACTCAATGACCTGCGCGAAAACAGCAACCAGTTGAGCCAAAGCCAAAACACCAAGCGAAACGACGAGGCAGACCACACCCGTACGTTGCTGATCAGCGTGACAGTGGCCGCCCTGGCACTCGGCGCGCTGGCCGCCTGGTGGATCGCCCGGCAGATTGCAGCGCCATTGCGGGAGATCCTTAGCGCCGCGCACCGCGTTGCCGAGGGCGATCTCAGCCATGACATGGCGGTCGACCGTCGTGACGAACTTGGCCAGTTGCAGCAAAGCATCGGGCAAATGACCCGCAGCCTGCGTAGCCTGATCAGCAGTATCGGCGACAGTGCCCGGCAGATCGCCGGGGCGGCTACACAGTTATCCACGGTCACCGAGCAGACCCGCAGCGGTCTCAACGAGCAGAAAGACGAAACCGACCAGGTGGCGACGGCAATGAATGAAATGCTCGCCACTGCCCAGGAAGTGGCGCGCCACGCCGAACGCGCCTCGGTGGCAGCCAATGAAGCCGACCAGCAGGCCGGCGCCGGTGAGCAGGTGGTCACCCAGGCCGTGGAGCAGATTGGCAACCTGGCCAGTGAAATGGCGCTGTCGGGCCGTGCGATGCTCGCGTTGCAACAGGAGAGCCAGAAGATCGCCAGTGTGCTGGACGTGATCAAGTCCGTGTCTCAGCAGACCAACCTGCTAGCCCTGAACGCCGCCATTGAAGCGGCGCGTGCGGGCACTGCCGGCCAAGGCTTTGCGGTGGTCGCCGACGAAGTGCGCAGCCTGGCCCAACGCACTCAGGAATCGGCCGAGGAGATCGAAGGGCTGATCCTCGGCCTGCATAACGGCACCCAACAGGTGGCGGACATCATGGACAGCAGCCGCAGCCTGACCGACAACAGCGTCGCCCTGACCCGCGACGCCGGTGATGCCCTGATTGCCATTGCCCGCACGGTGACGATTATCCAGGAAATGAACCCGCAGATCGCCGCCGCAGCCGAACAGCAAAGCGCCGTGGCCGAGGAGATCAACCGCAGTGTGTTGAAGGTACGGGACGTGTCGGAAAAGACCGCCGCCGCCAGCGAGGAAACGGCGGCGGCGAGTGTTCAGTTGACGCGGTTGAGCCTGGATTTGCAAACGCTGGTCGACAAATTCAAGCTCTGAACCTCCCCCCTGTAGGAGCGAGCTTGCTCGCGAAAAAACCCAAGGCCGCTGCGTTCATTCAGGGTGCGCTGCGTTATCGTTGAAGGTTTTCGCGAGCAAGCTCGCTCCTACAGTCATAGCACCTGGCGCAGGAAGGCTTGGGCGCGGGGGTCTTTTGGCGCATTGAAGAACTCGGCCGGGGCGGCGTCTTCCAGCAATTTGCCGTGGTCGAAAAACAACACCCGGTCTGCCACTTCCCGGGCAAAGCCCATCTCGTGGGTGACGCACACCATGGTCATGCCTTCCAGGGCCAGGGTCTTCATCACGTCCAGCACTTCACCGACCATTTCCGGGTCGAGGGCCGAGGTGGGCTCGTCAAACAGCATCACCTTGGGCTCCATCGCCAGGGCCCGGGCAATGGCGACACGTTGCTGCTGGCCGCCAGACAGGCGCGATGGAAACTCGTGGGCCTTCTGCGCGATACCGACCTTTTCCAGCAGCGCCAGGGCCTTGGCCTCGCGCTCTGGCTTGCCACGCTTGCGCACGACCTTTTGCGCCAGGCACAGGTTTTCCAGCACGGTCATGTGGGGGAAGAGGTTGAAGTGTTGGAACACCATGCCGACTTCACGGCGGTAGGCATTCACGTCAGTCTTGGGGTCGGCCAGTTGCAGGCCGTCGATGCTCACCGAACCTGAGTCGAACGCCTCCAAGCCGTTAAGGCAGCGCAGGAAAGTGGACTTGCCGGAGCCCGAAGGGCCGATAACCACCAGCACCTCGCCCTTGGCCACTTGAGTGGTGACGTGATCCACCGCGCGCACCACTTGCCCACGGGTATCGAAGACTTTTACCAGATCGCGCACTTCAATCACTTTGGGCGAGCCTCCGCTCAAGCCGGCTGGCCATCTTCGACAGCGGCAGGTTGATCAGCAGGTACAAGCCCGCCACACAGAACAGAATCTCAAACGGCGAGAACGAGGTGGTGATCACCTCGCGGCCGCTCTTGAGCAACTCGGTAATCGCGATCACCGACACCAGGGAGGTGTCCTTGACCAGGCTGATAAATTGCCCGGCCAGGGGCGGCAGCACGCGCTTGAACGCCTGCGGCAGTACCACGTGGCGCATCGACTGGCTGGCGCTCAAGCCCAGGGAGCGCGCCGCTTCGTCCTGGCCACGGGTGATGGACTGCACGCCAGCGCGCACGATTTCCGCCACGTAGGCACCGGTGAACAACGACAGCGCGGCGATCCCGGCGAACTCTCGGGACAGGTTGAGCACCGTGCCGATAAAGAAATAGAAAATGAAGATCTGCACCAGCAGCGGCGTACCCCGCACCAATTCGACGTAGATCGTCGACAGGTCGCGCAAGGTGGGGTTTTTCGACAGCCGGCACAGCCCGGTCGCCAAGCCAATCGCCAAACCCAGGATGCCGGACACTACCGACAGCCACAATGTGGTCCACAAGCCCCACATCAACGGCCCCAATGCCCATTGCCGGGTCACGCCGACCACATCGCCTTCAGCCACGTCGTCGCCGCGCGCCACTTGCAGGCTGTTATCGGCAACGGTGAGCTTTTGCTCGACACCGGCGTCGTTGCGCAGGGTGACTTCGGCCGTATCGCCTTTGCGTACCAACTCGACCACTGTGGAAATATCCGCGGCGCGCTGGGAAGTTTCGGCTTGATAAGCGAAGTACTGCGGGACGCGGTTCCAGCGCCATTCGTAGGACATCAACGAGGTGGCGTAATACAAGGCACCCGCCAGGCCGACCAGCACGACCACCGTGAGCAGGTGCCAGGGCCATTGGGCTTTTTTCTGTTTCATTTCACTTTCCAGTTTTTTGTCGCCTGTCATGCCTCCTTCGCGAGCAAGCCCGCTCCCACACTTGACCGAGTTGTAACATCAAAATGCGGTCAAAATGTGGGAGCGGGCTTGCTCGCGAAGGGCGCGACGCGGTGCCCAGTGAGGCCTTATTCCATGTCCTTGAGCCACTCGGAGCTCTTGAACCACTTGTCATGGATGCGATCGTAGGTGCCGTCGTTACGGATCTGGTGCAGGAAGTTGTTGATGAAGTTGATGCTGTCGTAATCGCCTTTCTTCAAACCGAACGCCAGGGGTTCAAAGGTGAAGGGTTCGTCCAGGAACACCAGCTTGCCGTTACCGACTTTCTTCTCGGCCACCACGTTGTACGGTGCGTCGTAGACGAACGCATCAGCCTTACCGTTGACCACGTCGAGCACGCCTTCCTGCTCGTTGTCGTAGCCGTGGTACTTGGCTTTGGAGATCAACTTCTTGGCCACCATCTCGCCGGTGGTGCCGAGCTTGGAGGTCAGGCGGTATTTCTCGTCGTTCAGGTCTTTGTAGGACTTGATGGTGCCTTCCAGTTCCTTACGGATCAGCAGCGTCTGGCCGACCACGATGAAGGGTTCGCTGAAGTTCAGGCGCAGGTTGCGTTCCTGGGTCAGGGTCATGCCGCTGCCGATCATGTCGAACTTGCCGGTCAGGAAAGCCGGGATGATGCCGTCGTAGCCGGTGGACACCAGCTCCAGCTTGACGCCCATGGACTTGGCCATGGCCTTGAGGATGTCGACCTCGAAACCGATGATTTCACCGCGCTTGTCGGTCATTTCGAACGGCATGTAGGTGGGGTCCATGCCGACTTTCAACGTGCCGCGCTTGACCGCCTCATCAATGGCGCCGGCCTGTGCCACGGTGGCAGCGACCAGCGCGGTGACGCCAAGCATCAGCATCGAAAGATACTTTTTCATCATCAAGACCCCTGAACGATTCTTATAAGGTTGGCGCACAAAAGGGCTGCGCCATTTCGGGGGGCGATCCTAACCCACTCGTTGCCCGCCACAAAGGTTTCACCGGTAAATGTTATCGGCGTGTATCGGAAAACACTGACAGCGGCCAGGCCCAGAGCAGGAGCAGACGCTTGCGCGCAGCCTCTCGCTTAGGAATTGATGTGTAAGCAGTTATGACGATCAGTCGATCTCGGCGATCCAGGCCGTGTCCCTTAACCACTTGTCATGCAGGCGATCGTAGGTGCCGTCTTGGGCGATCTGATTGAGAAAGTGGTTGATCCAATTGAGGCTGTCGTAATCACCTTTTTTCAGGCCAAACGCCAAGGGCTCAAAGGTAAAAGGTTGCTCCAGTGCCAACAAGGCACTGTTCTGTGGCCGACTCATTGCGATCAGGTTGTAGGGCGCATCATGGATAAAAGCATCGGCCTTGCCTTCCACCACCTGCCGCACGCCCTCTTCCGGGTCAGCCACACTGCTGAGCCGAGCGGATACGAGAAAGCGCTGCGCAGCGGCTTCGCCGGTGGTGCCTTGGATGGTAACGACGCGGTAACTGGCGTCGTCCAGCTCTTCAATACTGGACACCTTCGCGCCCAGGCGCGGATGCAGCAGCACCGTCTGGCCCACCACGATAAAGGAGTCACTGAAGTTGAGCTTGAGGTTGCGCTCCTGGGTGACCGTCATGCCGCTGCCAATCAGATCAAATTTGTTTGCCGTCAGCCCTGGCAGCAACTCCGTGTAGGGCACCGCCACCAACTCCAGCTCTACACCCAGCGCGCGACTCATGGCGTGGAGCAAGTCAATTTCAAAGCCGACGATGCGTCCCTGCCTATCGAGCATTTCGAACGGCACGTTATTGGGGGTGGTGCCGACTTTAAGTACGCCACGGCGCACAGCGTTGTCCAGCGCGCCCGCGTAAAGCAGGCCTGCGTGTCCCCCCAGGAAAAAGCCCATCAGCAATGCCAAACAATACCTTTTGATCATGAATGCCCCCGTGGCGAGTCCAATGTGGGGGGCGATCCTAACCCAGCCGCAGGCACGGCAATACGCTTCGAACAAAGGTCTTTTGTTTCGAAATAACAAGGAGTTAGGAATAAAAAGGAAGGGGCTAAAAACGCTGTAGGACCAACGTTTGAAACACCCCCGAAGTGAGCCTTCGGGGGTGCCTGAATCAGGCCGGTTGGGCCTGGGGGGACTGTGGTTGCAGGGGCAGCAATGGCGCGTGCGGATCGGCCTTGATCGAGGCACGCCAAGCGCCGAGCCACTCGGCATGACCTTCGCTCCACACCTGCTCATGCAGGCGAGCCAAAGCCACCGGATCGCTGAGCAGCGCCAAACGTTCGCTGTTGTTGAGGCCGGCCGGGCCGACTTTCAACGCGTGGCGAACACGCTCCATGCGCAGGTACTCGATGGGCTCGGCCTCACGGTGCCGCGAGGTCGCCAAGGCGCAGGCCAGGGCGTTCTGCTGCGGGTCGACCACCGAACGCACAAAGCCGTCATTGAGGGCGTGCCAACGGTTTTCGTGGGTGTACTGCTCGGTCGACAGCAGGGCTTGCGGCGGATTGTATTCCTCAGGGATCAGGAACAGGCTCTCGTCGCGGGACTTGAGGCCCAGCTTGACCCGGCTGGAAATCACCGACACCGGGATCGACAGCATCAGCGAACCGACGATCGGCACCAGCCACCACAGGAAGCTTGGGTTCAACCACACCACCAGCAGCGCCCATAAAAAGCCCAGCACGGTTTGCGGACCGTGGCGCTTGACCGCCTCGCTCCATGGCGTGGAGTCGTCGTCACGTTGTGGCGAGTTCCAGGTAGCGGCCCAGCCGAGGAACGCAGCGAGGACGAAACGGGTGTGGAAAATCATCCGCACCGGCGCCAGCAGCATGGAGAACAGCATCTCCAGCAGCATCGACAGGGTCACCTTGAACTTGCCACCGAACTCTTTGGCGCCCTTGGCCCAGATCAGGATGATGCTGAGCAGTTTAGGCAGGAACAACAGCACGATGGTGGTGGAGAACAGCGCTACCGCCTTGTCCGGGTGCCATTGTGGCCACAGCGGGTACAACTGGCGCGGAGCCATGAAGTACTGCGGCTCCATCAGCGTATTCACCGCCAGCAACGCTGTGGACAGCACCAGAAAGAAGAACCACAACGGCGCCGACAGGTAGGACATCACGCCGGTGAGGAACACCGCACGGTGTACCGGGTGCATGCCTTTGACCAGGAACAGGCGGAAGTTCATCAGGTTACCGTGGCACCAGCGGCGGTCACGCTTGAGTTCATCCAGCAGGTTCGGCGGCAGTTCTTCGTAGCTGCCCGGCAGGTCGTAGGCAATCCACACGCCCCAGCCGGCGCGGCGCATCAGCGCGGCTTCAACGAAGTCGTGGGAAAGGATCGCACCGGCAAACGCGCCCTTACCTGGCAACGGCGCCAGGGCGCAGTGCTCGATAAACGGCTTCATACGGATAATGGCGTTGTGGCCCCAATAGTGGGATTCACCCAACTGCCAGAAGTGCAGGCCGGCAGTAAACAGCGGGCCGTACACGCGAGTGGCGAACTGCTGCATGCGCGCATACAGGGTGTCCATGCCCGACGCACGCGGCGCGGTCTGGATAATCCCGGCATCCGGCGTGGCTTCCATCAGGCGCACCAGGCTGGTCAGGCACTCGCCGCTCATCACGCTGTCGGCGTCGAGAACGACCATGTACTTGTAGTCACCGCCCCAACGACGGCAGAAGTCGTCGAGGTTGCCGCTCTTGCGCTTAACGCGGCGGCGGCGACGGCGATAGAAGATCTTGCCGAAACCACCCGCTTCGCGGCATACGTCGAGCCAGGCTTGCTGTTCGGCGATGCAGATGTCGGCGTCGTTACTGTCGCTGAGCACGAAGAAATCGAAGCGATCCAGGTCACCGGTCGCGGCCACCGATTCGAACGTTGCACGCAAACCGGCGAATACACGCGGCACGTCTTCGTTGCAGATCGGCATCACAAGCGCGGTGCGCGCATCCTTGGGAATCGGCTCGTCGCCGGCACTTTTACCGGATATACGGTATTTATCGTGACCAGTCAGCAGTTCCAGGAAGCCCATGAGCGCGGTCCAGAAACCGGCCGACACCCAGCAGAACAGAATCCCGAACATGATCAGGATGCTGGTTTGCAGGGCGTAAGGCAGTACCTGGGTGGCAGTTTGCAGCAGGGTCTGGTTGCGAATTTCGTCGAAGTCGACCAGCGACCAGCCCTGGTACGGCATGATGCCTTTCATGTACCAGCCGGCCACGATGGTCTGTCCCAGCATCAGCACCAACAGGATGTAACGACGGATCGAGCCGACGGTACGCCAGCGCGCAGCCGGCAGTACCCGCTCATCTTTCGGTGGCTTGGGCGGGTTGGTGCGACCGGTCATCCGGCGCCAACCGCGCACCAGGATGTTGGTGCGCCAAGGCTCGGGCACCACTTTGGTCCGACGGATCGGCGGCGTGGCCTTCAGGCACACGCGACCGCTGGCATCGAGCGCCAGCATCTCGGCGTCTTCCAGCTCTTCGGCGCTGTTGAGGGTCAAGCGGCGGCCAACCGACGCTTGGGCAGCGTCGGTCGGTGCGTCGAAGGTCTTGGACGACAGACGTTCGTGCAACTCGCTGAAGGACGTGCAGCCCGCCAGCTCGGCGCGCTGCTCAGCCGTCATGGGTAGATGCGCCAGGTACTCGGACAGAGTCTCTGGCTTGACTTGAGAATTACTCATCGGCAGGCAACTGATAGCTCCAGGTTTCGGTCAGGACTTGCTCGGTCTTGATCGGCTCCGGTGTGGCTGGGGCAGCCTCAGGCTGTTTGGCTTCCTTGTCCTTGGCGTCTTTCTTGGCCTGTTTCTCATGCTGCTTGGCCACGACTTTGTCGGCCTTGAGCACATGGTTGGAAACCGACTCAGGCTCAGGCTGCACGATATCTTGCACCAGCGCCGCACGCATTTCGGTCGGCTTGCTTGCGTCCTTGATCTTCATACGCAGGGTCAGGCGCCAGCCTTTGGTGTGTTCGTTGTAACGCACGCTGTTTTCAACCAGTTCGGCGTTATCACCCACGCTCACCTGGCTACGTACCGGCGCGTCCGGCAGCAGTTTCTTCAGGGACGGGCCCTCGAAGTCCACCAGGTAGGCCACGCTGCCATCGGGCTGACGGATCAGGTTGGATTGCTTCACGTCACCGGTGGAGCGCAGGGTCTGCTTGACCCAGGCACTGTCTGGCGAATGGAAAGCCGCGTCGTCCAATGTCCAGTGCAGGCGGTAGGCCACGTCCAGCGGCTTGCCGACTTCCGGCAGTTCGGCCGGGCTCCAGAAGGCCACGATGTTGTCGTTGGTCTCATCGGCAGTCGGGATCTCGACCAGGTCGACGGAGCCTTTGCCCCAATCGCCTTCAGGTTCGATCCAGGCGCTTGGGCGCTTGTCGTAGTTGTCGTCCAGGTCTTCGTAGTGGCTGAAGTTGCGACCACGTTGCAGCAGGCCGAACCCACGCGGGTTTTCGACGCTGAAGTTGCTGACCGACAGGTGTTTGGGGTTGTTCAGTGGACGCCAGATCCACTCGCCATTGCCGGCGTGGATCGACAGGCCGCTGGAGTCGTGGAGCTCGCGACGGTAGTTGAGGACCTTGGACGGCTGGTTGGCGCCGAACAGGAACATCGAGGTCAACGGCGCAACGCCCAGCTTGCTGACCTTGTCACGCAGGAACATCTGGGATTTGACGTCCACCACGGTGTCGGTGCCAGGGCGCAGGATCAGACGATAAGCGCCAGTGGCACGTGGCGAATCCAGCAGCGCAAAGATCACCAGGTGCTTGTCACCCGGCTTTGGACGCTCGATCCAGAACTCGGTGAAACGCGGGAATTCTTCGCCAGACGGCAATGCGGTGTCGATCGCCATGCCACGGGCAGACAGGCCATACACCTGGTCCTTGCCGACGACGCGGAAATAGCTGGCGCCGAGCATGGTCATGATTTCGTCTTGCTTGTCGGCCTTGTTGATCGGGAAAAGCACACGGAAACCGGCGTAACCCAACTGTTCGGTGGCTTTAGGATCAAATTTCACATCGCCGAAATCGAAACGCGTCGGGTCGTACTTGATTTCATGCACGCTGTCGGCGGTGACTTCGTTGATTTTCACCGGGGTGTCGAAATGCATCCCCTGGTGATAGAAGGACAGCTTGAACGGGGTGTTCTGATCGGCCCACTCGGCTTTTTCATTGCGGAAACGAATTTTCTGGTAATCAGCGAATTTCATTTCGCGGAATTCGTTCGGCAAATTGCTGCGCGGAGCTTCGTATTTCTGCCCAGCCAGCTCTTTTGCCTTGGCCGACACATCATCCAGACTGAACGCCCACAGTTGACCCGCGCCGAACAGGCAAAACAGGGCGGAGCCCGTCACCAGTGCGTTTCGTAACCGTTTGGCAGACAATTTTGGTGCATTACAGGGACTAACAATCACGAGCAACCCTCGCCGAAAACAGATCAAAAAACCAACTGCCAGCTATCTATATGCCAGGTTGGCGAGCAATGTTCCGACTCCTCTGGGGCAAAATGATTCCCCACGCGGTTGTCGGACAAGGCTCTACCTAAGTCAAAAATGGACCAAACAACGCTGATCCCCGTAGCGCGCGATTATCTAGTAGCCCGCGAGACAACGCATCAGGGGCAGCGAAGTATTTGTAGCGAAACCCTGCGTTTTTAGGCATTAACGTCGTTTTTCATACATTCATGTCTGTAAGAGGAAGGTCACAGGGCCATCATTGACCAAGTGCACCTGCATATCCGCGCCAAAACGCCCTGACGCCACCTTGCCATGCAATTGTTGCGCTTGTAACAACAAGTGATCAAAAAGCGCCGCTCCCAGGGCCGGTGGAGCCGCTGTGGAGAAGCTGGGCCGCAGCCCGCTTTTGGTATCCGCCGCCAAGGTGAACTGCGACACCAGCAGCAAACCGCCGCCGATGTCCTTGAGGGACAGGTTCATCTTGCCCTCCTCGTCACTGAACACCCGATAGTTAAGCAGCTTGTGCAGCAGTTTGTCGGCGCTTTCGGGGGTATCTGAAGGCTCGACGGCCACCAGTACCAGCAAACCCTGGTCGATCGAGCCTACCACCTCACCCGCGACCTCGACCCGGGCGCCACGCACCCGCTGCAACAGGCCCTTCATGCTTCTTCAGGCGGCAGGTCGAGCAAGCGTCGGGCCATTTCGCCGGTCGCGCGTACCAGCGCGTCAGTGATACCCGGCTCGGATGCCGCATGCCCGGCCTCGCGGATCACCTGCAACTCGCTGTTGGGCCAGGCCTGATGCAGTTCCCAGGCGTTATCCAGCGTGCAGATCATATCGTAGCGGCCATGGATGATGACGCCAGGCAGATGGGCGATCTTGTGCATATCGCGAATCAGCTGGTTGGGCTCCAGGAAGGAGTTGTTGGTGAAGTAATGGCATTCGATACGTGCGATGGACAAGGCGCGCTGCGGCTCGGAAAACCGCTCCACATGCTGTGGGCTCGGGCACAGGCCCAGCATGCGGCCTTCCCAGCCCGACCAGGCTTTGGCCGCGTGCATCTGGGCGATCTGGTCATTGCCGGTCAGGCGCTTGTGGTAAGCGGCGATCATGTCGTGGCGCTCCTCCACCGGGATCGGGGCCACGTAGTCCTGCCAGTAATCCGGGAACAGACGGCTCGCGCCCTCCTGGTAGAACCAGCGAATATCCTGGGGGCGGGCGAGGAAGATGCCGCGCACGATCAGGCCGAGCACACGCTCGGGATGGGTTTGCGCGTAGGCCAGGGCCAGGGTCGAGCCCCAGGACCCGCCGAACAGCACCCATTTGTCGATGCCCAGGTGCTCGCGGATGCGTTCAAGGTCGGCGACCAGATCCCAGGTGGTGTTGTTCTCCAGGCTCGCCCTCGGCGTGGAACGGCCGCAGCCACGCTGGTCGAAGGTGACAATATGGTAGAGGTTCGGGTCGAAATAGCAGCGGCTCTGGGCGTCGCAACCGGAGCCGGGGCCGCCATGGATGAACACGACAGGCAAGCCTTCGGGGGAGCCACTTTCATCGACATACAGGGTGTGGGTGTCATCGACAGCCAGATCGTGCCGGGCGTAGGGTTTGATCTGCGGGTACCAAGTCTGCATTGCGTGCTCCGTAGGGTGTCGGGTTCATCCCTGGGGGGACGTCTATTATTTTGCCGTTTGGCATCATAAACCCGAATTGTGCAATGAGCATGTCCTTGAGCACTTAGACCTGTGTCAGCAGTTCGCGCCTCAGGTAACCAAGCAGATAGTCATACAACCGATCCACCTCCGGCACCTGGCCGCATGCCCGCAAACAACCGTGGACCAGCCCTTTGCCGGGATGGCGGTGTGTCAGTTGATAAAAGTGTTGCTGAACCACCGTTATCGCAGGCAAGCCAGCTCCCACATTTGGAGCGCATTCTCATGATAGAGCGCGGTCAAGCGTGGGAGCGGGCTTGCTCGCGAAAGCTATTGCAGCAGCACCAACAATTACCGGTAGTGCTTCTGCCCCCAAGCCAACAGCCCTTCCAGCAACTGCCTCAACACCACCTGCGTCGGCTCGGCCAAATCATGGCGATAACGGAACGGCTCGAACTCCTCCATATAGGTGCTCTGGCACAACTCCAGCTGCACCGCATGGATATCCTGCGCCGGGTTGCCGTAGTGACGGGTGATATGGCCGCCCTTGAAGCGCCCATTCAGCACATGGGTGTATTGCGGATGCTGGGCGCAGATGGCTTCCAGCTGGCTGGCCAGCTGCGGGTCGCACGCAGCGCCGTTGAAGGTACCCAAATTGAAGTCCGGCAATTTGCCGTCAAACAGGTGCGGGATCACCGAGCGGATCGAGTGCGCGTCGAACAGCAACGCATAACCGAACTCGGCCTTGAGGCGTGCCAGTTCTTCTTGCAG
Organism: Pseudomonas sp. MF6394; assembly: GCF_002018845.1. NCBI lineage: Bacteria > Pseudomonadati > Pseudomonadota > Gammaproteobacteria > Pseudomonadales > Pseudomonadaceae > Pseudomonas > Pseudomonas sp. MF6394. Next base: position 135,864 of record NZ_MVOJ01000006.1, read on the forward strand.
TTGACGGTGGTACGGCCCCCAGATTTTTTGCAGGTAGCTGGCCCGCTCTTCGTCGGAGGGCGTTTGCCCTTCACGGAACAACGGCACGCCGTCGAACAGCGTCTCGGGGTACAGGCCGGTAGTAGCGCCGGCATACAGCGGCGTGTTGTCGGAAGGCCGGTTGAGGTCGATGACAAACCGCGAGTACTGCGCAGCCAGGGTGCTGGCGCCCAGTTCTTCGGCAAAGTCATACAACAGGGGGATATGCCAGTCGGTGTCCGGCAGGCTTTGCGCCTCGGGGATCAACCCGTCCTGGACCGCAGGGGTGAGGCGCAGGCCGGCGTGGGGCATGCTGATCAGCAGCGGTACACGGCCTTGTTTGAATGTCAGAACCTTATCCACAACAGCATCCTCTCAAACAGTGACATCGACGCCGTGGCGCACGACGCGTTTATCCAGTTCGCCACCCAGCCAGTAGGCCAGGTCGGCGGGGCGGTCGATCTGCCAGGCGACAAAGTCCGCGACCTTGCCCACTTCCAGGGAACCATGGGTATCACCCAGCCCCAACGCGGTGGCCGCGTGTTGCGTGGCGCCGGCCAGGGCTTCTTCCGGGGTCATGCGGAACAGGGTGCAGGCCATGTTCAGCATCAGCCGCACCGACAGTGCCGGCGAGGTGCCGGGGTTGAGGTCGCTGGCGATAGCGATCTTCACGCCGTGTTTGCGCAGGGCCTCCATGGGCGGCAGTTGGGTTTCACGCAGGAAGTAAAAAGCGCCCGGCAGCAACACGGCGACGGTGCCAGCAGCGGCCATGGCGATGGCGTCTTCTTCGGTCATGAATTCCAGGTGGTCGGCCGACAGCGCGTGGTAGCGCGCCGCCAGGCTGGAGCCGTGCAGCGATGAGAGCTGCTCGGCGTGCAGCTTCACGGGCAAGCCAAGCTGTTGGGCAACCTTGAATACGCGCTCGACCTGTTCGGGGGAAAAGGCCAAGTATTCACAGAAGGCATCCACCGCATCCACCAGCCCTTCTGCTGCCAGCGCCGGCAGCATCTCCTTGCAGATGTGCTCAATGTAGTCGTCGGCACGGTCCTTGTACTCCGGCGGCAACGCGTGGGCGGCCAGGCAGGTGGCGCGCACGCTGACCGGCAGTGCTTCACCCAGACGCCGGGCCACGCGCAGCATCTTGCGTTCGTTGGCCAGGTCCAGGCCGTAGCCGGACTTGATCTCCACGGTGGTCACGCCGTCACGCAGCAAACTGCGCAGGCGCTTTTCGGCACTCGAGAACAGCTCATCTTCGCTCGCCGCACGGGTTGCGCGCACCGTACTGGCAATGCCGCCGCCCTTGGCCGCAATCTCGGCGTAGCTGACGCCTTCGAGGCGCTGCTCGAATTCGCCGCTGCGATTACCACCAAACACCGCATGGGTGTGGCAGTCGATCAGCCCGGGGGTGACCCACGCGCCTTGCAGGTCATGCACCTGGGCGTAATCCGCCGTCGGCGCCTGGCTGCGGGGGCCGACCCACTCGATGAGCGAGCCGGCAGTCACCATGGCGGCATCCTCGATGATCGAGTATTTGCCGTTGGCCATGGTTGCGACGTGGCAGTGTTGCCAAAGCGTTTTCATCAACGCCTCCCTAAGTTATCGATGAGACAAAACCGGGTCGTAATCGACCTTGGCCGTTTGCCCGGCGGCAGGCTTGACCCACAGCCAGTAGGCGATGATCAGCAGCACGATCCACACGGCGCCCACCATCAACGCCGCCTGGGTGTCCGGGAAGTAACCGAGTACACCAAACACAAACAGCATGAACACAATGGCCGCTGCCGGCGCATAGGGCCAGAACGGCACCGGGAATTTCAGTTCGGCGACCTGTGCCTTGGTCATGGAGCGGCGCATGGCGACCTGGGTAAACAGGATCATCAGCCAGACCCACACGGTGGCGAAGGTGGCAATCGAGGCGATCAGCAGGAACACGTTTTCCGGGATCAGGTAGTTGAGCACCACACCGCCGAGCAAGGCGGCGCCCATGACCACCACGGTCATCCACGGTACGCCCTGTTTGGACAATTGCGCGAAGCCCTTGGGCGCCTGCCCTTGTTGAGCCAGGCCGTACATCATGCGCCCGGCGCCGAAGATGTCGCTGTTGATCGCCGACACCGCCGCCGAGATCACCACGATGTTAAGGATAGTCGCCGCCGAGCCAATCCCCAGGTTGCTGAAGATCTGCACGAACGGGCTGCCCTGGCTGCCGATCTGCGGCCACGGGTAGATCGCCATCAACACGAACAGGGTAAGCACGTAGAACAGCAGGATACGCAGCGGCACCGCGTTGATCGCCTTGGGGATCACGCGCTGCGGGTCCTTGGCTTCACCGGCGGTGATGCCGATGATTTCGATGCCGCCAAAGGCGAACATCACCACCGCAAACGAGGCAATCAACCCGCCGATGCCGTTAGGCATGAAGCCACCGTGGGCCCACAGGTTGCTCAGACCGCTGGCCTGGGTTTCGCCTGCCGAGTGAATGCCGAACAACATGATGCCGAAGCCGCCGAGGATCATCGCCACAATGGCGCCGACCTTGAGCAGCGACAGCCAGAACTCCATCTCGCCAAAGACTTTGACGTTGCACAGGTTCAGGCCGCCGATCAAAAACACGATGCCCAGCACCCAGACCCAACGGGCCACTTCGGGAAACCAGAAGCCCATGTAGATGCCGAACGCGGTGACGTCCGCGAGGCAGACGATGATCATTTCAAAGGCGTAGGTCCAGCCGAGGATAAACCCGGCCATCGGCCCCAGGTAGGTGCTGGCGTAGTGGCCGAAGGAGCCGGACACCGGGTTGTGCACGGCCATCTCACCGAGGGCGCGCATCACCATGAAGACGGCGGCGCCGCCGATCAGGTAGGCCAGCAGCACGGCGGGGCCGGCCATCTGGATGGCGGAGGCAGAGCCATAGAACAGCCCGGTGCCGATCGCGGAACCCAGGGCCATGAAGCGAATATGTCGGGCGTTGAGCCCGCGTTTCAAACCTTTTTCTGGCTGGTGCATTTCTCTTCCCTAATTATTCTTATCCCGAGAAAAACGCGCCCTCACATGTAGGAGCGAGCTTGCTCGCGAAAAACCTGAGAGCACAGAGGGGCATCAGGTTCGTCGCGTTATCGTTGGCGATTTTCGCGAGCAAGCTCGCTCCTACAGTGGGGGCGGCGGCGTGTTAGAGGCTTGGCAGCAACTTGGCCGGCACCAGCTCATTCAGGCAGCGGCTGGCGAGCAGTTCGCTGGCGGCGTTGATGTCCGGGGCGAAGAAACGGTCCTTGTCATAGAACGCCACTTTGCCGCGCAGGATGCCACGGGCTTTTTCCAGCTTGGGCGAGGTCTTCAGGCCGTCGCGCAGGTCCAGGCCCTGGCACGCCGCGAGCCATTCCACCGCGAGGATGCCCCGAGTGTTCTCGGCCATTTCCCACAAACGCTTGCCCGCAGCTGGGGCCATGGACACGTGGTCTTCCTGGTTGGCCGAGGTCGGCAAGCTATCGACGCTATGGGGATGGGCCAGCGCCTTGTTCTCGCTGGCGAGCGCGGCGGCAGTCACCTGGGCAATCATGAAGCCCGAGTTCACCCCGCCATTGCCCACCAGAAACGGCGGCAGTTGCGACATGTGCTTGTCCATCATCAACGAGATCCGGCGCTCGCTCAGGGAGCCGATTTCGGCAATGGCCAGCGCCATATTGTCGGCAGCCATGGCCACGGGTTCGGCGTGGAAGTTGCCACCGGAAATCACATCGCCCTCGGCAGCAAAGACCAGCGGGTTATCCGACACCGCGTTGGCTTCTACCACCAGCACCTCGGCGGCCTGGCGCAATTGGGTCAGGCAGGCGCCCATGACCTGTGGTTGGCAACGCAGGGAATACGGGTCTTGCACCTTGTCGCAGTTCTGGTGCGATTGGGACACCTGGCTGCTCTCACCGAGCAGGTCGCGATAGGCCGCTGCCGAGTCGATCTGGCCGCGCTGGCCACGCGCCGCATGAATACGCGCATCGAACGGCGAGCGCGAACCCAGTACCGCTTCCACAGTGAGGCCGCCGCACGCGAGGGCGCCGGCGAACAGGTCTTCGCCTTCGAACAGGCCACGCAGGGCATAGGCCGTGGACACCTGGGTGCCATTGAGCAGGGCCAGGCCTTCTTTGGCGGCCAGGGTCAGCGGCGTGAGGCCGGCGACTTTCAGTGCCTCGGTGGCTTCCAGCCATTCGCCCTTGTGACGCGCTTTGCCTTCGCCAAGCAGTACCAAGGACATGTGTGCCAACGGCGCCAGGTCACCGGAGGCGCCGACCGAACCTTTAAGTGGAATGTGCGGGTACACCTCGGCGTTGATCAATGCGATCAGCGCGTCGATCACCTGGCGACGAATCCCGGAGAAGCCACGGCTCAGGCTGTTGACCTTGAGCACCATGACCAGTCGCACCAGCGCATCGCTGATCGGCTCACCGACGCCGGCAGCATGGGACAGCACCAGGGAGCGCTGGAGATTTTCCAGGTCTTCGCTGGCGATGCGGGTCGAGGCCAACAGGCCAAAACCGGTGTTGATGCCATAGGCGGTGCGGTTCTCGGCGAGAATCTGCTCCACACAGGCAACGCTGGCTTCGATCTGGGCCGAGGCGCTGTCATCCAGGCTGAGGGTTACTGGCTGCTGGTAGATGGCACGCAGTTGGGCGAGGCTCAGTTGGCCTGGAATCAGGTTTAGCGCAGTCACATTCATTCTCCTTGTGAATTGTTCTTAGGTGTTCAGTGCAAATTCGGTAATGCAGTGTCTTTAAGCAACTGGGCAGCGGCGGCAATATCCGGCGCCAGCCAGCGGTCCTGTTCATAGGCGGGGACCACTTCGCGCAGCAGCCGCCAGGCGCGGTCGGTACCGGCGCCGAAGCGCTGGTCCTTGAGAAACTCGAAAGCCTGGGCCGCCAGCAGGTACTCGATGGCAAGAATCTGGGTGACGTTGGCCAGCACTTGGTGCAGCTTGAGCGCGGCATTGGTGCCCATGCTCAAGTGGTCTTCCTGCAGGCCCGAGGTGACGAAGTTGTCCAGCACCGCAGGTTGCGCCAACTGGCGGTTCTGCCCACACAAGGACGCGGCGACGTACTGCACGATCATCATTCCGGAGTTGACGCCCGGGTTGCTCACCAGAAAGGCTGGCAGGCCGCTGACATGCGGGTTGACCAGGCGGTCCAGGCGGCGCTCGGCCACCGAGCCGATCTCGGCCATGGCGATGGCGAGCATGTCGGCCGCCAACGCGACGGACTGCCCGTGGGGGTTGGCCTGGGACACCACGCGGTAATTGTCCGGCGTGCCCAGCAGCAGCGGGTTGTCGGTGGCGCTGTTGAGTTCGGTCTCGATCTGGCGCGTGGCGTGCTCCACCTGGTCGCGGGCCGCGCCGTGGATCTGCGGGATCGAGCGAATGCTCAAGGCGTCCTGGGTGCGAATACCTTTACTGCTGGCAATCACCTCACTGCCGTCGAGCAGGGCACGCAGGTTGATACCTACATGCTGCATGCCCGGGTGCGGCTTGAGGGCGATGATGGCTTCGTCGAAGGCGTCGATCTGGCCGCGCTGGGCTTCGAAACTCATGGCACCGATCACGTCGGCCCATTGCAGCAAGTGATGCGCATCGGCCAGGGCCAGGCAGCTCAGGCCGGTCATGCACGGCGTGCCGTTGACCAGGCACAGGCCGTCCTTGGCGCCGAGTACCACGGGCTGCAAACCTTCAGCGTGCAACGCGTGTTGCGCCGTGACGATCTGGCCGCGGTAGCTCACATTGCCGACGCCCAGCAGGGCCACGCCGATATGGGCCATGTGGGTCAGATACCCCACCGAGCCTTGGGACGGCACTTGCGGGGTGATGCCATGGTTGAGCAGCGCCAGCAGCGCGTGCACCACCTGCGGATGCAGGCCGGACTTGCCGTGGCTGTAGTTGATGATCGCCGCGCAGATGATCGCGCGGGTCTGCTCATCGCTGAGCACCGGGCCGACGCCGCAGGCGTGGCTCAGCAGCGTGTTGCGCGACAGTTGGCTCAGTTGCTCGGTCTTGAGCGAGACGTTGCACAGCGCGCCCAGGCCGGTGTTCACGCCATAGGCGCGCTCACCGCTGGTGACGATGCGCTGCACGATGGCTTGGGCATTGTCGATGCGCGCCCAGGCGTGGCCGGAGAGTTCGAGCATGGCGCCGTGACGGGCAACGGCGGTGACGTCCTGCCAGCGCATTGGGGTGTCGGCGATGATGATTGTTGTTGCCTGGGACATCGTTGACCTCTTCATAATCTCTACAGCATTGCCGGCCTCATCGCGGGCAAGCCCGGCTCCCACATTTGACCGATGTGAACCCAATCAAGTGTGGGAGCTGGCTTGCCTGCGATGGCGCCAGCCGATTCACCACACAGCCCGGATCAGACCACCGCCGCCCGCCGCTGAACAAAGCGGTCCACATACTCATCCGCCGGCGAGTGCAGAATCTCTCGCGGGGTGCCGACCTGGATCAGCTTGCCGTCCTTGAGGATCGCAATGCGGTTACCGATGCGCACAGCCTCGTCGAGGTCGTGGGTGATGAATACGATGGTCTTGTGCAGGGTCTTTTGCAGCTCGAGCAATTGATCCTGCATCTCGGCGCGGATCAACGGGTCGAGGGCGCTGAAGGCTTCGTCCATCAGGATGATGTCGGTGTCGGCCGCCAAGGCGCGGGCCAGGCCCACGCGCTGGCGCATGCCGCCGGACAGCTGGTGCGGGTATTTGTTTTCGTAGCCCTTGAGGCCCACGGTTTCGATCCAGTGCAACGCACGTTCGGCGCAGACCTGCTTGGTCTCGCCACGCACTTTCAGGCCGTAGGCAACGTTGTCGAGCACGCTCTTGTGCGGCAGCAGGCCGAAGCTCTGGAACACCATGCTGATCTTGTGCCGACGGAATTGGCGCAGGGCTTCCATGTCCAGTTGCAGGATGTCTTCGCCGTCCACCAGGATCGCGCCGCTGGTGGGGTCGATCAGCCGGTTGAAGTGGCGCACCAGGGTGGATTTGCCCGAACCCGACAAGCCCATGATCACAAAGATCTCACCGGTGCCGATGCTCAGGGACAGGTCATTCACACCGACCACGCAACCGGTCTCGGCCAGTACCTGGTCCTTGGTCTTGCCCTGGCCGACCATGGCCAGCGCATCCTGGGCGCGCGCGCCGAAAATCTTGAAGACGTTTTTGACTTCGATTTTGCTGACAGTCGTCATTTGCTCGCCTCATGCCGTGGGCGGCCATAAGCCTGGGTAATGCGGTCGATGACCACTGCAAGAATCACGATCGCCAGCCCGGCTTCAAGGCCACGGCCGACGTTGAGGGTCTGGATGCCGACGAGCACGTCTTCACCCAAGCCACGGGCACCGATCATCGAGGCGATCACCACCATCGATAGCGCCATCATGGTGGTCTGGTTGATACCGGCCATGATGCTTGGCAGCGCCAGCGGCAATTGCACGCCGAACAGTTGCTGCCAGCGGTTGGCACCGAAGGCGTTGATAGCTTCCATGACTTCGCCATCGACCTGGCGAATACCCAGATCTGTGAGGCGGATCAGCGGCGGCGCGGCGTAGATCACCGTGGCGAAAATCGCCGGGACCTTGCCCAGGCCGAACAGCATCAGCACCGGGATCAGGTACACGAAGCTGGGCATGGTTTGCATGATGTCCAGCAACGGCATCAGCACCGAACGCAGGCGATTACTGCGCGCCGACAGGATGCCCAAGGGGATGCCGATCAACACCGAGATCACCGTGGCCACCATCATCAATGCCAGGGTTTGCATCAGTTTGTCCCACAGGCCAACCGCGCCCACCAGGAACAGCAAGCCGACAATTACCGCGGTGGTCACCACCTTGCGGGTGGCGTGCCAGGCAATACCGCCGACGATGGCCAGCATCAGCCACCAGGGCGCCGCGCGCAGCAGGCCTTCCAGGTTGACGATGGCCCACAGCAGCGTGTCGGAGATGTGCCGGAACACATCGCCGTAGTTGGTGACCAGTGCGTCCACCCAACCGTTGACCCAGTCGGCGATGGAAAAGGTAAAACTCTCAGGAAACATATCGTGCTCTCGATCCAGTGGGTTGTGGCCAGCCGCCCGGCCACCCTTGAGGGTAGCCGTGCACCCTTGACCTACAAGGCCGCGTCGATTTTCTTGGCTGCGTCTTCGCTCACCCAGGCGTGCCAGACTTCAGGATGTTCCTTGAGGAATATTTTCGCCAGTTTCGGCGACTCGATCCGCTCCTTGGCCATGCGGCCCAGGTTCTGGTTCAGCAGGTCGATGGGCAGGTTGACCTTTTCCAGCACGGCCACCAGTTCCGGGGCTTGCTCGTGGAAAGTCTTGGACAGGCCGACTTTGATGCTCACGCTTTTATCCACGCCGGGCTTTTCTTCCAGCTTGACCAGGTCGACCTGGCCCATCAGCGGTGTCGGTGACCAGTAGTAGAACAGGATCGGCTCGCCGCGCTTGTAGCTCGACAGCACCGCCGCATCCAGCGCCGGGCCGGTGCCCGGGCGGAAGTTGGTGTAGGTGCTTTCCAGGCCGTAGCTCTTGAGCATTTCGCTGTTGTCCAGCTCGCAGGTCCAGCCGGCCGGGCAGTTGTAGAAACGGCCCTTGGACGGCTCTTCCTGGTCCTTGAACACCGAGGCGTACTTGGCCAGGTCGGCGATGTTTTTCAGGTCCGGCGCCTTGGCTTCCAGCTTGCGCTTGGCGTCGCCTTCGATCACATAGCGCGGCACGTACCAGCCTTCGACCGCGCCGACCACCGGAGCCCCGACGCCCACGACTTTGCCGGCCTTCTCGGCTTTGTTCCAGACCTCGCTGCGCCCTACCCACTCCTCGGCGAACACTTGGATGTCGTTACTGCCCAGCGCGTTTTCCATGGTGATGGAGTTGCCCGGCAGGCTGTCGGTTTTACAGTCGTAGCCTTTTTCCAGCACGGTTTGCAGGATGTCGGTGAGCAACATGCCGCTTTCCCAATTCAGGCCGGCGAATTTCACCGGCTTGCCGGATTCACACCAGCCGGCCGCCTGGGCGCCGGCACTTGCCAGCACGCCAGCGGCGAACAAAGTAGCCAGCAAGGTCTTATTCATAGTCATTGTTGTGACGCTCCCAATCATGAAATGGATTACGGCAGTCAGTAGGCGTCCTGCCCTGTCCACGTCCCATCAGGCTTGTGCAGCCAGCTCGTTTGTTATGGGTGAAGCGCCCTGCTCTTTTGGCAGGATCAGGTGATCGGGTACCGTGCCATGCCATTTTTTCGCACACACGTAATACAGGGCCGCCGGCAGTACCAGGCCGATGATCCAGGAGATATCCACATCCCCTAGCGCGGCCACCAGGGGGCCGGTGTAGAACTTGGTGGAGATGAACGGCAACTGCACCAGCACGCCGAATACGTAGACGCTGATGCCCAGCAGGTTCCAGCGGCCGTAGCGACCGTTCGGGTCGGCCAGCGCCGGCACGTCATAACGCTCGCGGGTGATGCAGTAGTAATCCACCAGGTTGATCGCACTCCAGGGCGTAAAGAACGCCAGCAGGAACAAGATGAACGACTTAAATGCACCGAGGAACGAATGCTGGCCGAGCAACGCGATCAGCGTGGCCGTGCCGACAATCAACAGCACGAACACCAGACGCTGCAGCCGCGTGACTTCCAGGCGCCCACGAAAGCCGCTGATGATAGTGGCGATGCACATGAAGCTGCCGTAGGAATTGAGCGTCGAGATGGTGACCTTGCCGAACGCGATGCTGAAATACAGCAACGCAGCGGTGGCCCCCGTGCCGCTCAAGCCCACGATGTACGCCACCTCGTGGCCGGCAAACTGCCCGTTGGACATGGCCGCGGCAAACACGCCGAGGACCATCGCCACTTGGGCACCGATGACCGAACCTGCGCCAGCAGCCAGAAAGGTTTTCACCGATGACGTGCGGCTCGGCAGATAACGCGAGTAGTCCGCCACGTAAGGGCCGAAGGCGATCTGCCAGGAGGCCGCAAGTGACACGGCCAAAAGGAAGCTGCTCCAGCTGAAGTGGCGGATTTGCAGGAGCGCGCCAACGTCGGTCTGGCTCATCAGGCGGCTGAACAGGTACACAAAGGCAATCACGCCAATGACGCTCGCGACACGGCCGATGAAGTGGATCACCCGGTAACCCAGCACCGTAACAAGCACGATGACACTGGCGAAGATCAGGATGCCTACGCTGTCGCTGACCCCGAACAACTGGCCCAGCGCCTGGCCCGACAGCACGGTACCGGTGGCGGTGAAGCCCAGGTACATCAAGCACACCAGCACGATCGGAATGGCCGCGCCGTAAACGCCGAACTGCACCCGGCTGGAAATCATCTGCGGCAGGCCAAGCTTGGGCCCTTGCGCCGCATGCAGCGCCATGACGCCACCGCCGATCAGTTGACCGATGAGCAAGCCGATCAACGACCAGAACACATCACCGCCCATCACCACGGCCAACGCCCCGGTGACAATCGCAGTGATCTGCAGGTTGGCACCCATCCACAGGGTGAATTGACTGAATAGACGACCATGTCTTTCCGCTTCCGGGATGTAGTCGATCGAACGTTTCTCGATCAACGGGGTGGTGTCGTTTGCAGCCATGTTGTTCAACCTCTGATGGATTGTTCGATGCTTTTCTGTAGGAGCGAGCTTGCTCGCGAAAAATGTACATTCAACGCAGCGAGGCGCCTGGAATACCTTCGCGAGCAAGCTCGCTCCTACAGTGGGTGCGTCAGCCGTTGATCATCGGCAGGTTCAGGCCCTGCTCCTTGGCGCAGTCGATAGCAATCTGATAACCCGCATCGGCATGGCGCATCACCCCGGTCGCCGGGTCGTTGTGCAGCACGCGGGCAATCCGCTCGGCCGCTTCGTCAGTACCGTCGCAGACAATCACCATCCCCGAGTGCTGGGAGAAGCCCATGCCCACACCACCACCGTGGTGCAGCGAGACCCAGGTGGCGCCGCTCGCGGTGTTGAGCAAGGCGTTGAGCAGTGGCCAGTCGGACACAGCGTCGGAGCCGTCCTGCATGGCTTCGGTTTCGCGGTTCGGGCTGGCGACCGAGCCGGAGTCCAGGTGGTCACGGCCGATCACGACCGGCGCGGACAGCTCGCCGCTGCGCACCATTTCGTTGAACGCCAGGCCCAACTTGGCACGCTGGCCCAGGCCGACCCAGCAGATACGTGCCGGCAGGCCCTGGAAGCTGATGCGCTCGCGGGCCATGTCCAGCCAGTTGTGCAGGTGGGCGTCGTCCGGGATCAGTTCTTTGACTTTGGCGTCGGTCTTGTAGATGTCTTGTGGGTCACCGGACAGCGCCGCCCAGCGGAACGGGCCGATGCCACGGCAGAACAGTGGGCGGATGTAGGCCGGTACGAAACCTGGGAAGTCGAACGCATTTTCCACGCCCTCTTCCTGGGCCATCTGGCGGATGTTGTTGCCGTAGTCGAAGGTCGGGATGCCTTGCTTCTGGAATTCCAGCATGGCTTTAACGTGTACGGCCATCGACTGCTTGGCAGCCTTGATCACGGCGGCTGGCTCGGTCTTGGCGCGGGCGCGGTATTCGTCCCAGGTCCAACCGGCCGGCAGGTAACCATTGAGTGGGTCGTGGGCGCTGGTCTGGTCGGTGACCATGTCCGGGCGCACGCCACGCTTGACCAGTTCTGGCAGGATCTCTGCGGCGTTGCCCAGCAGCGCGATGGAGATGGCCTTGCCTTCCTTGGTGTATTTGGCGATGCGCGCCAGGGCGTCGTCGAGGTCGGTGGCCTGCTCGTCGACGTAACGGCTGTTCAGGCGGAAGTCGATGCTGACTTGCTGGCACTCGATATTCAGCGAGCAGGCGCCGGCCAGGGTCGCGGCCAATGGCTGCGCGCCGCCCATGCCGCCGAGGCCGGCGGTGAGCACCCAACGGCCGGTCAAGTCGCTGTTGTAGTGCTGGCGGCCGGCTTCGACGAAGGTTTCGTAGGTGCCTTGAACGATGCCTTGGCTGCCGATGTAGATCCAACTGCCGGCGGTCATCTGGCCGTACATGGCCAGGCCCTTGGCATCCAGTTCGTTGAAATGCTCCCAGCTGGCCCAGTGCGGCACCAGGTTGGAGTTGGCGATCAGCACGCGCGGGGCGTTGCTGTGGGTCTTGAACACGCCGACCGGCTTACCGGATTGCACCAGCAGGGTTTCGTCGTCGTTAAGATTGGTGAGGCTCTCGACGATCTGGTCGTAGCACTCCCAGTTACGCGCCGCACGGCCGATACCGCCGTACACCACCAGTTCCTTGGGGTTCTCGGCCACTTGGGGGTCGAGGTTGTTCATCAGCATGCGCAGCGGCGCTTCGGTCAGCCAGCTTTTGGCGGTGAGCTTGTTACCGCGGGCGGCGCGGATTTCGACGTCACGGTATTTTGTAGGCTTGGTCACAGCTAGGACTCCTCGGCGAACGATGCGCGGACATGGATGGTGCGAGGTCTTACGCACACATCTTTACTTGTATGTACAAGCATATGCAATCGAGCGGCCAACTTTTGAAATGAGCCCTGCAGATTTTTTTCGCAGGTGCGCACACGCCTTGATAATCAAGGCTTGGCGGCTTGATGAAATTTCTTACGGAGGCGTTTTACAGCAGAGAGGATTTGTCACGACAGCGTGGCTTTGCGTCACGCTGGGGCGTTCGGTAACAAATTGGTGCGCGGTCTTGGGAACAGCGCACAAACAAATGTGGGAGCTGGCTTGCCTGCTCCCACAGTTTTTAACCGCGCGCGGTCAGTTCGATGATGCAGCAGCGGCCAGTGACAGAGATATCCAGCAGGCCCGTGTTACCGTCCACTTGGAGGCAGTCATGGTGGCCGAGCTTCTCGCCCAGCACCTTCACTTCGTCCGCCACGCTGAACACCAGCACCGTCTGCGCGGAGCTGAAAAACTGCTGCACACCATCCACCCACTGCAAGCGTGCATGGTAACGCTGTGGCGAGTAGATCAGGTTGAAGTCGCGGATCGGCCCGGTGATCAAGCGGCACGAAACCTGGCTTTCACCCAGGAACGCGAACGGCTGCAACGGTAACAACCCGCGCTGTTCCTCGCCGTCTACGGTCAACACCATGCCCGCGCCCTTGATCACCGTGATCACGCGCTGGTAACCGGCAAAGCTGGAAAACCCACCCGACTCGGCGATATCGGCAATCGACAAACGCCAGCCAAAGCCCTCCAGGCCGGTGCCGGCGTCGCGACTGATTTCTTCGGTACTGCCGCCGCCGTTCTTCCACGGCATGCGCACGTAGTCGGCGGCACGCCAGACGTTGATCTTACTCATTTACTGAAGCGTCCTTCGAGGCTGTGACGGGAACCGGGGTGGATCAACCGCGCCGCAGTCACCGGCTGGCGACCCGACCAGGTGCGTCGGCGAATCAACAGGCACGGCTCGCTCGGCTCGATCTGCAACAACTTGCACTCGGCGGCATCGGCGAGGATCGCCTCAACCACATGCTCGCCCTCAGTCAACGGCGCGACCAGGTTCAAATAGGCATACGGGGTTTGCTGGGTGAAGTCCTGCTGCAGGTATTGCGGCGCGACCAGGGCGTTGACGAAACGGTCTTCGATTTGCACGGGAATGTCGTTCTCGTAATGCACGATCAACGAGTGGAACACCCGCCCGCCTTCGCGCATTTCCAAGGCGACGGCGCGCTCGGAGCCGGCGGCCTCTTCGCCCAGGGTGATCACCTGGCAGGTGTGCCGATGCCCGCGGGAGGCGATTTCATCGGCGATGTTGTGCACTTCAAACAGGGCTGACTGGCTTTTAGGCTCAGCCACGAACGTACCGACGCCTTGCATGCGCACCAGCAAACCTTCAGCGGTCAGCTCGCGCAGGGCGCGGTTGATGGTCATGCGGCTGAAGCCCAACTGGCTGACCAGCTCGCTTTCCGACGGCACGCGGTAATGGGGCGGCCAGTTGCCGTTGAGGATCTGCTGGCTGATCATCTGTTTGACGCGGGCATACAAGGGCGCCGGACTTTCGTCCATGTGGGCAGCCAGCGAAGAGTTGGCGGGCGGAGTCGGCACAGGGAATCCTTGCGGGGGAAAAAGATGCATAGATTGCCGGAGTTTACCGAGCAGGCAAACGTCTGTATATGTATATACAAATAAACACACGACCGGGGTGCCTTGATCATGTCCGCTTTCTTTGCCGAACGCGCACTGCTGCCTAATGGATGGGCCAATGATGTACGTCTTGAAGTCAGCGCCGATGGCCTGCTGACAAAGGTTGAGCCCAATGCCAGTGCAGAAGGCGCCGAACGGCTCAGGGGCCCGGTGTTGGCGGGCATGCCGAACCTGCACTCCCATGCCTTCCAGCGCGCCATGGCGGGCTTGGCCGAAGTGGCTGGCAACCCCAATGACAGCTTTTGGACTTGGCGCGATTTGATGTACCGCATGGTCGGCAAGATCAACCCCGAGCAGTTACAGGTCATCGCGCGCCAGCTGTATATCGAAATGCTCAAGGCCGGCTACACCTCAGTGGCCGAGTTTCATTATGTGCATCACGATCTCAGCGGCCAGCCCTATGCCGACCGTACGGAACTGTCCCGCCAGATCAGCCAGGCGGCCGCCAGCAGCGGGATCGGCCTGACCTTGCTGCCGGTGCTCTACACCCACGCAGGCTTTGGTGGCCAGGCGCCAAATGAAGGCCAACGACGGTTTATCAACAGCACAGAACACTACCTGGACCTGCAAGCCCGCTTGCAGCCCATTCTGGCGGCACAACCAGCGCAGCAACTGGGCCTGTGCTTCCATTCCCTGCGCGCCGTCACCCCCGAACAAATCCACACCGTGCTGGCCGCCAGTGACAAGGCCTGCCCGGTGCATATCCACATCGCTGAACAGCAAAAAGAAGTCGACGACTGCCTGGCCTGGAGCGGCAAGCGCCCGTTGCAATGGCTGTATGACAATGTCGAGGTGGATGAGCGCTGGTGCCTGGTGCATGCCACCCACGCCGATGCCGATGAAGTCACCCGCATGGCCAACAGCCGAGCGATTGCCGGTTTGTGCCTGACCACCGAAGCCAACCTGGGCGATGGGATTTTTCCGGCGGTGGACTTCCTCGCCCAAGGTGGGCGCATGGGTATCGGCTCCGATAGCCATGTATCACTGAGCGTGGTGGAAGAATTGCGTTGGCTGGAATACGGCCAGCGACTGCGTGATCAGCGGCGTAATCGGCTGTACCGCAGTGATCAACCGATGGTGGGTCGCACGCTGTTCGATGCTGCGCTGGACGGTGGCGCACAAGCGCTGGGCCAGCCGATTGGTCGACTGCAAGTGGGTAAGCGTGCGGATTGGATTGTGCTGGACGGTAGCGATCCGTACCTGGCGACGGCCAGTGAGGATGGGATTCTCAACCGCTGGCTATTTGCCGGCGGTGATCGGCAAGTGCGCGATGTACTGGTCAATGGCAAGTGGGTGGTGCGAGATGGGCATCATGCTGGCGAAGAAGACAGCCGCCAGGCATTCACCCAGGTCCTGAAGGACTTGCTGAACTAACGGCCAATCCATAACAACTGTGGGAGCTGGCTTGCCTGCGATACAGACAACTCGGTGCATCAGTTACACCGGGTTGATGCTATCGCAGGCAAGCCAGCTCCCACATTGGATTGAGGATACTCAGCATTACTGAGAGGACTTTGCCATCTGCTTGTCCGAGGTACGCCAGATCAATCGCGTGGTGTCATACCCTTGCTGTCGCGCCCTGCTCAGCAAGTCTTCGCGGGTCTCGGCACTCACCGTCAGCGTGCGCGACAGGATCCACATATAGCGCCGGCTCGGGCTGCCGACGATGGCGGTCTTGTAGTCATCGCTGACGTACAGCACCCAGTAGTCGCCCTTGGCAACGCCCGGCAACAGTGACGTAAACCAGTTATTGAATTCCACCCACAGCTTGTCGGTCTTGCCTGGTACCTGCGGCGTCGCCGTGCCTTTGGCCTCTTGCCACTTCCACTCAGGCGTCAGGCAGCGGTTGAACACCGACATGTCACCATCAGGCAGCAAGGTATAGCGGGCTTCGGATTGCGCACAGTTGCGCTGAAAGTACATCGGCAACCGGGCCAACTCATACCAGGTGCCCTGGTAACGCTTGAGGTTGACGTTGCTCGCCGTCTTGGGTTGCAGATCATCGCCAGAATGGCTGGCACAGCCCGCCAAAAACAGGCTGGCGCAAAGGAACAAAACAAAACGCATCATTCTTCTTCTCCCGCAGGCTCGCGCCCCGGTTTACTTCAGGCCTTGCCCGGAAAACATCAGAACTTTGTCACCGGCGTACTGCACGCTGATAAAGCTGCTTTTATCGCCCCAGGTGCAGCTGGACATGCCCAGTGCGCCGGAACAATCGGTTGGCTTGCCCAGCAACGACTCCACCTCGGCCTTGGCCATGCCGGCTGAGAGCTTTTGGTAGTTTTCTTGGGTGACCTTGCTGCAAGCGGCTAAGAGCACGCAAAAAGCCAGCAGGGCGAGACGGCGTATAGACATGGAAAAGCTCCTGGAGAGACAAAGCAGCTGGGGTATCTGCCAGAAGCTTAGAAGGGAAAAGGGGTGTCTGGTTCCCGACGAGCGAAAACAAAAAAGCCC
Organism: Pseudomonas sp. MF6394; assembly: GCF_002018845.1. Taxonomy (NCBI): domain Bacteria; kingdom Pseudomonadati; phylum Pseudomonadota; class Gammaproteobacteria; order Pseudomonadales; family Pseudomonadaceae; genus Pseudomonas; species Pseudomonas sp. MF6394. Next base: position 152,485 of record NZ_MVOJ01000006.1, read on the forward strand.
CGAAAACGCTGAAACGTTTCGGGGCCCAGGGTAGGAGCGAGCTTGCTCGCGAAGAACATTAATGATGACGCGGGCTGTCTGGATGCCCGCGTTGCCTGTCAGCTTTTCGCGAGCAAGCTCGCTCCTACTTGTGATAGGCCGTCACGCGCTCAACTTCTTCCTTCGAACCCAGGAACACCGCCACACGCTGGTGCAGGCCTTCTGGCTGGATGTCGAGGATGCGCTGGTGGCCGTCGGTAGACGCACCGCCTGCCTGTTCAACCAAAAACGACATCGGGTTGGCTTCGTACATCAGGCGCAGTTTGCCCGGCTTGGACGGCTCGCGGCTGTCGCGTGGGTACATGAACAGGCCACCACGGGTCAGGATGCGGTGCACGTCGGCAACCATCGCGGCTACCCAGCGCATGTTGAAATTCTTCTTCAACGGGCCTTCTTCGCCTTCCATCAGCTCGTTGACGTAGCGCTTCACCGGTTCTTCCCAGTGGCGCTGGTTGGACATGTTGATGGCAAATTCCTGGGTAGAAGCAGGAATCGAAATGTCTTCGTGGGTGAGTACGAAGCTGCCCATTTCACGGTCCAGGGTGAAGCCTTTGACGCCATCACCCAGGGTCAGCACCAGCATGGTCTGTGGGCCGTAGATCGCGTAGCCGGCAGCCACTTGCTCAGTGCCTGGCTGCAGGAAGGCCTTTTCGTTCAGGGCTTCGTTCTGGCTCAGGTATTCGTTGGGGCAACGCAGTACCGAGAAGATGGTGCCGACCGGTGCGTTGATGTCGATGTTGGACGAACCGTCCAGTGGGTCGAATACCAAGAGGTATGCGCCCTTCGGGTATTTACCTGGGATCTGGTAGGCATTGTCCATTTCTTCAGACGCCATGCCAGCCAGGTGGCCGCCCCATTCGTTGGCTTCGAGCAGGATTTCGTTGGACAGCACGTCCAGCTTCTTCTGCACTTCGCCCTGCACGTTTTCAGTGCCCATGCTGCCCAGGACACCGCCCAGTGCGCCTTTGGAAACGGCGTGGCTGATTTCCTTGCAAGCACGCGCCACCACTTCGATAAGGAAGCGCAGATCGGCAGGCGTGTTGTTGCTGCGGGTCTGCTCGATCAAATAGCGACTCAAGGTAACGCGGGACATGGACGGCTCCGGAGAATGGGGGGCTAAAAACCCGCGCAGTTTAGCGCGAGTCGGGGCTGATTTCCTCTAATCAGAGGATTTAACGCCAATAGAGTTCACGACCCAACGCAATAGCCCTCTGTAGGAGCGAGCTTGCTCGCGAAAAACTCACACGCGCCGCGTTCATTCAGCAAGCACGCGTTATCGTTGACGTTCTTCGCGAGCAAGCTCGCTCCTACAGTGGCATCAGGGGTCAGTCGAGGGCTTTCCAGATCTCGGTGGCGTACTCGCGGATGGTGCGGTCAGAGCTGAACCAACCCATGCGCGCCGTGTTGAGCACCGCCGAGCGCCACCACGCCTTGGAGTCATGCCAATGCGCCTCGACCCGTGCCTGGGCGTCCCAGTAGGCGTCAAAGTCGGCACACACCAGGAAGCGGTCGTAGTCGATCAGCCCATCGATCAGGCCCACATAACGCCCCGGGTCATCCGGCGAAAACACCCCGCCACGGATAGCTTGCAGCACGTCGTTCAAACGATGGGACGCGGCGATGTCCGGCCCGGCGCTGAACTCGCCGGCATGCTTGCGAGCTTCCACCTGCTGGGCACTGAGACCGAAGATAAACATGTGCTCGGCGCCGACCCGCTCGTGCATCTCCACATTGGCGCCGTCCATGGTGCCGATGGTCAGCGCACCGTTGAGGCCGAACTTCATGTTGCTGGTGCCCGACGCTTCGAAGCCGGCGGTGGAAATCTGCTCCGACAAATCCGCTGCCGGAATGATGCTTTCCGCCAGGCTGACGTTGTAGTTGGGCAGGAACACCACCTTGAGCAAACCGCGCACGGTCGGGTCGTTGTTGACGGTGCGGGCGATGTCGTTGGTCAGCTTGATGATCAGCTTGGCCTGGTGGTAGCTGGCCGCCGCCTTGCCGGCAAAGATCTTGACCCGAGGCACCCAGTCGATGCCCGGCTCGGCACGGATCGCCTGGTACAGCGCCACGGTGTGCAACAGGTTGAGCAGTTGGCGCTTGTACTCGTGAATACGCTTGACCTGCACATCGAACATCGCGGCCGGGTTGATCGCAATGCCCAGGCGCTCATGGATGATCTGCGCCAGGGCGCGCTTGCTGTGCAGGCGCTGCTCAGCAAATGCTTTGCGAAAGGCCGGTTTCTCGGCAAAGGGTTCCAACTCGATCAGGCGCTGTTCGGGCTGATCGAGAATGTCCGGGCCCAGCGCTTCCACCAACATATCGGTCAGCTTTGGATTGGCCTGGTACAGCCAGCGACGGAAGGTAATGCCGTTGGTTTTGTTATTGATGCGTTCGGGGTAGAGCTTGTGCAGTTCGGAGAACACCGTGCTGCGCATCAACTGGGTATGCAAACCGGACACGCCGTTGACGCTATGGGAACCCAGGAACGCCAGGTTGCCCATGCGCACGCGGCGGCCGTTGTCTTCTTCGATCAGCGACACCGCGCGCAACACATCAAAGTCATGGATGCCTTTGGCACGCAGCGAGTCAATGTGCTGGGCGTTGATCAGGTAGATGATCTGCATGTGCCGCGGCAGCATGCGCTCCATCAAACCTACCGGCCAGGTTTCCAGCGCCTCGGGCAGCAGGGTGTGGTTGGTGTACGAAAGGGTCTCGACGGTGACATCCCAGGCGGCTTCCCAGGGAATGTCATGCAGGTCGACCAACTGGCGCATCAACTCGGCCACGGCGATGGACGGGTGGGTGTCGTTGAGCTGGATGGCGGCGTGCTCGCCCAGGCTGAGTACCGAACCGTGCATGTTCTTGTGGCGGCGCAGCAAATCCTGCAGCGAGGCGGAGACGAAGAAGTACTCTTGGCGCAGGCGAAGTTCTTGCCCTGCTTCGGTGCTGTCGGCCGGGTAAAGCACTCGGGAGATGCTTTCGGCGCGGGCCACTTCGGCGACGGCGCCCAAATGGTCACCGGCGTTGAAGCGCTCCAGGTGCAGGTCTTCTACGGCGCGCGCACGCCAAAGGCGCAGGGTGTTGACGCTGGCGCCGCGCCAGCCGACGACCGGCGTGTCATAGGCCACGGCGCGCACGGTTTCGTTGGGCGACCACACCTGGATCATCTTGCCGGAGGCGTCCGCCACGGTTTCGACGCTGCCGCCAAAGCCAATCGGGTAAATCACCTCGGCGCGTTCGAATTCCCAAGGGTTACCGAAATCCAGCCAGCGCTCGGTCTGTTCCTGCTGCCAACCGTCGACAATCGCTTGGCGGAACAAGCCGTGTTCATAACGAATGCCGTAACCGTGGCCGGCAACGCCTAGCGTCGACATGCTTTCCATAAAGCACGCCGCCAGACGGCCCAGGCCACCGTTGCCAAGCGCCGCGTCGGGCTCCAGCAGGCGAATGCGCTCCAGATCCACGCCCAGCTCCGACAGCGCTTCACGGGCGATCTCCAACACGCCCAGGTTGCTCAGGCTGTCGTACAGCAGACGGCCAATGAGAAATTCCAGCGAAAGGTAATAAACGCGCTTCTGGCCTTTGCGATAAATACGCCGCGTGTGGTCCATCCAGTGGTCGACCATCTGGTCGCGGGCGGCCAGGGCAATGGCTTCGAACCAGTCATGGTCGAAGGCGTGATCCGGGTCCTTGCCCACCGCGTAGGTGAGTTTGGTCAAGACAGCATCGCGGAATGCGGCTACCTCTGCTTCTCGTGCAAGCGGTTCCTGAGACATCGGTGCGACCTCGGGCGAGATTGAAGGAGTTGCTAGAGCCTAGTCGGTCTGACAGACGGTAGACGCGCTGGTTCGGCAGTTTTTTAACTCATTGGCCTGTGGCTGAATTTGATGCAGGGGTCGTGCCCGATCAGGCCCTGGCCAAACCTTTGAGCTGAAACCTGCAAAATATTGTTCAAAAAACCACCAATCCCGGTATGATCGCGCGCCCGGATAACGCCCCACCTTGGAACCTTGATGAAGCCTCAACTGATCGCCGCCGCGGAACTCGACCGTCTAGAGACCTGGCAGAAATACTCCGCCCATATGTGCGGCGGCTGCGTGTCCAGCTGCTGCACGCTGCCGGTGGAGGTGAAGATCAAGGACCTGATCCGCATTGGCATCGTCGATGAGTTCGAGCGCGGCGATCCGCCCAAGAACATCGCCAAGCGTTTGCAGAAAGAAGGCATCGTCGAGCGGTACAACAACAAGTCCGAAATTTTCACCCTGCAGCGCATGAGCAACAACGACTGCCTGTACCTGGATCGTAAGACGCGCTTTTGCACTATTTATGACAAGCGCCCGGATACCTGCCGCAACCACCCGAAAATCGGGCCACGGCCGGGGTATTGCGCGTATAAGCCCAAGGAAGTGGTGCGCGAGACCAACTTCAAGACCCTCGACAAGTTCTGATCCGGATTTTGTAGTGCCCTCAAGGGCCTCATCGCAGGCAAGCCAGCTCCCACATTTGAATGTATTCACAGATCCAAAATGTGGGAGCCGGGCTTGCCCGCGATGAGGCCGGCACAGTCACCACAAAACCTGCGGGCATAAAAAAACGCCCCCGGCCTTTCGACCGGGGGCGTTTTTCATTCAGCCTGAGTTAACTCAGTTCTTGGCTTTCTTGGCAGCGCGGGTACGCTCGCCTTCGTCCAGGATCTTCTTACGCAGGCGGATCGACTTAGGCGTGACTTCGCACAGCTCGTCGTCCTGGATGAATTCCAGGGCCTGTTCCAGGGTGAAGCGAACAGGTGGAACCAGAGCGATGGTTTCGTCTTTGCCCGAAGCACGCATGTTGTCGAGCTTCTTGCCTTTGGTTGGGTTGACGCCCATGTCGTTGTCACGGCTGTTCAGACCAACGATCTGGCCGTTGTAGATCTCTTGACCGTGTTCAACGAACAGCTTGCCACGTGCCTGGAGAGTTTCCAGGGAGTAGGTCAGCGCCTTGCCGGTTTCTACCGATACCAGAACACCGTTCTGACGGCCGGACATGTCGCCGGACTTCATGGTGTCGTAGCGATCGAAGATCGAGGTCAGGATGCCAGCACCGTTGGTCAGGGTCAGGAACTGGTTACGGAAACCGATCAGACCACGAGCAGGGATGTTGTACTCCAGACGAACACGGCCTTTGCCATCCGGCACCATGTTGGTCAGGTCGCCCTTACGCAGGCCCATCTCTTCCATGACCTTGCCCTGGGATTCTTCAGGGGTGTCGATGGTGACGTTTTCGAACGGTTCCTGCTTCACGCCTTCAACCTGACGGATGATCACTTCCGGACGACCAACACCCATTTCGAAGCCTTCGCGACGCATGGTTTCGATCAGTACAGAGAGGTGCAGCTCACCACGGCCGGAGACCTTGAACTTGTCAGCCGAGTCGCCTTCTTCAACGCGCAGAGCAACGTTGTACAGCAGCTCTTTGTCCAGACGTTCCTTGATGTTACGGGAGGTCACGAACTTGCCTTCTTTACCGCAGAAAGGCGAGTCGTTTACCTGGAAGGTCATGGAAACGGTTGGCTCGTCAACGGTCAGAGGCTTCATCGCCTCGACGTTGTCCGGCTGGCACAGGGTGTCGGAGATGAACAGCGAGTCCATACCGCTCACGCATACGATGTCGCCAGCGAAAGCTTCTTCAACGTCTACACGGTGCAGACCGTGGTGACCCATCAGCTTCAGGATACGACCGTTACGCTTCTTGCCGTCAGCGCCGATAGCGACAACCGGGGTGTTCGGCTTGACGCTACCACGAGCGATACGGCCAACGCCGATAACACCCAGGAAGCTGTTGTAGTCCAGTGCCGAGATTTGCATCTGGAACGGGCCTTCACGGTCAACTTTCGGTGCTGGTACGTTGTCGACGATCGACTGGTACAGCGGAGTCATGTCTTCAGCCATGTCGGTGTGGTCAAGACCAGCAATACCGTTCAGGGCGGAGGCGTAGATGACTTGGAAGTCCAGCTGTTCTTCGGTAGCACCCAGGTTGTCGAACAAGTCGAAGATCTGGTCCAGAACCCAGTCCGGACGCGCGCCTGGACGGTCAACCTTGTTGATGCACACGATCGGACGCAGGCCGGCTTCGAAAGCCTTCTTGGTCACGAAACGGGTTTGCGGCATAGGGCCGTCTTGAGCGTCAACCAGCAGCAGAACGGAGTCAACCATCGACATTACGCGTTCTACTTCGCCGCCGAAGTCGGCGTGGCCCGGGGTATCCACGATGTTGATGTGGTAGCCGTTCCAGTTGATAGCGGTGTTTTTTGCCAGGATGGTAATACCGCGCTCTTTTTCCTGGTCGTTGGAGTCCATCACGCGCTCGTCGTTGAGCTCGTTGCGCTCCAGGGTGCCGGATTGACGCAGGAGTTTGTCTACCAGGGTGGTTTTACCATGGTCAACGTGAGCAATGATGGCGATGTTACGTAGATTTTCGATCACTTGTGTATCTCGATCAGAGGATTCGGTGTGCTGACAGGTCGTGGCAGCGATTAACAGTAGAGTCAGGCCTTGCCGTTACAGCTTGACGGCAGAGTCGGGGGGCCGGTGACGCAGGCCACAGGCAAACAGCCCCGGGCTCTTAGCTCGGTCGATAAACGCGCACATTGGCATGCCCCTCACTGAGCAAATGGTGGGCATGCAGGCGACTCATCACGCCTTTGTCGCAATACAACAGGTACTGACGGCTGTTATCCAGTTCCTTGAAACGCGCGTTCAGTGCGTAGAACGGCAGCGTTTGCACGTCGATGCCAGCGATTTCAAGCGGCTCGTCTTCAGCGGCATCCGGGTGACGGATGTCGATGACGATCTGGCCGGCCAGGGCTTCGCTGACTTCTTCGATTTTTACATCCTGGCCCAACTCGTCGATTACCCGATCGATTGGGACCAGCTTGGCGTTCTCGAGCGCACGCTCCAGAATCGCCATGTCGAATTCTTTTTCTTCATGCTCCACGCGGTGACGCTTGGCGTGGGTCTTGGGGTTCACCGAAATGACCCCGCAGTATTCAGGCATATGCTTGGCAAAGTCGGCGGTGCCGATTTGCTCTGCCAAGTCGATGATGTCCTGCTTGTGGCTGGCGATCAGCGGGCGCAGCACCAGCTTCTCGGTCACGCAGTCAATGATCGACAGGTTAGGCAGCGTCTGGCTGGAAACCTGGGAAATCGCTTCGCCGGTCACCAGGGCGTCAATCTGCAATTGATCGGCGATTCGGGACGCAGCGCGCAACATCATACGCTTCAATACTACGCCCATATGACTGTTATCGACTTTGCCGAGAATTTCGCCCAGCACTTCCTCGAACGGTACGCTTACAAATAGCACGCGTTGGGAGCTGCCGTATTTCTTCCAGATAAAGTGCGCGACTTCCATCACGCCCAATTCATGTGCACGCCCGCCCAGGTTGAAGAAGCAGAAGTGGCTCATCAGGCCGCGACGCATGATCTGGTAGGCCGCCACCGTGGAATCGAAACCGCCGGACATCAATACCAGGGTCTGTTCCAGGGCGCCCAGCGGGTAGCCGCCGATGCTGTTGTGCTGGCTGTGGATCACAAACAACCGTTGGTCGCGAATTTCCATGCGCACTTCAATTTGTGGCGCTTTCAAGGAAATTCCAGCGGCACCGCACTCGCGACGCAGCTTGCTGCCGACGTATTTTTCGACGTCCATGGAGCTGAACGGGTGCTTGCCGGCACGCTTGCAACGCACCGAAAAAATCTTGCCTTCAAGCGCACTGCCGTAATGCTGCTTGCACTTTTCGGTGATGTCGTCGAAGTCGCCCAGTGGGTACTCATCCACCTGCAGGAAATGCGCGATGCCCGGCATGCAGCTCAGGCGCTCGGTCATGTCCTTCAAGGCTTTGGCGTCGGTAATGCGGGTTTCCAGCTCGAGGTTGTCCCACACGCCGTTCACCACCACAGCCGGGTCCAGGTCACGGAGCACGGCACGGATGTTCTTGGCCAACTGACGGATGAAACGCGTCCGTACCGGTCGGCTTTTGATGGTGATCTCGGGGAAGACTTTAACGATTAATTTCATGGAAACAGCGCGCGCCGGGCCTGCTGAAAAAGGGGGGCGCGGATTATAGCGGAAATCGCTCAAGGTTTAACCAGTTAATATGCATTGCCTACGCAATGCACCAAAACGGGTCATTTACCCAAATAAACGCTACATTGCAGTGCGCGATTTATGCCGTTTTTGCCGATTGCACCGTTATAGGGGCCATTTTGAGGCAAAACGGCCATGTTGGCGCACTGGCATGCAATTTGCTCTCTTGTGAGGCAGGTTGCCTTGGCGGAGTATCCGCGCCGGCATCACCCAAATTCTAAGGGCTAACTCCACTACCCCAAGCCCGAAGCCACCCGGAGGACACCATGTCGAAGTCGGTTCAACTCATCAAAGATCATGACGTTAAATGGATTGATCTGCGCTTCACGGACACAAAAGGCACTCAGCACCACGTGACCATGCCGGCTCGCGATGCGCTGGAAGATGACTTCTTCGAAGTCGGCAAGATGTTCGACGGTTCCTCCATCGCCGGCTGGAAAGGCATCGAAGCCTCCGACATGATCCTGCTGCCAGACGACAGCACCGCCGTACTCGACCCGTTCACCGAAGAGCCAACCCTGATCCTGGTGTGCGACATCATCGAGCCTTCGACCATGCAAGGCTATGACCGCGACCCACGCGCCATCGCCCACCGTGCCGAGGAATACCTGAAGTCCACCGGTATCGGCGACACCGCTTTCTTCGGCCCTGAGCCAGAGTTCTTCATCTTCGACTCGGTGAAGTTCAAATCCGACATCTCCGGCTCCATGTTCAAGATTTTCTCCGAGCAAGGCTCGTGGATGTCCGACCAGGACGTGGAAGGCGGCAACAAAGGCCACCGTCCAGGCGTGAAAGGCGGCTACTTCCCAGTACCACCGTTCGACTTCGACCACGAAATCCGTACCTCCATGTGCAACGCACTGGAAGAAATGGGCCAGACCGTTGAAGTTCACCACCACGAAGTGGCGACTGCCGGCCAGAACGAAATCGGCGTGAAATTCAACACGCTGGTGAAGAAGGCTGACGAAGTTCAAACTCTGAAATACTGCGTGCACAACGTTGCCGATGCCTACGGCCGCACCGCTACCTTCATGCCTAAGCCGCTGTACGGCGATAACGGCTCGGGCATGCACGTTCACGTATCGATTTCCAAAGACGGCAAGAACACCTTCGCTGGCGAAGGCTATGCCGGCCTGTCCGATACCGCCCTGTACTTCATCGGCGGCATCATCAAGCACGGTAAGGCCCTGAACGGCTTCACCAACCCGTCGACCAACTCCTACAAGCGTCTGGTCCCAGGTTTTGAAGCGCCGGTGATGCTGGCCTACTCGGCACGCAACCGCTCCGCTTCGATCCGTATTCCTTACGTCAACAGCCCTAAAGGCCGTCGTATCGAAGCGCGTTTCCCGGACCCGGCTGCCAACCCTTACCTGGCCTTCGCCGCCCTGATGATGGCCGGCCTGGACGGTATCCAGAACAAGATCCACCCTGGCGACGCCGCCGACAAAAACTTGTACGACCTGCCGCCTGAAGAGGCCAAAGAGATCCCACAAGTGTGCGGCAGCCTGAAAGAAGCCCTGGAAGAGCTGGACAAGGGCCGTGCGTTCCTGACCAAAGGCGGCGTTTTCAGCGACGACTTCATCGACGCTTACATCGCCCTGAAAAGCGAAGAAGAAATCAAAGTACGCACCTTCGTACACCCACTGGAATACGAGCTGTACTACAGCTGCTGATCCGGTAGCGCTGCTTGAGGCAGCGTGATGAAAAAGGCCTCCTTCGGGAGGTCTTTTTTTTGCCTGAAATTATTATTCCCCTTTCCTGTAGGAGCGAGCTTGCTCGCGAAAAACGCCAAGACACCGCATTCTTTTCAACATTGACGCGTTATCGTTAGCGACCTTCGCGAGCAAGCTCGCTCCTACAGAGGATCGCCCTTGAAACATCGACTCGTATTTGCCCTGCTATTGGCCAGTGCCACAGCAAACGCAGCGCCGCCTACGCTCGAACCCTTGCTCAACAGCATCGCCGAACGCCTGGAAATTGCCGACCAGGTAGCACTGAGCAAGTGGGACAGCCACAAGCCCGTGGAGGACAAGAAGCGCGAACAAGAGGTGATCGCCAGCGTTACTGCCCAGGCGCCGAGCTACAAGCTGGACCCGGCCGCTGCCGAGCAGTTCTTCGCCGCGCAGATCGAAGCCAACAAACTGGTGCAATACACCCACCTGTCCGATTGGCCGTTCCAGGGCAAGGCGCCCGACGACCCACGCCCGGACTTGGTCCAGCAGATCCGCCCGCGATTGGACGAGCTGCAAAAAAGGCTGCTGCTGCAGTTGGCCGACTTCACGCCCCTGCGCACCGACCCCAAATGCCCCCAATGGCTGGCCGAGGCCGTGCATGAACCGTTGAACGATCCGCTGCGCCAACTGGCGATGATCCGCGCCACCGCCGAGCTTTGCGTCTATAAAGGTTAAAAGGACTGCAAATCCAATTAAAAATGTGGGAGCTGGCTTGCATGCGATAACGATGTTGAATGCACCACAGCTATCGCAGGCAAGCCAGCTCCCACACTGACTGCGATTTGCCTTAAATCTTCAGTTGCTGAACAACCTTCACAAAATCGCACTATATTGGTGCGATAGCCTGCACCCTTCTCAATTGCCCAGCCCATTTTGGTTCGAAACTTCCCGTTGAGGCTGGCAGAACGCCACAGTTTCGCGCCTGAACCCCTTATTTCAGGGGATTAGCGCTTCTTTTCGGAGCCTTGGTTTGGTTTTTGCATTTTCCTTGTATCAGCGTGTGCCTCAAGCCCGCGCCTTGCTCCAAAAGAGGTCCCGATGACCATCAGCGATGCACTGCACCGTTTGTTACTCGACAACCTGACCACCGCGACCATCCTGCTCAATGCCGACCTGCGCCTTGAGTACATGAACCCGGCGGCGGAGATGCTCCTGGCCATCAGCGGCCAGCGCAGCCATGGGCAGTTCATCAGCGAATTGTTCACCGAGTCGGCTGAAGCCTTGAGTTCGCTGCGCCAGGCCGTGGAGCAGGCACACCCGTTCACCAAGCGCGAAGCGATGCTCACCGCGCTCACCGGGCAGACGCTGACCGTCGACTACGCCGTGACCCCGATCTTGAGCAATGGCGCGACCCTGCTGCTGCTCGAAGTCCACCCCCGCGACCGCCTGCTGCGCATCACCAAGGAGGAAGCGCAGCTATCCAAGCAGGAAACCAGCAAGATGCTGGTGCGCGGCCTCGCCCATGAGATCAAGAACCCGCTGGGCGGTATTCGCGGCGCGGCACAGTTGTTGTCCCGCGAGCTGCCGGACGAGCACCTCAAGGACTACACCAACGTCATCATCGAAGAAGCCGACCGCCTGCGTAACCTGGTGGACCGCATGCTGGGCTCCAACAAGCTGCCGTCCCTGGCGATGACCAACGTGCATGAGGTGCTGGAGCGCGTCTGCCAACTGGTCGAGGCCGAAAGCCAGGGCTGCATCACCTTGGTGCGCGACTACGACCCAAGCATTCCCGACGTGTTGATCGACCGCGAGCAGATGATCCAGGCGGTACTCAATATCGTGCGCAACGCCATGCAGGCTATCAGCAGCCAGAACGAGCTGCGCCTGGGCCGCATCAGCCTGCGCACCCGCGCACTGCGCCAGTTCACCATCGGCCATGTGCGCCATCGCCTGGTGACCAAGGTCGAGATCATCGACAACGGCCCCGGCATTCCTGCGGAGCTGCAGGAAACCATCTTCTTTCCCATGGTCAGCGGCCGCCCGGACGGTACCGGGCTGGGCCTGGCCATTACCCAGAACATCATCAGCCAGCACCAGGGCCTGATCGAATGTGAGAGCCACCCTGGCCACACCACGTTCTCGATCTTCCTGCCATTGGAACAAGGAGCCCCCACGACATGAGCCGTAGTGAAACTGTCTGGATCGTCGACGACGACCGTTCTATCCGCTGGGTCCTCGAAAAAGCCTTGCAACAAGAAGGCATGACCACCCAGAGCTTCGACAGCGCCGATGGGGTGATGAGTCGCCTGGCACGCCAGCAGCCGGACGTGATCATTTCCGACATTCGCATGCCTGGGGCCAGTGGCCTGGACTTGCTGGCGCGCATTCGCGAGCAGCATCCGCGTTTGCCGGTGATCATCATGACCGCCCACTCGGACCTGGACAGCGCTGTCGCGTCCTACCAGGGCGGCGCCTTTGAATACCTGCCCAAGCCATTCGACGTGGATGAGGCGGTGGCGCTGGTCAAGCGCGCCAACCAGCACGCCCAGGAACAACAGAACCAGGAAGCCCCGCCGACCCTGACCCGCACCCCGGAAATCATCGGGGAAGCGCCGGCGATGCAGGAAGTGTTTCGCGCCATCGGGCGCTTGAGCCACTCCAACATCACCGTACTGATCAACGGCGAATCGGGGACCGGTAAAGAACTGGTGGCCCACGCCCTGCACCGCCACAGCCCACGGGCGGCCTCGCCGTTCATCGCGCTGAACATGGCGGCGATTCCCAAGGATTTAAGGGAGTCCGAGCTGTTCGGCCATGAAAAAGGCGCGTTCACTGGGGCAGCCAACCTGCGTCGCGGACGCTTTGAACAGGCGGACGGCGGCACGCTGTTCCTCGATGAGATCGGCGACATGCCGGCCGATACCCAGACTCGCTTGCTGCGCGTGCTGGCTGACGGCGAGTTCTACCGTGTGGGCGGGCATACACCGGTCAAGGTGGATGTGCGCATTATCGCGGCCACCCACCAGAACCTGGAAACACTGGTGCATGCGGGTAAATTCCGTGAGGACTTGTTCCACCGCCTCAACGTGATCCGCATCCACATCCCGCGCATGTCGGACCGTCGCGAAGACATCCCCACCCTCGCCCGCCACTTCCTCAGCCGCGCCGCCCTGGAGCTGGCCGTAGAGCCCAAGCTGCTCAAAAGCGAGACCGAGGAATACCTCAAGAACCTGCCGTGGCCCGGCAACGTGCGCCAGCTGGAGAACACCTGCCGCTGGATCACCGTGATGGCGTCCGGGCGCGAAGTGCACATCAGCGACCTGCCGCCGGAGCTGCTGAGCCTGCCGCAAGACTCGGCCCCCGTGACCAACTGGGAACAGGCGCTGCGCCAATGGGCCGACCAGGCCCTGGCACGCGGCCAGTCGAACCTGCTGGACAGCGCCGTGCCGGCGTTCGAGCGGATCATGATCGAGACTGCGTTGAAGCACACCGCCGGCCGCCGCCGCGATGCCGCCGTGCTGCTGGGTTGGGGTCGCAATACCCTGACGCGCAAGATCAAGGAACTGGGGATGAAGGTGGATGGTGGGGATGATGATGAGGGTGATGAGGCCTGATCACATTTCCCAAACCCACTGAAGATCCAATGTGGGAGCGGGCTTGCTCGCGAATGCAGTGTGTCAGTCGCCGGATGTATTGGCTGGCCTACCGCCTTCGCGAGCAAGCCCGCTCCCACATTTGGATCTTCATAAAGCTCGGGGTTGTGCACCGCTTCAATGCACGATGAACCGCCATTGAGCACAGACCCGAAACCTCACAGAGCGCTTTCGCTGCGAAGTTCATAACCGTAGAAACAACCAAAGCCCCGTATTCCGGGGCTTTGCGCTTTTTGGCATTTTTTTCAAGCAGCAATTGCAAGTTTTGGCACGCCCCCTGCAATAACCCCAGTACTACCCAGTTTCGGGGACCTTGGTACAGGCAGGCCGAGAATCCCCTCTTTAACACCGAAGCCTCAGGCTTCACCCCGTTTTGGGAGCCCTGGTACAGGCAGGCCGGGAACTCCCTCTTTTATTGCTCTTGGAGATGGATCTCCAGCCGCCAGCGGCCATCGACCTCTGCATCGCTCCACGCCCCACGCAACGGCCGGGCCGCTACCAGGTTCAGCAGCAAGCCAGCATCGGTCTTGCGTATGCGCCAATTCACATCCTTGTCATTGACCTTGAGCTGCCCGCTGGCAGCCTTGCCCTGGGCGTCAAACAGCAACGCCACGGTGCCGTCGATATGCTCGCCGTGCAGCTTGGGTTCGTTGTTGAACCACACCACCAAACCATCCGCCGCAGGTTCTACCTGTTGCAGCTCAAGCGGCTCGGGGGTAGTCAAGCGGCCGATCATCAAGCCAATCATCAAGCCGACAATTGCCAATGAGCCCAACACCCTCGGCAATAGCTTCGGTCTCGGGTCGTCTTCGGGGGTAGAATGCAGCGCATCTTTGCCTTCGGAGCCGTGCATGTTTCACGTCATCCTTTTTCAACCAGAAATTCCGCCGAATACCGGCAACGTTATCAGGCTGTGCGCCAACAGTGGCTGCCACCTGCATTTGATCGAGCCTCTAGGCTTTGACATGGACGACAAGCGCCTGCGCCGGGCTGGGCTGGACTACCACGAGTACGCCACCCTCAAGCGTCACGCCGACCTGGCCAGTTGCCTGGAAAGCCTGGGCCATCCGCGCTTGTTCGCGTTCACCACCAAGGGTTCGCGCCCGTTTCACGATGCCAGCTTTGCCGAGGGCGACGCGTTCCTGTTCGGCCCCGAGAGCCGCGGCCTGCCGGCCGAGGTGCTTGACGCATTACCCGATGGCCATCGCCTGCGCTTGCCGATGCGTGAAGGCTGCCGCAGCCTGAACCTGTCCAACACCGTGGCCGTCGCCGTCTATGAAGGCTGGCGCCAACTGGGCTTCAAGTAACACCACATAACAAATGTGGGAGCGGGCTTGTGTGGGAGCTGGCTTGCCCGCGATGCAGGCACCTCGGTGTGTCAGTCACACCGCAGTGATGCTATCGCAGGCAAGCCAGCTCCCACACAAGCCCGCTCCCACATTTTAGAACGGCGCCGCTCAGCAAATTACTGAACGGTCGGCGCGCCTTCTTGTTGCATGCGCTGCAGCTCTTGGGCATACAGGGCATCGAAGTTCACCGGCGCCAGCATCAGTGCCGGGAACGAGCCACGGGTGACCAGGCTGTCCAGGGTCTCACGGGCGTACGGGAACAGGATGTTCGGGCAGAACGCGCCCAGGGTGTGGCTCATGGACGCTTCGTCCAGGCCCTGGATCAGGAAGATACCGGCCTGTTGCACTTCAGCGATGAAAGCAACTTCTTCACCATTCTTGACGGTGACCGACAGGGTCAGCACCACTTCGTGGAAGTCACCTTCCAGGGATTTCTGACGAGTGTTCAGGTCCAGCGCAACGCTTGGGGTCCATTCCTGACGGAAGATGGCCGGGCTTTTTGGCGCTTCGAACGACAGGTCACGCACATAGATCCGCTGCAGCGAGAACTGTGGGCCTTGAGCTTCTGCTGCTTCGGTGTTCTGTTGATCAGTCATCGCAGATCCTTCTTTATCTTGGGTTCTTAAGGGTTTAGGAGTCAGACGGACAGCAGCGCATCAAGTTTACCGGCGCGCTCCAGGGCAAACAGGTCGTCGCAACCACCGATGTGCCGGGTGCCGATCCAGATCTGCGGGACCGACGTGCGGCCAGCCTTCTGGGCCATTTCGGCGCGCACCTGGGGCTTGCCATCGACCTTGATCTCTTCGAAGGCAATGCCCTTTTTCTCAAGCAAGGCCTTGGCCCGCATGCAGTAAGGGCAATAATCGCTGGAATACACGACAACCTGGCTCATATCACTTCACCAACGGCAGGTTATCGCCACGCCAGCTGCTGATACCACCGGACAGCTTGGCGGCGGTGAAGCCGGTCTTGAGCATCTCGCGGGCGTGGGTGCCGGAGTGCTGGCCCTGGGCATCGACCAGGATGATGGTCTTGGCCTTGTGCTTTTCCAGTTCGCCCAGGCGCGCCATCAGCTTGTCCTGGGGAATGTTCAGGGCGCCCACGATATGGCCGGCGGCATAATCCTTGGCCGGGCGAATATCGACGACGACAGCCTCATCCTTGTTGACCAGCGCGGTCAGCTCCGACGTGCTCAGGCTGCGACCACCGCGGCTCAGTTCATGAGCGATCAGCAGCGCCAGCAGGATGACGAAGGCGCCCACAAGCAGGTAGTGGGCAGTGGCAAATGCAATCAGGTGATCAACCATCAAGGAGGTTCCAGGGCGTTAAAATGGCGGTAAGTATACACAGCCGCCAGGGGGGGCCAACCCCCGTAAAGCGGTGACGTGGTTGGAACTTCGCTTTAAACTGCCACTCCCTTTTCAATTGTCTTCCTTTATTAACGCCGCGAGAGGATCTATGACTACCACGCCTAAACCTTTGGTCCTGATAATTCTCGATGGCTTCGGACACAGTGAAAGCCACCACGACAACGCGGTTTACTCGGCCAACAAGCCGGTACTGGACCGTCTGACCGCCACCGTTCCCAACGGTTTGATCTCAGGTTCCGGCATGGACGTGGGCCTGCCGGACGGCCAGATGGGCAACTCGGAAGTCGGCCACATGAACCTCGGCGCCGGACGAGTGGTGTACCAGGACTTCACCCGTGTCACCAAAGCGATCCGCGATGGCGAGTTCTTCGAGAACCCAACCATCTGCGCGGCGGTCGATAAAGCCGTTGCCGCCGGCAAAGCCGTGCACTTCATGGGCCTGTTATCGGACGGCGGCGTACACAGCCATCAGGATCACCTGGTCGCCATGGCCGAACTGGCATTCAAGCGCGGCGCTGACAAAATCTACCTGCACGCCTTCCTCGACGGCCGCGACACGCCGCCCAAAAGCGCGCAATCCTCCATCGAACTGCTGGACACCACCTTCGCTGCCCTGGGCAAAGGCCGCATCGCCAGCCTGGTGGGCCGCTACTTCGCCATGGACCGCGACAACCGTTGGGACCGTGTCTCCCAGGCCTACAACCTGATCGTCGACGGCCAGGCCGAATTCAACGCAGCCACCGCCCAGGAAGGCCTGGAAGCGGCCTATGCCCGTGGCGAGAGCGATGAATTCGTCAAGGCCACCACCATCGGCGAGCCGGTGAAGGTCGAAGACGGCGACGCCGTGGTGTTCATGAACTTCCGCGCCGACCGTGCCCGTGAGCTGAGCCATGTGTTCGTCGATGAAGGCTTCAAGGACTTCGAGCGCGCGCGTCAGCCGAAGGTCGAGTTCGTCATGCTCACCCAATATGCCGCCAACATCCCGGCCCCGTCGGCTTTTGCCCCGGGCAGCCTGGAGAACGTGCTGGGCGACTATCTGGCCAAGAACGGCAAGACCCAGCTGCGCATCGCCGAGACCGAGAAATACGCCCACGTGACGTTCTTCTTCTCCGGTGGCCGCGAAGAGCCGTTCCCTGGCGAAGAGCGCATCCTGATCCCGTCGCCAAAAGTCGCGACCTACGACCTGCAGCCGGAAATGAGCGCACCGGAAGTCACCGACAAGATCGTCGACGCCATTGAAAACCAGCGTTATGACGTAATCGTGGTCAACTACGCCAACGGCGACATGGTTGGCCACAGCGGCAACCTGGAAGCGGCGGTCAAAGCGGTTGAATGCCTGGACCTGTGCGTTGGCCGCATCGTCGACGCGCTGGATAAAGTCGGCGGCGAAGCGCTGATCACCGCCGACCACGGCAACTGCGAGCAGATGTCCGACGAATCCACCGGCCAGGCGCACACCGCGCACACCACCGAGCCGGTGCCGTTCATCTATGTCGGCAAACGTGACCTGAAAGTGCGTGAAGGTGGCGTGCTGGCGGATGTGGCGCCGACCATGCTGAAACTGATGGGGCTGGAACAGCCGAAGGAGATGACCGGCACCTCGATCCTGGTCTGACCCCCGCATCACTGCAAAACCCTGTGGGAGCGGGCTTGCTCGCGAATGCGGTAGTTCAGTCAATATCTTCTGCGACTGACACACCGTATTCGCGAGCAAGCCCGCTCCCACATTGGTTTTGTGGTGTTTGGTAGATGTCTTTTCGCCATACCATCGCCACTCGGCGCCTATCTTGACCGCCAGCCCCAATTGGGCGTTTTTTTTGCAGCGCTTGGCGGGCATACTAGGCCGTCCTTTTCCCCTGGTGTCGCCCGCCTCTATGCTTCGCGCCTTGATAACCCTTGCTCTTGTCTGCCTGCTCCAACCGGCGTTTGCCGATGAGCGTGCACAAACCCAACAACAGTTGGACGCTACGCGTCAGGACATTACCGAGCTGAAAAAGCTGCTCGGCAAGCTCCAGGAAGAAAAATCCGGGGTGCAGAAAGACCTGCGCGGCACGGAAACCGAGATGGGCAAGCTGGAGAAGCAGGTCCAGGAGCTGCAAAAAGAACTAAAGAAGAGCGAGTCGGAACTGGAGCGACTCGACGCTGAGAAAAAAAAACTCCAGAGCGCACGCGTTGAACAGCAACGCCTGATCGCGATCCAGGCCCGTGCCGCGTACCAGAGCGGCCGCCAGGAGTACCTCAAGCTGCTGCTCAACCAGCAGAACCCGGAAAAATTCGCCCGCACCCTCACCTATTACGACTACCTGAGCCAGGCCCGCCTGGCGCAATTGAAGGGGTTTAACGAAACCCTGCGCCAATTGGCCAATGTCGAACAGGAAATCGCCGACCAGCAATCGCAGCTGCTCGACCAGAAAACCGCCCTGGACACCCAGCGCGACCAGCTCGATAAAGTACGCAAGGAACGCCAACAGGCCCTGGCCAAGCTCAACAGCGACGTCAAAGCCCGCGACGCCAAGTTGCAGGCCCGCGAGCAAGACCAGGCCGACCTGGCCAAAGTGCTCAAGACCATTGAAGAAACCCTGGCCCGCCAGGCACGCGAGGCCGAAGAAGCGCGGCAAAAAGCGCTGATCGCCCAGCAGGAAGCCGAAAAAAAGCGTCAGCGTGAGGCCGAACTGGCTGCCACCACCGACGCTCCAGCCCCGCGCAAACCGGCGCGTGCAGCGCCTGGCCCGCTGGTTTCCAGCAGTGGTGAGTCCTTCGGCGGCCCTTTTGCTTCAGCGCGCGGCAAACTTCCATGGCCGGTTGATGGTCGATTACTGGCACGCTTTGGGGAAACCCGTGGCGATGACACCCGTGCCAAGTGGGATGGCGTGATGATCAGCGCCTCTGCCGGCAGCCAGGTCCACGCCGTGCATGGTGGGCGCGTAGTGTTCGCCGATTGGTTGCGGGGCGCCGGCTTGCTGGTGATTCTTGACCACGGTAATGGCTATTTGAGCCTTTACGGCCACAATCAGACATTACTCAAGTCGGCAGGTGATGTTGTAAAAGCCGGTGAATCCATCTCCACTGTCGGTAACAGTGGTGGCCAGGACACCCCGGCGCTGTACTTCGCTATTCGTCAGCAGGGCCGCCCGAGCGACCCTGCACAATGGTGCCGGTCCCAAGGATAGGGTCGCATCTACATTAGGAGTTCGTTCGACATGCTGCATTTGTCCCGCCTCACTTCGCTGGCCCTGACGATCGCCCTGGTGATCGGCGCGCCTCTGGCTTTTGCCGACCAGGCCGCACCGGCTGCACCCGCCATGGCTGCGACGACCAAGGCGCCGTTGCCGCTGGACGAGCTGCGCACCTTTGCCGAGGTCATGGACCGGATCAAGGCAGCGTATGTCGAACCCGTAGACGACAAGGCCCTGCTGGAAAATGCCATCAAGGGCATGCTCAGCAACCTCGACCCGCACTCCGCCTACCTGGGCCCGGAAGATTTCGCCGAGCTGCAGGAAAGCACCAGCGGTGAGTTCGGCGGCCTGGGCATCGAAGTGGGCTCCGAAGACGGCCAGATCAAAGTGGTCTCGCCTATCGACGACACCCCGGCGTCCAAGGCCGGTATCCAGGCCGGCGACCTGATCGTGAAGATCAACGGCCAGCCGACCCGTGGCCAGACCATGACCGAAGCCGTCGACAAGATGCGTGGCAAGCTCGGCCAGAAGATCACCCTGACCCTGGTACGAGACGGCGGCAACCCGTTTGACGTGACCCTGGCCCGTGCGACCATCACGGTCAAGAGCGTGAAAAGCCAGCTGCTGGAGTCGGGCTACGGTTATATCCGTATCACCCAGTTCCAGGTCAAGACCGGCGACGAAGTGGCCAAGGCGCTGGCCAAGCTGCGCAAAGACAACGGCAAGAAGCTCAACGGCATCGTGCTTGACCTGCGCAACAACCCAGGCGGCGTGTTGCAGTCGGCGGTCGAGGTGGTCGACCACTTCGTCACCAAGGGCCTGATCGTCTACACCAAGGGCCGTATCGCCAACTCCGAGTTGCGCTTCTCGGCGACCGGTAACGACCTCAGCGAGAACGTGCCACTGGCGGTCTTGATCAACGGTGGCAGCGCCTCGGCCTCGGAAATCGTCGCCGGTGCCCTGCAAGACCTCAAGCGCGGGGTGCTGATGGGCACCACCAGCTTCGGCAAAGGCTCGGTGCAGACCGTATTGCCGCTGAACAACGAGCGTGCGCTGAAGATCACCACCGCTCTGTATTACACGCCCAACGGCCGCTCGATCCAGGCCCAGGGCATCGTGCCGGACAGCGAAGTACGCCGCGCCAAGATCACCAACGAGATCGATAGCGAATACTACAAAGAGGCCGACCTGCAAGGTCACCTGGGCAATGGCAACGGCGGTGCCGACCAGCCAACCGGCAGCCGCGCCAAGGCCAAGCCGATGCCGCAGGACGATGACTACCAACTGGCCCAGGCACTCAGCCTGCTCAAGGGCTTGAGCATCACCCGCAGCCGTTGATCATGCGCCTTGCCCTGATCATCGCTGTGCTGTGCAGCCTGGCAGGGGTCGCTCAAGCGGCCCCTGCCAGCGAACCGCACAAAGCCTACCTGACACTGATCATCGACGACCTGGGGCAAAACCTGCCTCGGGATCGTCGTGTGCTCGCGCTACCCGGCCCGGTGACCACCGCCATCATGCCGGACACGCCCCACGCCGCCGAATTCGCCCGTGAGGCCCACAAGGCCGGCAAGATCGTGATCCTGCACATGCCCATGGACCCGGCCACCGGCCCCTTCGCCTGGCACCCGGAGCTGTCCATCGAAGAACTGGGCAAGCGCCTGGATGCCGCGTTCGATGCCGTGCCCTATACGGCAGGCATCAACAACCACATGGGCAGCCGCATGACCGCACAACCGGTGGCGATGGCCTGGCTGATGGGTGAGTTGCAACGGCGCCACAAGTTCTTCGTCGACAGCCGCACCAGCGCGCAGACCGTCGCCGCCGCCGAGGCGCAGAAGATCGGTTTGGCCCATGTGTCGCGGGATGTTTTTCTCGACGACGAACGCACCGAAGCGGCGATTACCACGCAATTGCAGACCGCGATCAAACTGGCGCATAAGCAGGGTTCGGCGGTGATGATCGGGCATCCTTACCCACAGACGCTGGCGGTGCTGGAGCGCGAATTGCCCAAGCTCAAGGCGCAGGGCGTGGAGTGGATCGATATCAAGTTGATGATCAGCGTGCGCAGTAACCGGGCGATGGCCGGGCATGGCAAGAACGGCATCTATCGCTGACGCCCCCCCTGTAGGAGCGAGCTTGCTCGCGAAAAACTTGAGACCGCCGCGTACACTCCGGATACCCGCATCATCGTTGACGTCCTTCGCGAGCAAGCTCGCTCCTACAGGTAGTTGGCCATGATCTGGTCGATACGGCCTTCTTCACGCAACTGCTCCAGCGCGGCCTGGAGCCTGGCCACCACCTCATCCGGTACGTCCTTGTTCAACGCCAGGTAAAGCTGCGCACTGTTGAAGCGCAATACCGTCTTGAGCCCGTTCACCCCCACCTGCCGCGCCAGGTAGCGCCCAGCAGGATCGCCAGTGGCCCACAGGTCGATCTGGCCCTCCATGAGCTTTTGCGCATTGTCCTGGTCACGCAAGGCAACAATCGGCTTGAGCCCCTGCTTGTCCAGGCTTTCGGCGATAGCGTCGCCTTTGTAGGCGCCAATCTTGTAGCGGCGCGCTTGTTCCAGGCTTTCCAGCTGAATCTTGCTGTCGGCCTTGGCCAATAGCACCCAATCGTCCGGGCCGATGGGGCCGACCCATTTGAACAAGGCTTCACGGTCTGGCAGACGCGCCATCACAAACACACCGTAACCGGGTTTTTCCAGGGCGAGCTTGTAGATTCGCTCCCAAGGGAAACGCAGGGTCAGGTTGTAGGAAATGCCGGCGCGCTTGAAGGTTTCGCGCATGATGTCTACGGCGATGCCTTCGATGTTCTCGTCCTTGGCGAAGTTCTTGCCGTTTTTCGCCATGTTGTAGGGCGGGAAATTTTCTGTCAGCAACACCAGGGAGGCGTCAGACGGTTGTTCGGCGCGTGCCGTAGCCACCATGAGCATGGAGGAACTGGCGAGGGCGAGCAGCAGGTGTTTGAACATGAAGGCTACCGGAATCCATGGCAAGCGCAGAGAGTGCCGCGAGCCTGCCATGGTGTCCAGCAGCGTTTAGCGCACGACGATACCGCGTGCGGCCATGTAGGCCTTGGCCTCGGGTACGGTGTATTCGCCAAAGTGGAAAATACTCGCCGCCAGCACTGCGCTGGCGTGGCCTTCAAGCACGCCATCGGCCAAGTGCTGCAGGCTGCCCACCCCACCCGATGCGATCACCGGAATGCCGAGGGCATCGCTGATGGCGCGGGTGACGCCCAGGTCGAAGCCGTTTTTCATGCCGTCCTGGTCCATGCTGGTCAGCAGGATCTCACCGGCGCCCAGGCCTTCCATCTTCATCGCCCACTCCACCGCGTCCAGCCCGGTAGGCTTGCGCCCGCCGTGGGTGAAGATCTCCCAGCGTGGGGTTTCGCCCGGGCCGGACACCTTCTTGGCGTCGATAGCCACCACGATGCATTGCGAGCCGAAGTGCTGCGCGGCTTCGCCGACAAACTCGGGGTTGAACACCGCTGCGGTGTTGATCGAGACCTTGTCGGCCCCGGCATTGAGCAGGTTGCGGATGTCTTGCACGGTGCGCACGCCACCGCCCACGGTCAGCGGGATAAACACCTGGCTGGCCATGCGCTCGACGGTATGCAGCGTGGTGTCGCGGCCATCGACGCTGGCAGTGATGTCGAGAAAGGTAATCTCGTCGGCACCTTGCTCATCGTAGCGACGAGCAATTTCCACCGGGTCGCCGGCGTCACGGATGTTCTCGAACTTGACGCCCTTGACCACGCGACCGTTGTCGACGTCCAGGCAAGGGATGATGCGTTTGGCCAGCGCCATGGTCAGTCCTCAGCCGTTGTAGGCGTCGCAGTAAGCCTGAGCTTCGGCAACGTCCAGGGTGCCTTCATAGATCGCACGGCCGGTGATGGCGCCGATAATGCCGGGAGCCTTGGCGTCCAGCAGCGACTTGATGTCACCCAGGTTGTGAATGCCGCCGGAAGCGATCACCGGAATCTTGGTGGCCGCTGCCAGGGCTGCGGTGAAGGGTACGTTGCAGCCCTGCATCATGCCGTCTTTGGCGATGTCGGTATAAACGATGGCAGACACGCCGTCGGCTTCGAACTGCTTGGCCAGGTCGATCACCTGCACGGTGCTGATTTCAGCCCAGCCGTCGGTAGCGACGAAGCCATCTTTGGCATCCAGGCCTACGATCACTTTGCCCGGGAAAGCGCGGCAGGCTTCGGCGACGAAGGCTGGGTCTTTCACGGCCTTGGTGCCGATGATCACGTAGCTCACGCCCGCTTTGACGTAGTGCTCGATGGTTTCCAGGGAACGGATACCGCCGCCGATCTGGATCGGCAGGTTCGGGTAGCGCTTGGCGATGGCGGTGACCACCTCGCCATTGACCGGCTGGCCTTCGAAGGCGCCGTTCAAGTCCACCAGATGCAGACGACGGCAGCCCCCTTCTACCCATTTGGCAGCCATGCTCACCGGGTCATCGGAGAACACGGTGGAATCTTCCATGCGGCCTTGGCGCAGGCGGACACAAGCGCCGTCCTTGAGATCGATAGCGGGGATAATCAGCATCTGGCAAACCTTATTCGATATTCAGCAATGCTTGGGAAATCAGGGTTTCTCAAGCGACCACAAGTCGCTTTCGATGCTTTCGAACCTTTCCTTAAGGAGCGTCTGCGTGTCGAAAACCGCCCTGTTGTAATAATGCGGCGCCACTTCGGTGGTGAACAGCTCAAGAATCTCGGCGACCTCGAACGAGCCCAACTTGAGCTCGAAGCGGTCCTCCATGAAACGTTTGATCTTGTCGGTGGCCGCACGCTCCTGCTCGGGCGTGAGGTTCAAGATCGGCTGCTTCGGTTTCCTGGCCATTTACCAGCGACCATCCCATGCGGCGAAGTTCTGCAGCAATTGCAGGCCATGGGTATGGCTCTTCTCCGGGTGAAACTGCACGGCAAAACGCGAACCATCGGCCAGCGCGGCGGCGAAGTCGACGCCGTAATGCCCGCCACCCACCACCTGGCGCGGGTTACCGGCGGCGATGTAGTAGCTGTGCACGAAGTAGAAACGCGCCATGTCCGGGATGTCGTGCCACAGCGGGTGGTCGACGGTGCGGCGCACTTCGTTCCAGCCCATGTGCGGGACTTTGAGGTGCTCGCCCTCTTCATGCAGGTCTTTGCCGAAGAACTTCACCTGGCCCGGAAACAGGCCGATGCAGTCGACACCACCGTTCTCTTCACTGCTGTCGAGCAAGGCTTGCATGCCCACGCAGATGCCGAGGAACGGGCGGTCCTGGCTGACTTCGCGCACCAGGCCGTCAAAACCCAGGCGGCGAATCTCGGCCATGCAATCGCGAATCGCGCCTACACCGGGGAACACCACGCGGTCGGCTTCGCGAATCACGTTGGCATCGCTGGTGATCAGCACCTTGCCAGCGCCTACGTGCTCAAGGGCCTTGGCCACCGAGTGCAGGTTACCCATGCCGTAGTCGATAACCGCGACCGTCTGCATTACAGGACGCCCTTGGTCGACGGCATTTGCCCGCCCATGCGCTCATCGACTTCCACAGCCATGCGCAACG
Source organism: Pseudomonas sp. MF6394 (assembly GCF_002018845.1). Classification (NCBI taxonomy): domain Bacteria; kingdom Pseudomonadati; phylum Pseudomonadota; class Gammaproteobacteria; order Pseudomonadales; family Pseudomonadaceae; genus Pseudomonas; species Pseudomonas sp. MF6394. The sequence continues at coordinate 177,439 of NZ_MVOJ01000006.1, forward strand.
CGCGGCCGAAAGCCTTGAACACGGTTTCGATCTGGTGGTGAGTGTTGGTGCCGCGCAGGTTGTCGATGTGCAGGCTGACCAGTGCGTGGTTAACGAAACCCTGGAAGAATTCCTGGAACAGGTCGACGTCAAAGCCACGGCCCACGTTCGCGCGGGTGTAAGGCACGTGCATCTGCAAACCCGGGCGACCGGAGAAGTCGATGACCACACGGGACAGCGCTTCATCCAGCGGGACATAGGCATGGCCGTAGCGACGGATGCCTTTTTTGTCGCCGATGGCCTTGGCAAACGCCTGGCCGAGGGTGATACCCACGTCTTCCACCATGTGGTGGTCGTCGATGTGCAGGTCGCCTTTGCCGACGATATCCAGGTCGATCAGCCCGTGACGGGCGATCTGGTCCAGCATGTGCTCAAGAAAAGGGACACCGATATCAAATCGGGCCTTTCCGGTGCCATCCAGGTTGATCGAGGCTTTGATCTGGGTTTCCAGAGTGTCGCGCTCGACAGATGCCTTACGTTCGGCCATCACCAGCTCCGCAAAATCATTGGGCGAAAAAGGCAGCCATTATAGGGGCGCGGGCGCTAAACAGAAACAACGAAGGGGATAAGACTGACGAGTTGGAGCGAGGAATGTCGGGGATAGACATGTGCATACATGTGAGCATGGGTTTATGTGGGAGCTGGCTTGTGTGGGAGCTGGCTTGCCTGCGATGCAGACACCTCGGTGTATCAGTTACACCGCAGTGATGCTATCGCAGGCAAGCCAGCTCCCACACAAGCCCGGCCCCCACAGGAGCCGGGCCCACCCTTATTGCGGTATCAGTGGAACAGTACTGCGGTCTTCTGCAGGGTCACCCACACACCCCACGCCAACGGAATACCTACCACCAGCCACGCGGCAATCGCCAGCGGCTTGCTGGCGGCGGAGGCTTTCCACTCCAGCACGGTGCTGGCATCGGCACCTTTGTCATGACCCAGCGCCTGTTCGGCGGCAAGTTCTGCATCAGTCATGAAGTACTTATCGGCCACCGGGCGCACCAGCAGGTTGCAGATGAAGCCCAGCACCAACAGGCCGGCGAGGATGTACAAGGTGATGTCGTAGGCCGCGGCCCGTTCAACGCCGATGCTCAACTGGTATTCACGCAGGTAGTTCACCAGCACCGGGCCCAACACGCCCGCAGCGGCCCAGGCGGTCAACAGGCGACCGTGGATCGCGCCAACCATCTGGGTGCCGAACAGGTCGGCCAGGTAGGCCGGGACCGTGGCAAAACCACCGCCGTACATCGACAGGATGATGCAGAACGCGGCCACGAACAGCGCCACATTACCCAGGTGCCCCAGGTTCGGGATCAGCGCATACAGGGCAAAGCCCAGGGCGAAGAACACGAAGTAGGTGTTTTTACGCCCCAGGTAGTCAGAGAACGAGGCCCAGAAGAACCGGCCACCGATGTTGAACAGGCTCAACAGGCCGGTAAAACCAGCGGCAATGGCTGCAATGGATGCCAACTGGCCCGCATCCAATTGACCAAATGGCACATCGACACCCAGGAGTTTGCCGCCAAACACTTCCTGCAGCAGCGGCGAAGCCATGCCCAGGATGCCGATACCGGCCGACACGTTCAGGCACAGCACCAGCCAGACCAGGCGGAACTGCGGGGTTTTCCACGCAACATTCACATGCACATGGCGGTGAGTGATCATCGCATTGCTGGCTTTCTTCGCTGGCGCGGTCCAGCCCTCAGGCTTCCAGCCGGTCGGGGGTACGCGATACAGCAGGGCGCCACCAATCATGAACACGAAGTAAATCGCCGCCATGACCACAAAGCTCTGCCATACACCGACGCTGGTCGGCGAAGAGAAATGGCCCATCAGCGCCGCGGCCAAAGGTGCACCCACCATCGCGCCGCCGCCAAAGCCCATGATCGCCATGCCGGTCGCCATGCCGCGCTTGTCCGGGAACCACTTGATCAAGGTCGAAACGGGCGAGATATAGCCCAGGCCCAGGCCAATGCCGCCAATGACCCCGGAGCCGATCCACATCAGCCAGATCTGGTGGGTATAGATACCCAGGGCCGAGATCAGCAGGCCACCACACCAGCACAGCGCCGAGACAACCCCGGCCTTGCGCGGCCCGGCGTGTTCCAGCCAGCCGCCCCAGATCGCTGCGGAGCAGCCCAGGAAGATGAAGAACAGGGTGTAGATCCAGCCCAGCATGGAAATGGGCCAGTCGCATTGAGACGAGAAGACTTGAGCGATAAAGCCCATGTCCGGCGCGCAAGCCACCGGCGCGGTGATACCCAGCGCCTTGGACAACGGCAGCCAGAACACCGAGAAGCCGTAGGCCATGCCGATGCACAGGTGGATGGCCAGGGCGGCCGGTGGAACCAGCCAGCGGTTGAAGCCCGGCTTGGCGATGATGCGCTCCTTGGACAGGAACGCAGGCTGTGCGGCGGCAGTGCCGGCCACAGTGCTAGTGCTCATTGGTGTTTCCCCCAGTTATTGGTATGCGTCCGTCAGGCGCTCTCTCCCTCGGCCTTGCACGCAAAGCGTGGCCGTTTCGTTGAGTGAAGCTCCCTTTTAGGCGCGACGTTAAGTCGCAGAAGGCGGACGAACGTGCAGAGATTAGCACCAGTGGATGACAGAAAAATCAAACTGCCACTACCTTTTTTGGATTATCTGTACTTTTCTGACGTCAAAATCCTATTTCCGCGCCCATGGATACAATGTAACGATCCGTGAACTGACGCGGGCCGTCGGGCGTTATACTCTGCGGCTAAATTTTGAAATCGACATACAAGGACTCGCCCATGAAAGCGTTCGGCAAAATCCTGGGTCTGGTACTTCTCGGGCTGTTGCTGATCATTGTGGCGCTCGGCTTTGCCCTGACCCACCTTTTCGATCCCAACGACTACAAAGAAGAAATTCGCCAGATAGCCCGCGACAAGGCCCACATCGAGCTGACGCTCAATGGCGATATCGGCTGGAGCCTGTTCCCCTGGCTGGGCCTGGAGCTTCACGAAGCCAGCGTCGCGACCCTGACCGCGCCCACTCAACCCTTTGCCGACTTGCAGATGCTCGGCCTGTCGGTACGCGTACTGCCGCTGCTGCGCCGCGAAGTGCAGATGAGCGATGTGCGTGTCGAGGGCCTGAACCTGCGCCTGAACCGCGACAAGCAAGGCCACGGCAACTGGGAAGACATCGGCAAGAACCTGCCCGACGAAACCACAGGCACCCCCGCTCCCGCGCCGGTCGAACCCGTGGCTGAAACCAAGCCGGAAAAGCCACCGCAGCCGATCCGCCTGGACATCGACAGCCTGACCATCAACAACGCCCGCGTCGAATACACCGATGAACAGACCGGCAAGCACCTGAGTGCCGAAAGCATCCAGCTGAGTGCCGGTGCCATCCACGAAGGCGCCAGCATCCCGCTGAAACTCACGGCCTTCCTGGGCAGCAACCAGCCGCTGATGCGGGTCAAGACTGAGCTGAACGGCAACCTGCGCATCCAGCGTGCGCTCAAGCGTTATCAGTTCGAAGACATGCGCTTAAGTGGCGAGGCCACTGGTGAGCCGTTGCAGGGCAAGACGGTGAGCTTCTCCACCCAGGGCCAATTGCTGGTGGACCTGGCGGCCAACGTCGCCGAATGGACCAACCTGAAACTGGCGGCCAACCAACTGCGCGCCTTGGGCGAACTGAAGGCCAATGACCTGGACAAGACCCCGCAGATCAGCGGCGCCCTGTCGGTCGCCCAGTTTGACCTGGCCAAGTTTCTTGAAAGCGTCGGTCATCCGTTGCCTGCCATGGCCCCCGGTAGCCTGAGCAAGGTCGAGCTGGTGAGCCGCCTCAAGGGCACGCCCACCAGCGTCGCCCTGGAAGACCTGAACCTGAAGCTCGATGGCAGCACCTTCACCGGCCGCGTCGCCGTGGATGATTTCGCCAAGCAGTCCCTGCGTGTGCAGCTCAAGGGCGATACTTTCAATGCCGACAATTACCTGCCGGCCAAATCCGAAGCCGCCAAAGGTGCAACCGCCGCACGCCAGGCCGAAGTGCAAAGCAGCGAAGCTGGCGCCATGGCGGCAGGCGGCAACACGCCATTGCCGGAGGCGCCGACCAAAGGTGCCTGGAGCAATGACAAACTGCTGCCGCTGACCCGCCTGCGCAGCCTGGACGTGAATGCAGACCTGGCCTTTGGCGAGCTGACCCTGAGCCAGTTACCCATTCAGAACGCGGTGCTCAAAGCCTCCGGCATTGACGGGCAACTCAAGCTCGAAACCCTTAGCGGCGGTCTCTACAACGGCACGTTCCAGGCCAACGGCACACTCGACGTGCGCCAGGACACGCCAGTGTTGGCCCTGCAAAGCCACATCAAGCAGGTGCCTGTCGAACGCATCCTGCAGGCCCAAGGGAAAACACCGCCGGTCAAAGGCCAGCTCACCCTCGACAGTAACCTCAGCGGCCGTGGCAATAGCCAGAAGGCCCTGATCGACAGCCTCAACGGCACCACCAGCATCGTGATCAACAACGGTGTGCTGCTCAATGCCAACATCGAGCAGCAACTGTGTACCGGCATCGCCCTGCTCAACCGCAAGACCCTGAGCACCACCCCAGGCGGCAAGGACACACCCTTCCAGGAGCTGCGCGGCAACCTCACGTTCCGTAACGGCGTGGCCAGCAACCCCGACCTGAAAGTGCGTATCCCCGGCCTGACGCTCAACGGCAACGGTGATGTGGATTTGCGCGTGCTGGGCATGGACTACCGCGTCGGCATTATCGTCGAAGGCGACAAGCGCGAGGTGCCGGACCCGGCCTGCCAGGTCGGCGCCAATTTCCAGGGCATTGAAGTGCCGCTGCGTTGCCGTGGCCCGCTGGAGTTGGGCGCCAAGGCCTGCCGCCTGGACAAGGACGGCCTGGGCCAGGTCGCCCTCAAGGCGGCCGGCAATCGCCTTAACGAGAAGCTGGAAGAAAAGCTCGACAAGGTTAACCCCAAGCTCAAAGACGCATTGAAAGGCTTGTTCAACCGATGAGAAACGAGCAGTTTTCACAAGCGGTGCTGGACTGGTACGACCGCCATGGCCGCCACGACCTACCCTGGCAACAGGGCATCACCCCTTACCGGGTGTGGGTGTCGGAGATCATGCTGCAACAGACCCAGGTCAGCACCGTGCTCAACTACTTCGACCGGTTCATGGCCTCCTTGCCGACGGTCGAAGCCCTGGCCGCCGCGCCGGAAGATGAAGTGCTGCACCTGTGGACGGGCCTGGGCTACTACACCCGGGCGCGCAACCTGCAAAAGACCGCGAAGATCGTGGTGGCCGAATACGGCGGCGAATTCCCTCGCGACGTGGAGAAACTCACCGAGCTGCCAGGTATCGGCCTGTCGACCGCAGGCGCGATTGCCAGCCTGAGCATGGGCCTGCGCGCACCGATCCTCGACGGCAACGTCAAACGCGTGCTGGCGCGCTTTACCGCGCAAGAGGGTTACCCGGGCGAGCCCAAGGTGGCCAAGCAGCTGTGGGCCACTGCAGAGCGCTTCACGCCCTTTGAGCGTGTCAACGCCTACACCCAGGCCATGATGGACATGGGCGCCACCCTGTGCACCCGCAGCAAACCCAGTTGCTTGCTGTGCCCGCTGGAAAAAGGCTGCGAAGCCCACATGCTCGGCCTGGAGACGCGCTACCCGATCCCCAAGCCGCGCAAGACCATCCCGCAAAAGCGCACGCTGATGCCCATGCTGGCGAACGCCGAGGGCGCGATCCTGCTTTACCGTCGCCCGTCCACGGGCTTGTGGGGCGGCTTGTGGAGCTTGCCGGAGCTGGACGACCTGGGCGACCTCGATCACCTCGCCAACCAGCACGCGCTGGCGCTGGGCAAGCATCAGGAACTGCCGGGGCTGATCCACACCTTCAGCCACTTCCAGCTGGCCATCGAACCCTGGCTGGTCCAGGTTGAGGAATCCGCCCATCACGTGGCCGAGGCCGACTGGCTCTGGTATAACCTCGCCACCCCGCCGCGCCTGGGCCTTGCCGCCCCGGTAAAAACATTGCTCAAGCGCGCGGCCGACGTATTGAACGCAGGAGTTTCGTCATGACCCGCACCGTTATGTGCCGCAAGTACAAAGAAGAACTGCCAGCCCTGGAACGCCCTCCTTACCCAGGTGCCAAGGGCCAGGACATTTACGACCACGTCTCGGCCAAAGCCTGGGGCGACTGGTTGAAACACCAGACTCTGCTGATCAACGAAAAACGCCTGAACATGATGAACGCCGAAGACCGCAAATACCTGGCCGGCGAAATGGACAAGTTCTTTTCCGGCGAGGAATACGCCCAGGCCGAAGGCTACGTCCCACCTGCTCAATAATTGATCAAAAACCGGGGTCTGCACGTAAGCGACGGTAATAATTAAATATTTTTTGAAAACTTGCTTGACGACCCCCTGAAAAACCCGTTTAATGCGCCCCGTTGCCCAGATAGCTCAGTCGGTAGAGCAGGGGATTGAAAATCCCCGTGTCGGCGGTTCGATTCCGTCTCTGGGCACCAAAATACCGAGAAACCCCAAGGAACCAGTTCCTTGGGGTTTTTTATTGCCTGCGATTCAACCGGCTTCAGGTCCCGGAGCCGAAACGATCTGCGCGGGCTTGATTTAAATGGCCAGGCTCAAAGCGCCCTCAGACCAGCTGAGTCGTCGGCGACGCCAGTTCCCCTCGCACGGGTGACCCAAGCACGCTTGCGTTCCCCTGAGCAGCCTTCAGGCCGTAGCGTCTACTCTGCCTGGTGCTCGCCGACGCGGAGGCCGTACGACCTCTTCGAGTGACAGAGCGACGACGAGGCGCTCGCGCCGAAGGCAACGCCGCGTGAGAAATGCTGCCTGACAATACGCTGAGCGCATCTTCAACCTGACGCCGGGCCAACCTGACATTGACGTCCATCGCATTCGTCCAGAAATACGTGCCAGCGGCCAGGCTGCCCAGTACCGAGACATGCGGCCAGGCCTCACCAGCAGCCCCCACCAACCTTCCTGTCTCGAAGTCCAACTCAAAGCCGCCGAACTCATTGGGCTTGGCCAACTTGCGACGGAGCAAATTCACCACGAGCGGCACGTCAGACTGCTCCACCTGAACGGAGTAACCGGTGGCGTTGATAACATACTCACTCTCGACGACGGTACGAAATGCACTGCGACGGTCGTCAATGCGCGTCTCAAAGACCTTTGAAGCCTCGTTGTAAGTGACTTGCCTGACGCCGCCGAGCACCAGTATGCGATCAGCCTTCAGCAACGCCTGCAACTTATGGGCATTTTTGACCGGCACCGAGACTCGGTAAGAAGACCAGAGACTGCCGAATGTCGTCTGAAATACCTGCTTGTCGTCGCGAGACAGGCGATGCCAGACATAATCGATAATGGAGTTGGTCGAGTAAATGACCGACTGCCACAGACGCTCGGCATTGTCTGCCTGGATGATTTCGGACGTTATGTAGTCCAACACACCGGCGCCCGAATTCAAGATGCGCTTCAAGTCCACGGCGTCACCGGTAACCTCCTCGATCTCACGCAGCAACATCGTAAAGACGTCATGCAGCTTGAGCTGACCACCATTTGCATCACAGAAGTTATCGATGTGGGCCCGGGTCAGATGAGTCAGTGTATGAGGCCGATTAAAGGTGCCGCGCACACTGGGCAGGCGGCCGGTGCGCGATGCCATGACAATTTTCCCCTGGTGCCCGGCTTCTGTCAGTGAGAGCACAGTGTCAATGGCCGACAGCCCGGTCCCTAGCACACACACCGACGCGTTGGCCGGTATGTTGCGCACCATGTCCCGGGTTGGGTATGGGGTGCGCACGAAGCCAGCCACATCATTGAGCTGAGTAAACCGCGTCGATGGCAGGTTTCCCATGCTGAGGACAACCCGATCCGCCACGTAGGCCACGCCGCTCTCGGTATCAATGCAAGGGCGCTGGTCAGACAGTGAGATCAAGTCTGTGACGGTTGAGGTCACTGCAGTGACCTTAATGCCATGGGCGCGGGCCACGGCCATCGTCTGCTCATACTGATGTGCCAGGTATCTGCCGAACAGGCTGCGCGGCAGGAAGGCGTGATCGTCGATGACTGTTTGTGGAAAATCTACCGCCTGATCTGCGCCATGCTGTTCCAGCCAGCGAATAAAATGCCGCTTGTCGCCTGCTACCGCAGACATGGCGTCGGCTCGCGTGTTGAGCAAGTTGCACTCAAAGTCGTCCTGGTACGCATAACCCGGCCCAGGTGTTTTCTGTGACTCAAAGATCAGCACATCCAAATGATGACTCAGCCCCTGACGAACAGCTTCATCAATGAGTTGCGTAAAATATGCAACGCCGACAGAACCACCGCCCACTATGGCAATTGTTATTTTTTTCATGGTGTTTTCCAAAACGCGTAGTGCGAAGAATGAAGAGCCATCAATGAAATGATGAGTTAGTCACGCGAACGCCAGTACTTGTCCGTGACAGAGAGCGGCTGATGGAGAAAAATCGACGCGGGCATCAACTCCACGTGGTCAGCCACGATGATATCGGCCGTACTGCGAGCCAGAATATCGCGCTCGATGTCGATACCCGGCGCAACTTCCTTGAGTATCAAGCGGCCGTCCTTCAATACGAGCACAGCCCGTTCGGTGATGAACAGAATCGGGCAGTTGCGCGATTGGGCATGTGCGGCATTGAAGCTCATGTGCTCAACGGCCTGGATAAACTTGGTGATATCCCCTTCACGCTCAATGCTTAACTGCCCGGATTCAAACCCCAGCTCCAGACCACCGGCCGTGAAGGTTCCACAAAACACTACGCGCTTGGCGCTTTGCGAAATGTTGATAAAACCACCGACGCCGTTGAGCCGCCCGCCGAATCGACTGATGTTGACGTTGCCACCGCTGTCGGCCTGACCAAACCCGAGGAAGGCCAGATCGATACCGCCACCGTCATAGAAGTCGAACTGGCTGGCTTGATCGAGGATCGCTTGAGGGTTGCTCGAAGCGCCGAATGACAGCCCGCGCGCAGGCGTCCCACCGATAACCCCTGACTCGACAGTAAGCACATGGGCGGAGCAGCGCTCCTCGCTCGCCACCCTTGCAATGAACTCTGGGGTGCCAATACCCAGGTTAACGATCGGCGCGTTGTACCGGGCTATTTCATACAAGGCTCGGCGCGCGACGATTTTTTTGGCGCACAGGGGTAACGGCGTGACTGCGGTATCGGAGCGCGACCGCCCGGTATAGGTGTTGTTTCTGACCTCACCGTAGGTTTGCCAATGTGTGTCTGGTGTGGATAAAACCAGATAATCAACAAAGATCCCCGGAATACGGATCGCCTGAGGATCGAGCGAGTTACGGTCGACCAATTCCATCACTTGCACGATGACGATACCGCCGCAATTGTGAACGGCCTGCGCCTGGGCGAGGCTGTCCTGAAAGTTGGCTTCGTCCTCCATGCTGATATTGCCGTCGACATCTGCTCGGCTTCCGCGCAAAAAGGCGACATTGATGGGCATCGACGGATAGAAAAGTTCTTCACGCCCCCCAACGTTTACCACTGAGATCAGCTCTTCAGTCGTAGCCGGGCCGACTTTGCCCCCCTCCTGCCTGGGGTCGATAAAGGTGTGCAAGCCAATCCCTGAGAGCACCCCACTTTTGCCCCCGGCGATTGAGCGGAACAGGTGGCTTATCACGCCCTGAGGCCAGTTGTGCGCTTGGATTTCACCACGCAGTGCCATCTGGCCTATCGACGGTGCAAGCGCCCAGTAGCCTCCGATCACCTTTTTCAGCAGGCCTTTGACAGCCAGTTGATTAAGCCCACGGCTGGCCTTGTCACCCTGGCCGGCCGCAAAAACCAGGGTCAGGTCCGATGGCTGTGCGGTAGCGGCAAAACGCGCCGCCAGTGCTTCGGTGAGCAAGTCTGGGTGCCCACAACTGCCGAACCCCCCAGTGGTGATCGTGCAATTATCGGGTACCAGGGCCGCCGCCTGGCTGGCGGTAATGACGCGCTTAGGCTCCATCACATAATCACTGCCGAACGAGGCCGCTGCGAGCGTCGCCGGGGGAGCCTGGACGTTGAAGCCGCTATTGAGGGCGCCCATCATGCCTGCGCCTGCGGCAGGGAAACGGTCTGCACGGGCTTTTCCCACACTACCAGGAAGGTGCAGCCTTCATCGCTCCACAGCGCATGCTCACTGTCAGGCGGGCAGACTTCAAGCGTGCCTGCTGGGTGTGCACCGGCATCGTTATGCAGCACGCCATCGAGCACGAAAATCAGTTCGTAGCCAGGATGAAGGTGGCGCTGGGTACGGGCACCCGGCTGATAACGTACCAGGGCCGCTGATGGCCCATCCACTTCCGGGCCTTGGTACAAATGCACGATATCGGTCTTGGTTCGGCCATTGGCGGTATAGGGCACCCACGGCAAGGCTTCTTTGCTGCGTACTGCGTTGAGTACATCTTTAAGGATTTGTCCGGTATGCATGATACTTCCTTGTTCGCTGGATAAAGAGGCGTTAGATAGGGGTGGTTAAACGTTGAGCTCACTTCTTGACATGGGTGCACGCATAAACAGCCAGTGCGGTAATCGCAAAACCTACAGCGTTAATTGCACTGAACGATTCACCGAGGAATACAAAGCCCATTAAGGCTGTTACTGCGGGAATAAGATGGAACAGGCCTGCTACTTTGCTCGCCTCACCTTTGCGCATGAGGATGTAGAGGATGCTGATAGCGCCAATAGAGTTGACCAGTGACAACCAACCGGACGCGAAGATCATTGTTGGGGTCCACTGAACCGCTAGATTTTCAAAGTGGTCGGCGAGAAAGAACATCACGAAAGAGGCCGTGGCCAACTGGATAAAACCACCCGTGCGTAAGTCCATGCCGGTGCAGTATTTCTTCTGATACAGGCTGCCGGCCGTGATGCCAACCAGTGCCAGCACTACGCACAAGTAACCTGTCAGGCTCGCCGTTGCACTTACACCAAGCTGTTCATAGACCACCAGGGCGACACCGAACAATCCGCCCACCAAGCCGAGCCACTCGACACGACTGACTTTTTCGTTAAGAAACCGAGTGGCGCCCAACGCGGTAAACACCGGCATCGTGCCAACAATCAGCGCGGCCACAGCAGCCGACACGCCCAGATCCAGCCCCATGTACAGGCCAGCAAACTGAAGCGCCTGGATCAAGATGCCCACCACCACCAGATGGCCGAACTGAGCGCGGGTTTTCGGCCACGGGGCTTTAGTCGCAAGCGCCACGCCCAGCAGGATCAGCGCGGCACTGGCAAAGCGAATGAAGATCAGGGTGTAGGGCCCCACAAAGGGGAGTGCCACTTTGCCAACGACATAACCGGAACTCCACATGACGATGAAGAGCAAAGGCAGTAGAGTGGCGGGCAGGGCAATATTGAAACTTCTGGTCAGGGCTTTCATGAATCCTCCAAGGTTTAACCGCTAGAGAATTCAAAGTATTTAACCCACCCGCTGCGCACAATACGGCCAAAAAGAACAAGCCTGTGTCCTCTGGAGAAACAATGGAATCTTTCTCAGATAATATTTCGGATGTCTTTGTTTTCGTTAAAGTTGTCGAACTGAAAAGTTTCTCCAAAGCGGCCCGTTTCTTCGGTTCGACCACCTCAACCGTCAGCAAACAAATGCGCAGGCTTGAGGAAACGCTCGGGGCCAAGTTGTTAAACCGCACCACGCGAAGCCTGGCGCTCACAGAAGCGGGAGAACTTGCCTATCAGCACGGTGTTCGGATTACCGAGGAAACCGGCGCCTTACTCAACTCGGTCGAGAGCTTGCAATCAGCGCCCCGGGGCCACCTGCGGGTCACCACATCGGTTGCCTTTGGCAATCTCCACTTGAGCAACCTGGTTGGGCAATTCCTCAACGCCTACCCCGATATCAGCGTCACGCTCTCCTTGAGCGACCGCTATGTGGATATTGTCGAAGAGGGGTTCGATATTGCGATACGCCTGACCAGTACGCCCGTGGACAGTTTTATAGCGCGACGCTTGGCCAAACTCGATTACGTGTTATGTGCAACACCCGGTTATTTAAGCAGCCACTCCCCCATCGCCACTCTCGGTGATTTGGCCGCACATAACTGCTTGATCAATGGCCTGGCGCGGGAAGCATCCTGGCGTTTTCTTCGCGACGGCGAAGTGACCGAAGTGCGCGTATCAGGGCGTTTCTGTGTCAACAGCAGTGAGTCGGTGAGGCAGGCCGTGATGGAAGGTGTGGGCATAGGCTTGCTGCCCACGTTCTCCATCGCCGACGATTTGCGCAAGGGCAGCCTTAGCGTGATTTTGCCCAAGTACATTGCAGAGGGTACGTTCGGCGACAGCATTCATGCGATTTTCTTGCCGAGCAAGTTTGCCGTGCCCAAGTTGCGGGTCTTTGTGGACTTCCTGATCGAGAAATTCGAAGACGGTGGTGGATGGTTGCCAGCCCCCCAGAAGGCGGAATAACCACGGGCGCCATGACGACCAGGACCGCTGCCCTGTATCCTTAGTGGCCTAGTGCCTGCGATTGGCAGAGGAAAGCCATCAGGCTTTTATCCTCCGTGCTGGTTATTTTTCTCTGGGTTCAATCGTTCAGCCTTTACCCAATTCTCAGTTGTAAGGTTTTTTCATGACCCGCTTCTTGCTTTGCACCCTATTCATACTGACCGCCCTGCTCAGTGGGTGTGCCACGCAGTTGGACGTAGCAATCAACGCGACGCCTGATCCCGATTATCAATTTGACCGACAGGCAACCGTGTTGGTGACCTCCACGGGCGGCAGCGATGAAAACTCGCTCAATGCCCGCTACTACCTGCGCGACATGGTCCGCGCCATGCAGGACCAGGGCTTTGGCAATGTTTTTACCGATACCACGCTGCCCAAGAACCACGCGCCGATCAAAATGACCGTCACCCTGGATGTCGATAGCAAGCAGGTGACTTATCGCTACACCGCTACCGAATACGGGCAAGTGGCAAACAGCACCACCACCCAATGCAAGAAGAACAAGAAAAAGACCGACCAACTGACCTGCACTAGCACCCCAAACACCTCCTACGGCCCGGTAGGAACTTCGGAGCGCACCGGCTACACCACGCTTACCACCTTCCGGGTCACCGCTCGCGATGAAGCGAGCAGGCGCGCGGTCTACCTGCTACGGGCGTCGTCCTATAACGACGATTGCCAAGCCGCCAAGGTCGAAGCCTTTCTGGTACAGCAGGGTTTGCAGAACCTGAATTTCCAGGACCGTGTGCAGCGCAATTACACGGTCACGATGCCTGAAAGCTTCCGTTGCAAGTAATCAGCTGCTCGGCAGGCCCTTGGCTCAAGGGCCTCCTTACTTGAGCAAAAACACCATCAACGGGTTGTCATTCAAACGCCCTTGATAGCTCGGTGCCAGGTGCTCCACCGGCGACCCCTTCAACAGCGCAGTCTCCTTGCGCGACACAATCACCCAGGAAGGCCGGGGCAGCGCCGCCAGCTTCTCAAGCTCGTGACGCCCGACAAACAGCGGCTGTTCATCGTGATCCAGGTTCATCATGTAGCGCACAGCCCAGGTGTCCCGCGCCAGGTCGACAAACACCAAAGGGCCCGGCTGAGCCTCGCGCAACGCCTCCACCTGGCTGACAAACCGCCGGGTGTCGAATTGCAGGTCCTTGGCCGGTTCTATCACCGTCACCAGCAACAGCCATTGCGCCGCCAGGGCGATCAGACTGAGCCACACCAACCGCCATGCTCGCTGCCAGGCAATCAACGCTGCGGCTTGCAGCACCACCAACGCGCCGATCAACAACGGCAAGGAAATCTGCGGCCAGTAGCCCTGCTTGTGCCAGGCGTGTCGGCACACAAACAACACCACCACGCACAACGTCGGCAGCGCCGCGACCAGCCATTCATAGCAACGGCGCACGCCCACCAGCCAGCCTTGCGCGTGAAGCAGCCCATAGGCAGCGGCAGCCGCAAACATCGGCACCATCGGCAGGATGTAATAAGCGCGCTTGAAATGCGGTACCGACAGGCCGAGCAGAATTATTAAGCCGCAGCCCCCCAAGCGCACCAGCAATTGCAGGTGCTCATTGGCCCAACGCTCGGGCCAGCGATGGCGCAACGCAAACAGGCTCGCAAATGCCAGGGGTACCACCGGGAAGTAGCGGTACAAGCTCAGCTGGAAGTAAAAGTAAAACGGCTCACCCGACTCATCCAGACGCCCACCGACTTGCATCCTGAAGACCTCATCGGCAAACGCAGCGCCACCACTGAACCGCGCAAGCTTCATCAGAAGCCACCAGCACGCTGCGAGCAGCACCAGGCCGACAACGCCGTGGCTCAGCACCTGCCGGACACGCTCCCCCGGCTTGCCCAACGCCCAATACACACACACCACCGCGCAGACTTCAATCAACCCCAGCGGCCCACGTATGGCGAAACCCAGGATGAACAGCGGGAACACCGCCAGTTGCCTCAGCCGCGACCCGAGGCGCTCGCCGGTGTGCAGCAGGTAGAAACTGCCCACGCATAACAATGCAACCATCTGATCCAGGCACACCGAGCGCGACTTTTCGAGCAACTGGGCGGTGAGCAGAGTCAGTAACACCGTCAGCAGCGCCCAGGCACGGCTGTAGGGCGCCAGCAGGCGGTACATCAGCGCGATCACCCCCGCCGACGCGAGCGCCGTGGGCAGCACATTCGCCAAGTGGTTCGGCGCGTCAAACAAGCGGGCGAATAGATAACTGAAGAAGGTCGCGGTGCCGGGGTAATCCGCATAGGGCTGGCCGTAGGTAGTGGGGAAAAGACTCGCGCCATGGCGATACATTTCCTGCATGAACAGCGCCCAACGCCCGTCAAAGCCCTGGGGCTGCTGATCCCAGATGCCCACTGTGAATAACAAGAGAGCGACCAGGAAAAGACCCAGTGACGCCAGGCGAAAACGGTTGCGGTGATCCATCGGGTGACCTGTCAGGTGGGAAGCGCTGGCGTATGGTGCCGACCGCGCCCCTGAATGGCGCCTGAACAGACCTGAACATTCACGCAGTTACCGGCTGGTGGGCCACACCACTGCCGGGATCAGGCGAACGTAGAGCAATTCGGCAACCAGTTCGATCAGGGTCTGCAGGATCACCACCGTTGCGGCCAAGCCGCGCACATCCTCCGGCAGGGCCAGCGCCAATGGCAAAACCACCAGCGAGTTACGGGTCGACGCACTGAAGGCCACCGCCCGCGCCGTCAACGCTGGCAGTGCGAAAAGCCGCGCAGCCACAATGCCCATCAACGGCGCCAGCAACACAAAGGCCACGTAGACCGGAATGACTGGCAGTAACACATTGATATCCCGCACCACTGCCGTGATGTGCGAAGCCAGCACTACAAACAACACCAAGGCCATCGCTGGCACCGGCAACCAGGCCCAGGCGCTGTTCCAAAGGCTAATGGCGCTCGACCGCCGCGCGAAAGCGCTGGTCACAACCGCCAGAAGTATCGGCACCACAATCAGCCCCACGAACGCTTCGACAAACGGCCCCGCCGCCACCACCCCGCTGGATTGCTCGCCCAACATCAGCCCCAGGTAGACCGGCAACAACAGCAGTTGCAGCAACAGCAGCAGCGGTGTTGCCGCCAGCATCGACCGCGAATCGCCCTTGCCGATATGGGTAAACACCACCACATAGTCGATACAGGGCGTCAGCAACACCAGCAGAGCGCCCACCAGCAACGCCGGGCGCTCCACCAGGCCACGGGTCAACCCCCAAACCAGCAAGGGCACCAGGATGAAATTGGCCAACAGCAAGGCCGCCATGAAACGCTTATTGCCCACGGCTTGGCGCAGCTCAAGAAAGGGAATTTGCAAAAACATCGCATACATCAGCACGGCGATGGCAGGTGTCACCCAAAGGCTGAGGCCCTGCGCCGACAAGGGCCAGAGCAGGCCAAACGTGACGGCCAAAAAGACGGCAACGAAGTAGATCGGGACCTGATGCTGTTCCAGGGTGTCGCGGGTCATGGGCGGGCTCTGGTGGGTCAATAGACTGTCAGCCTAAGTACTCGCGCAGAGAAGGTCGAGCATTACAGCAATCGGTGCCGCCCGAGAAACCCTTGGGATTTGCCCCAACCTGCGCTTCAATACACCCTCTAGACCCAAACCCCAAGGACGTCGAGCCCATGGCCTCGCCAAACAAGCAGCAAAAACGCGCCCATCGGGCAAAAGCCAAGGCCAAGCAAAACCGCACCCAGCGCGCCGTGGCGCACAAACCGGATGCTTTCGCGGGCGACGACAGCCGCATCGACCTTGAGTCGGTGGATTTGACTGAACTGTTCGTCGAAATGCGTACCGCCGGCGAGATCAGCCAGCAGGCCCTGTGTGCGGTGTTCCTGGCCCACCCGTTGCTGGCGTTGGTGCTGGAGCAGGAAGGCGAAGAGGAAGCGACCGACTTTATCCTGGCGGCGCTGATCGAGTATCGGCAGTGGGCGACGGACAGCGATGACGAAGCCGCCGCGCTGGCGTGGATTGAGTCGCCGCAGTTCCAAGCCGATTACGTGGCGGCGTCCCAGGCGCTGGCCAACGCCCCCGACTAACACCAAACAAAAATGTGGGAGCGGGCTTGCTCGCGAATGCGCTAGACCAGTCAATAATTGAATGACTGTCAGAATGCATTCGCGAGCAAGCCCGCTCCCACAGTTTGAATAGCGGCGTATCAGTTAAGCGCCGCAGCCCCCACTCTTTGGGCCTTGCGACGGCTCGCCACCACCAACCCCGCCAAGACCACCAGCAAGCTCAGAACCCCGGTGGCGATGATCTCGACCCGGTGCGCTTCCTGGAACAGCATGATGGTCAACGTACCGACGATAAACACCATTACCGCGTACGTCAGGCCTGGGAACAGCCACATCTTGAAGACGATCTTCTCGCCCGCCGCCGTACGCTTCTGGCGCATGCGCAGCTGCGACACGGCAATCACCAGGTACACCAACAACGCGATGGCGCCAGAGCTGGCCAGCAGGAATTCGAACACCGCCGCCGGGGCGACGTAGTTAGCGAATACCGCCAGGAACGCAGCACCGGTAGACAGCAACACCGCCCAGTAAGGCGTGCCGCTCTTGTTGGTACGCTTGGCCACGGCCGGTGCGTCACCGCGACGGCCCAGGGAGAACAGCATGCGCGACGCGGTGTACAGCGCCGAGTTGAGGCAACTGGTTACGGCAACCAGCACCACCAGGTCGACAATCAGCTTGGCGTTCGGAATGCCCATGCGTTCCAGCACAGTCTGGTAGGAACCTACGGCCGCCAGGGTCGGATCGTTCCAAGGCACCAGGGACACCACGATGAAGATCGACAACAGGTAGAACAAACCAATCCGCCAGATCACCGAATTGGTGGCCTTGGTGATTTGCTGGCCTGGGTTCTTCGATTCGGCGGCGGCGATGGTGACAATCTCGGTGCCCATGAACGAGAACATAGTGGTCAGGATCGCTGCCAATACCGCGCCCATGCCGTTGGGCATGAACCCTTGGGTATCGAACAGGTGCGAAACACCGCTGACCTGGCTGGTAGGCAAGAAGCCGAAGATCGCGGCCAGGCCGAGGATCACAAAGCCGACGATGGCCACGACTTTGATCAACGCGAACCAGAACTCGAATTCACCGTAGTTTTTCACGCTGAACAGGTTGGTTGCGGTGAGCAACAAGGTAATCACCAGGGTGAACACCCAGATCGCCACGTCGGGGAACCAGGCGTGCAGGATGGTCGCCGCCGCGTTGGCTTCCAGCGGAATCACCAGCACCCAGAACCACCAGTACAGCCAGCCGATGGTGAAACCGGCCCAGTGGCCGATGGCCCGGTCGGCATAGGTAGAGAACGAACCGGTATCCGGTGACGCAACGGCCATCTCGGCCAGCATGCGCATCACCAAGACCACCAGCGTGCCGGCGGCTGCATAGGCCAACAGTACAGCCGGGCCGGCAGCAGCGATCGCATGGCCGGAGCCGACAAACAAACCGGCGCCGATGACACCGGCAATCGACAGCATGGTGACGTGACGCGGTTTGAGCCCCTGTTCGAGGTCATTGGAGCTTTGCGTACTACTCATTGACACACCTTTGCGAGGAATTGCGAAAACGGTTCGCCCGGCTTGCAGCCTTTCTCGTGAAAAGAATCCAACAGGGCGTTCTTTATTTTTTACGCAAGATTTGCGCCAAAATATTTCAGAGCCACAGTTGACGGGGGCTGTAGGACAATTCGCCACCCATCGCAAGTCATTGAGAACAATGGCATTCCGCTATAGCGTTACCGTGCGACTCACATTCACGGCGCACCGACGCACCAAAAACACACACAAAAAGTACGTGACGCCCCATAAGCGGGCTGACATGGACCGTTTGCCGGGTTAACCCTTCCAACACCCGGCCAAAGCTGGCACCATCGCGCCCTTTTTTACGCGAAGCCTGTGGATCTTTCCGGGTCAAACGTCTGTAGGTTGTTGATGGCGCGACACACTGCTGCGCCGATGCGACACCCTGCCGCAGGCCACCGGTTAACCGTCCGCAGCGCTGTTGGCTGTCGTCCAAACGCTATGCTAGCTTGGCGCCTCGCCAGGAAGGCGGCCCAACAGCGAAGATCGCAACGAACACAATGAGGACCGCACATGGCCCAGGCCACGCCCGCGCTTGAAATCCGCAACTTGCATAAACGCTATGGTGAGCTTGAGGTACTCAAAGGTATCTCGCTGACCGCTCGCGACGGCGATGTGATCTCGATCCTGGGTTCCTCCGGTTCCGGCAAGTCCACCTTCCTGCGCTGCATCAACCTGCTGGAAAACCCGCATCAGGGCCAGATCCTGGTGGCCGGCGAAGAACTCAAGCTCAAGGCCGCGAAAAACGGCGAACTGATGGCAGCCGACGGCAAGCAGATCAACCGCCTGCGCAGCGAAATCGGGTTTGTGTTTCAAAACTTTAACCTATGGCCGCACATGACCATCCTCGACAACATCATCGAGGCCCCTCGCCGCGTGCTCGGCCAGAGCAAGGCCGAAGCCATAGAAGTGGCCGAGGCCCTGCTGGCCAAGGTCGGGATCGCCGACAAGCGCCACGCCTACCCTGCCCAGCTCTCTGGCGGCCAACAACAACGCGCGGCGATTGCGCGTACCCTGGCGATGCAGCCTAAGGTCATTCTGTTCGACGAGCCGACTTCTGCGCTTGACCCGGAAATGGTCCAGGAAGTACTTAATGTGATCCGCGCACTGGCCGAAGAAGGCCGCACCATGCTGCTGGTCACCCACGAAATGGGCTTCGCCCGTCAGGTATCCAGCGAAGTGGTGTTTTTGCACCAGGGCCTGGTCGAGGAGCAAGGATCGCCACAGCAGGTATTTGAAAACCCGCTTTCGGCGCGCTGCAAACAATTCATGTCCAGCAACCGCTAACGGAGCAACATGCATGCAGAACTATAAAAAATTCCTTCTGGCCGCGGCCGTCTCGATGGCGTTCAGCGCCACAGCCATGGCAGAAACCTTGAAGATGGGGATCGAAGCGGCCTACCCGCCATTCAACAATAAAGACGCCAGCGGCAACGTTGTCGGCTTCGACAAAGACATCGGCGACGCCCTGTGCGCCAAGATGAAAGTCGAGAAGTGCGAAGTGTATGTGTCCGACTGGGACGGCATCATCCCGGCCCTGAACGCCAAGAAGTTCGACTTCCTGGTGTCCTCGCTGTCGATCACCGACGAACGCAAGCAGGCAGTGGACTTCACCGACCCGTACTACTCCAACAAGCTGCAGTTCATTGCGCCCAAGACCACCGACTTCAAGACCGATAAAGCTTATCTCGGCGGCAAGACCATCGGTGCCCAACGCGCAACCCTGGCCGGTACCTGGCTGGACGACCGCAATATGGAAGACGACTACAACGTCAAGATCACCCTGTACGACACCCAGGAAAACGCCTACCTCGACCTGACCTCCGGCCGTGTCGATGGCATCCTGGCGGATAAGTACGTGCAGTATGAGTGGCTCAAAAGCGAAGCCGGCTCCAAATATGAATTCAAAGGTGAACCTGTTGTAGAAAGCGACAAGATCGGTATCGCCGTACGCAAGGGCGACCCGCTGCGCGAGCGCCTGAACAAAGCCCTGGCAGAGATCAAGGCAGACGGCACCTACAAGAAGATCAACGACAAGTACTTCCCGTTCAGCATCGAATGATCTGAACGGCCTGCCCAGCGCGCTCCTGGTGAGCGCGCTGGCTTTTAGCAATGCCTGCCGCGATATGAAAACACCATGAATTTCGATCTCTACGGATTCGGCCCGGCCCTCGCCGCCGGCGCGCTGATGACCGTCAAACTGGCGCTCACGGCCCTGTGCCTGGGGCTGCTGCTCGGCCTTGCCGGCGCCTTGGCCAAGACTTCCCCGTACAAGCCACTGCAATGGCTGGGCGGCGCGTATTCGACCATCGTTCGCGGTATTCCCGAGCTGCTGTGGGTGCTGCTGATTTACTTCGGCACCGTCAACCTGATGCGTGCGCTCGGTGAGTTCTTCGGCAACCCCGACCTGTCGCTGAGTGCCTTTGCCGCCGGCGTCATCGCCCTGGGCCTGTGCTTCGGCGCCTACGCAACGGAAGTGTTCCGCGGCGCGATCCTCGCCATTCCCAAGGGCCACCGCGAAGCCGGTGTGGCGTTGGGGCTGTCGAAGTTTCGGATTTTCACCCGGCTGATCATGCCGCAGATGTGGCGCATCGCCCTACCGGGCCTGGGCAACCTGTTCATGATCCTGATGAAAGACACCGCGCTGGTGTCGGTGATCGGCCTGGAAGAAATCATGCGCCACGCGCAGATCGGCGTGACCGTGACCAAGCAACCGTTCACCTTCTTCATGGTCGCCGCATTCATGTACCTGGGCCTGACCGTACTGGCGATGACCAGCATGCACTTTCTGGAAAAACGCGCCGCCCGCGGCTTTGCAAGGAGCACCCAATGAGCGGCGACTACAGTTGGTTATCGCACTTTGACCTGGGCCTGAACTGGGCCGTGATCATCAAGTGGCTGCCGAAGTTGGCCCAGGGCGCCACACTGACCCTGGAGCTGGTGGCAATCGCCGTGATCGCCGGCCTGCTGCTGGCGATCCCACTGGGCATCGCCCGCTCTTCGCGCCGCTGGTACGTGAGCGCCCTGCCCTATGGCTACATTTTCTTCTTCCGTGGCACGCCGTTGCTGGTGCAGTTGTTTTTGGTGTATTACGGCCTGGCGCAGTTCGATGCCGTGCGCAACAGCTTCATGTGGCCGTACCTGCGCGACCCGTTCTGGTGCGCCACCGCCACCATGACCCTGCACACCGCCGCCTACATTGCCGAGATCCTGCGCGGCGCGATCCAGGCCATACCGCCTGGCGAAATCGAAGCGGCGCGCGCCCTGGGCATGTCCAAGCCCAAGACGCTGTTCTACATCATCCTGCCCCGCGCCTCGCGCATCGGCCTGCCGGCCTACAGCAACGAAGTGATCCTGATGCTCAAGGCCAGCGCCCTGGCCAGCACCGTGACCCTGCTGGAACTGACCGGCATGGCGCGCACCATCATTGCCCGCACCTACCTGCCGGTCGAGATCTTCTTCGCCGCCGGGCTGTTCTACCTGCTGATGGCCTACGTGCTGGTGCGCGGCTTCAAACTGCTGGAAAAATGGCTGCGCGTCGATGCGTGCCAAGGACGTTGAGGCACGCTTCCAGGAGCTGGATGCATTCCTGACTGAACACCAAGGGCTGTGGCGACCACGGCCCTTTACCCAGTTACAGTTGCCCTGGGAAACCGAGCTCCCTGCGTTATCCCAATGGCTGCGCCAGCGTTCACTGGCCGAGGCCGAAGCCAGTCACAACCAACCTCACCACCTGCCCGCGCCCGCCCCTTTTCCACAGCTGGCCGCTCACGCGCTGCGCCTCGGCACTGTGGATAAGTTGCCCACACACACCCTTGAACCCGCTCGCCATCGCCTGAATGTCGACGTGCCCGGGCGCAAATGGCAACAGATCGAAGCCTTCGGCGCCGCGCTGACCTTTACCCAAACGCCTGCCCACTGGCTGGACTGGTGCGCCGGCAAAGGCCACCTAGGCCGCCGCCTGCTGCAACCCGGCCAACATCTGACCTGCCTGGAATACGACCCCGCCCTGATCGCCTCCGGCCAAGCCTTGAGTGATCGCCACGGCCTGCCCGCAACCCATCACCTCCAAGACGTGATGGCGGATGTAGCGATCCAGCCTGAACACACCCCCGTCGCCCTGCATGCCTGCGGCGACCTGCACGTGCGCCTGCTGCAACTGGCCAGCGCCGTCGGTTGCAAACAACTGGCCCTGGCGCCCTGCTGCTACAACCGCATCACCGCCGACAGTTATCAGGCCCTCTCCGCCGCTGGGCGCGCCTCCCTGCTACAACTGTCGATTGACGACCTCGGCCTGCCCCTGAGCGAAACCGTCACCGCCGGCAACCGCGTACGCCAACAACGAGACACCTCCATGGCCCGGCGCCTGGGCTTTGACCAACTGCAACGTCAACTGCGTGGCTGCGACGACTACCTGCCAACACCCTCCCTGCCCGCCAGTTGGCTAGATAAACCCTTCGCCGACTATTGCCAAGAACTGGCAAGCCTCAAAGGCTTATCCACAGGCGAACAGGACTGGCAGGCCCTGGAAGCCCACGGCTGGCAGCGCCTGGCCGAGGTGCGCAACCTGGAACTCGTGAGAGGCTTGTTTCGACGTCCATTGGAACTGTGGTTGGTGCTGGATCGGGCGCTGTTTATGGTGGACCAGGGCTACAACGTCGAGGTAGGCAGCTTCTGCGAACCGTCGTTGACTCCTCGCAACTTGATGGTACTGGCCGAGCGCCAATAAAGGGCAAAAAATCCTACACGCGACCTGTGGATAACTCTGTTGATGAATTCTTTACAGAGGCCGTAGATACCGGCCCTTCACACCAAAAGCCAATCTGGTCATTTTTTGTTCACAAAATAAAGTGCACACAAAACAGGCAGTTGCAGCGTGTTGAGAACTGCTGCACAAAATGGCTGTTTCGTGACAGCTATTACCAACCGATTGTGCATAAGCATCTGGCGCCACGCGCATAACGGGCGCCTTATGCGCGCTGTTTTGGCGTGTTCGGCAACGAGTATCAGGTTAGGAGGGAGGTCTGCCCAAGCGATGCTTGAACCTATCGGCGTTCGTCTGCTACCTGGAGCTGGACCCGAACTATGCAAGTCCTTTTCAACCTGTGAAAACACAGGGAAAACGCCCTAATCGAGAGAAACTTCCGATTTTGCAAAAATAGTCAGAATTCAGGGGTTTACAGAACCTTTCCAATCGCTATAATCGTCGCCCTAACACGCCGGTATAGCTCAGTTGGTAGAGCAACTGACTTGTAATCAGTAGGTCCCGGGTTCGACTCCTGGTGCCGGCACCATATCTCGAAGCCCCGCAATGCGGGGCTTTGTGGTTTCTGCGGTTTGGAAATTAAGCACTACACTTCAGCGCACCCCGATGACGCGATAACCTCCTATCGCCGCTCCACATCTGCCAATTGCATCGCCCTCTCCCTACCAAAAAAACACAACGCGAGTCACCAAAATATCGGACAGTTTTGTCCTTTGTGATCTGACATTTTCGACGCACATAGACCCTGCGCAAACACATAACATCGATGCGATTCAGTTTCCACATTGGATCCAATAGGACTTATCCAGCATTGAGCCTGACTGGATAATTACTACGCCGTCGGTTGTGCCCGACATTTTTTACCGTTGCTATTGATATAAGGAAATATTAAATGAATATAGCATCCAGGAATAGAATCGCGTCGAATGCAGAGCCAGCTATATCCTGTCAAACAGCACATTTAAACTGGGAAGACCTTCGTTACTTCGTGGCGTTCTCCCAAGTGAACTCCTTGAGTGGAGCGGCGCGTGTCTTGGGCGTCGAGCATGCTACCGTGTCTCGACGTATCGCGGCGCTAGAAAAATCACTCAGCGTAAAATTAGTTGATCGTAGAAAGCGCCTGTACGAACTTACAACGGTCGGGCGCAAACTCGCAGACCTGGGAAAACAGATCGAGACTCAAACGGAGGCGATTGAACGCCTGGCTGTCGCGGCCGCGCAAACCCAGCAAGTTGTCGAGGTGACGGTCAGCGCCCCGCCTTCCGTTACCTCCGAGAAACTGATACCCAGCCTGGGACGTTTCCGGTCAACGCATCCGAACATAGTTTTGCGTCTTCTAGGCGATAGCCAATATTCATCTCTGTCCAAGTGCCAGACACATCTGTGCATTCGCTTCGCCAAGCCTCGCCAAATTGGAATTGTCGCGCGCCGGATAGGTTCGGCCTCCTTTTCATTCTATGGCGCCAAGACCTATCTCCAAGACCGTTCTCCCGAGCAATATGAGTTCATCGGCTACGAAGCCGAAGCCATGACACTTCCTCAAAATGACTGGCTAAAAAAAATTGTCGGGGATCGTCCATGCGTCCTCAAAGCAAAAACGGTCGAGCTGCAGGTCCGGGCAGCCGAGGCCGGCGTGGGCATTGCGCTGCTGCCCAGCTTCGCAGTGCAACATAGCTCACAGCTTTGCCGGCTTGAGCTTGCAGACCCGTTGATGGTGGACGTCTGGCTAGGGGTGCACGAGGACTTCCGTGCGATCCCCTCCATCCAGGCCGCCATGAATTACGTTGAGGCCTGCTTCCACGACAATGATTAAAGGCAACAAACTGATCAAGCGCCCTGTGTCAGTCGGCATTGATCCAGTATGGGAAAAAATTCACAGGCACCGGTGATTAACGCACGTTTACAAAACTATACGTATTGACGAGGATCAATACCGAACACCTCAACAGGTGTTTGCAAGACCGAACTGCAATGAGTTTCGGCTGGCTCTATATACCCAACGAAGGTCACCCCCTACAAAAAAAATAAAGGGGGGGGATTAACTACCTTCGGTCAAATGTGTGCCCACCTCTTAACTGCCATCAACCGCAGGAGAAATTATCATGGGGAAAGTAAAAGTTGTGGACGTCACGCTGCGTGACGGAGGATATCGCAATAATTTCAACTTCACGGACGAACAGGCCCTGGTAATAACATCAAGCTTGGCAGAGGCCGGGATTAATGTATGTGAAGTTGGCTATTGCAGGGGGTCGTTCGCGCCCAACGTTGAGCATGGACTGACAAGCAATATAAATGCTGAATTTATCGAGCGCGTTCGCCGGGCTGGCGGTGGCCGAATCGAGCTGGCGGTGATGGTCCACCCTAAAAACGTGGGTAACGAGGATTTCGCCATGCTCAAGGAGCAGGGCGTCTCGATGATCCGAGTCTGCTTACGCCGAGAGCAGTTGACCGAAGGGCTTGCCACTCTTTCACTCGCTCGCGATTACGGTTTCAGCGTTAGTGCAAATGTCACCCATGTGACGGCACAAACGCTCAGTGCCGTCATTGACACCTCGGTGCGCGCTGAGGGCGCTGGTGCAGACATCATCTGTTTCGCAGACTCTAATGGGCACATGCTCCCAAGCGATGTCGATCGACTGATCAGTCGCCTCTCCAACCGACTGGCAGTGCCATTGGGTTTCCACGCCCATAACAATCTTTCAATGGCTCTGGCTAACGCAGCCGCTGCCATCGAATCGGGCGCCGAGTACATCGACACGTCCATCTGTGGGATGGGGAAAGGGGCCGGCAACTTGCACTTGAGCATGCTCGTCGCCTATCTCGAGCGCATTGGCACTAATCATGGATTTGACCTCGTCAAGGTTCTTGAACTTTCGAACCTGACCGCAGCGTCTATCCCATTCAACAACATCCCAAGCCCTCTGCTGGACATCATTATGGGGGCGTACAACTTCCCGTTCGACAGTACAAAACGCATGCGAGAAACCGTCGAGCGCTTTCAACTGACGTCCGAGTATCGTGCTCTTGAAATCATGCATCAACAGGATCAGGTCGCACGCCTTGCACCCAGAGCCATCGCGAATGTTTACGGTCGCGACACCATGACCGCACAGGAGATAGCTGGATGAGCGACTACCTGACACGCAAGCGTATTTGTGTGCTTCCCGGTGACGGTATTGGCATCGAAGTCATGGAGGCCGCACTGCCAGTCCTTAAGGCCTTGAACCTGCCGTTCGATCTCGAGTTCGGGGACATCGGTTGGGAATGCTGGAAGCGGGAGGGCAATACCGTTCCGGATGAAACCTGGGAAAAGATCAATCAGTGCGACGCCACCTTGTTAGGCGCCATCACTAGCAAACCCCTTGCCGAAACAGAAGCAGAGCTGCCCCCTCATCTTCAGGGGCAGAACCGCCGCTATGTAAGCCCGGTGATCCAGCTAAGGCAAAACCTGGATCTTTACGCAAACGTGCGGCCGGTCACTGACATCACGGGCGAAAATCGATTCCGTTTTGTCGTCATCCGGGAAAACACTGAAGGGCTGTACGCCGGTCTGGATTATGGACGGATACCTGATCAATTCCTGCCCTTGCTGCAAGAGCGGGAAGCATTGGGCGCGCCATGGCGTCGTGAAGGGCAGGAGGACGCGACCATTTCCGTGCGCCTACAAACGCGCAGCGGGCTTGAGCGCATCTTCGAATACGCATTTGACTATGCGTCCCGGCATGGATTCGACCGGGTCACCTTCGTAGACAAACCCATGGTACTTCGTCACAGCAGCGCTTTCACTCGAGGTGTATTTGAAAGTGTCGCCCAGCGATACCCCGGCATTGAAGGCGTAATCGAGAACGTGGACGCAGTAGCGCTTTGGATGGTGCAACGCCCGGAGCGTTTCTCCGTTGTAGTGGCTGAGAATATGTTCGGCGATATCCTTTCTGATCTCGGCGCAGGCGTCATGGGTGGCCTGGGTTTCGCCCCGAGTGGGAACTTCGGAAAGCTGGGCGCATATTTCGAGCCGGTTCACGGCAGCGCTCCGGCCCATGCAGGGCTCAACAAAGCCAATCCCAGCGCGATGTTCATGACCATCGCTCTGATGCTCGAGCATCTGGGTTATCCGCAGGAAGCACAATACGTGACGGCGGCGGTCAGCCGGGTGGCGCGTTCAAGCGTGCGCACCTATGACATGGGGGGTTCGCACTCCACCGCGCAGGTTGGCGAAGCCATTATTGGAGAATGCGTTTCCATGGCCGCGCTGAACTGGGCACAACCTTGCGTTTCAACCTCACCCCAGGGAGCAACACATGCCCAAGCTCTTTGAATCGGTCCAACTCTCTCAAGCATTGCTGGACGAATGCGAACAATTGGATACCGCGTCACTGTCCGATGCCCTGGACAGCCTTGGCGTTTCTGGCGGCCTTCTGGGCATCACCACCCAAGTTCCTGGTAGTCGCTGCGTGGGCATTGCTTTTACCGTGCAGTATGAGCCGGTCGGAGATTCTCATGGGTTCAAAAATGCGGCCAATTATATTGATCAGGTCCCGCCTGGAGCCGTGATCGTCAGCTCCAATGCGGGGCGCCAAGACTGCACGGTATGGGGCGATATCATGACGCACTTCGCCGTGGCCAGAGGCATAAAAGGCACTGTAATTGATGGAGTGGCCAGGGACATCGATACCGTCGTCAAGCTGGGGTATCCCCTGTTCAGCCGCGGACGGTTCATGCAGTCCGCAAAAAACCGGACTCAGCTCAAAGCGGTGCAGGTCTCGCTTGAGATCGGTGGCGTCACCGTCAATCCTGGAGACCTGCTGGTCTGTGATGGCAGCGGCTGCCTTGTCATTGCGCAGCATATAGCGGCCGAAGTTATTCGCCGTGCGCGTGCCGTAGAACACACCGAACGCCAGATTATCGGAGCGATAACCGCGGGGGCCTCATTAGAGGAGGCTCGCAAGACCTACCGCTACGACCAGCCTTGGTTGGGTGCTGCTCAGAAGGTAGAAGCGGAGTTAGCCCAATGAGCCTTTCGCATGAGCTATCCGCCAGCGCCAGGGTCTTGAGCGCGCCGTTGAAACCGCACTGCTTCACAGACAAGGGTTCAGTCACTCAAGAGTTCAAGAAAGCGATGCGTCGCCTGACCTCCACGGTCACTCTTATTGCGACTGAACATGAGGGTGCACCTTTTGGGATGGCTGCAACCGCCGTAACGTCGGTGTGTACAGACCCTTCCTCCATCCTTGTCTGCATTAATCACGGGGCAAGCATGTACAGGCCTCTGATTGGTCATGGAAGGTTTTCGGTGAACTTGCTTCGGGTTGGCCAAGAGGACTTGGTGAAGGTTTTTGGTGGCGCAGTCACCGGCCCTGCCCGGTTCGAGACAGCCGACTGGCAACACTCCAACGGCCTACCGTATCTGCCCAGTGCCCAGGCTTCTCTTTTCTGCACCGTTGCCCAACGCATGAGCCATGGAACCCACGAAATAATCATCGGTCACGTCGACGACCTTGTCGTGGCGCAAGACATCACTCCACTGCTCTGGCAGGACGGGAAACCCACAGGCTCCATACCTGTAATGCCTTGAACACTCGTTTTTCACTATTGGAAGATAATCATGAAAATGGAATTGTTTGATACTCAATCTGTTTCGGATGACACGGCGATTTATCTCGTGAATGTGGTGCATGTTGAAGAAGGCGCGCAGGACCTTGCAGTGGAAATACTGGAGGACACGGTCAACTATGTTGCGCGAACGTACAGTGCCTTTCAGTGGAGCCGTTTGATGAAGAGCACAGACGGCAAGACGGTCATCAACCAGGCTCAGTGGAGCGATCGTGGGCAGTTCGAATCGCTTTTTATCGACGAAGAGTTTTTATCACGTTATTCGCGCTTGAAAGAAACCGGTACCTGGGAATATCACTTGTACACCGTCGCCACCTACATCACCCCTGCCACCGCCCGCGAAACTGTCGGCTAACTGCAATCGCATGCGCAGCGCTTGGCGCTGCGCAATACCCAAGCCTATTCAATATTCGATCAAGGAAGAAGTTATGGCCGCAATCCGTTCAGCATTGACAACCTTCTTGGGCATCCAGCACCCACTGGTCCTCGCACCGATGGGAGGTGCATCAGGAGGACACCTGGCAGCCGCCGTTTCAAACGCAGGGGGGCTAGGCCTGGTGGGAGCAAGCTACGGAGATCCTGACTGGATGGTTCAACAGTTGTCGCTCATGCAGGATTTGGACAAGCCCTGGGGCGTCGGGCTGGTCATGTTCACGGTGGCGAAACGTTTCGAGCTACTGCATTTGGCACTTGAGTTCGGCCCGCAGGTTGTAGCGCTGTCCTTTGGTGACGCTCGTCCATTTATCGAGCCCATTCATCAAGCGAACGCCAAAGTCATCGTGCAAGTACATGACGTTGACCAGGCGTTATACGCACTCGACGCCGGTGCCGATGCATTGATCGTGCAGGGTGCAGAAGCTGGGGGGCACAGCTTGCGCAGATCCTCCATGCCTTTGTTCCCGGCAGTTCGCGATGCCGTGGGCGAGAGCGTAATCCTGATCGGAACAGGTGGGATAGCTGATGGCCGAGGAATGGCCGCCGCCATGGCACTCGGAATGGATGGGGTAATGATGGGAACGCGATTCCTGGCCTGCGACGAAGCGCTTCCCTCTGAGCGTGTGAAAAACAGGCTGCTCCACGCCGTCGCAAGCGACACCGTCAGAACTCGCATCTTTGATGATGTGCGCGGAATATCTTGGCCCGCAGAGTACAGCGGTCGGGCGATCGCGAACCAGTTTTCCGAGTCGTGGGTTGGTAACGAGCAGGCGTTCTCGCTGGCCCTTGATGAGTTGCGGCCCCAGTACGAACGGGCACTGGCAGCAGACGACGTAGGAACTAAAGCGATCTGGGCAGGCGAGGTGGCCGACCTGATCAAGGACGTACAGCCGGCACGCTCGATAGTCGAGGCCACTCTCAAGGGCTATGCCGATACTGTCGCCAAGCTGGGACGCACCCTCTAATCGGACTCACGGGGCACAACCAGCCTGCTTGTAAAAGTAGGCTTTGTTATTTCTGCAGGAGCGAAACAATGAACCAGGACGTGCAATTCAAAGTGTATGGGCAAGGAAAACAGTGCGTTTTTGTACTTTCACCCGTCATGCCCACATGGGACGAGGGCGCCTTTATCGCGCCGCTGACAGGTCATTTTCTCAGCGCAGGCTATCGGGTGGTGGTGTTTGATTCGCTCTCGATACCCGTTGCCTGCGGTGAGACGCTGAACACTTTCAGTGAGCGTTGGGCTGAGTTGCTGCAACCCTGGGGCGTACCCGACGTGCTTGTCGGTGTCGCGTTGGGCGGCGCGCTGGCGCTGGAACTGGTGCGTACCTCCTCGCTTGCGTCAACGGCAGCTTTGTTGCTGCTCTCTTCCCCAGCCAAAGCCGACGCTATATTGGATGCCAGGCTTGGAAGAATGGCGGAACTTGCACAGCTTGGCCACGTTGAAGAGGCCAAGCGTCTGCTGGATGCACTCGTCCTACCCGAAGGCAAACACCCCCAGCAAAGTCCAGAAACCCAAAACAGTGTTCATCTTGAAATACAGGGGCAGCGCCTCTCAGGTGGTTTTGGGTTGTTAGCCGGTATCGATCTCAGTCACAGTCTGCTGGCATACCAAGGAAGGGTTCTGAGCGTTTTTGGCGAGCGCTCCCAACTTGTCAACCAACCGCACGTGGTACGCACCTCTGGAACCCACCAACGCACACTGTGCATAAGAGCGGGAGGCATGCGGCCGTTGGCTGACGATCTCGATTCGGTTGTGAACGCTATCGACACTTTTCTTATACCTCGCTCGGAACACGCGGCATGAACGCGCTCAAAGACACCAGCCATTCCCCGAACTTTATCGACCTGCACTACCACGCGAACCCGGACGCGTTCGTTCGCCGCCACGGCGCAATAGATGCCGGAAAACTGTACGCAGCGGCCAACGGCCGGGTGGTATTGAAAAACCACTTGGGCTGCACTGCCGCACAGGCCTGGGAAGCGCGCTCACAGGGTTTCCCTGTCAGTGGTTCCTTGGTTTTGAATGAGATTGCAGGCGGTGTGGACTTCAGGGTGGTGGAGCGAAGCCTATGTATGCGCGGCGACGAACCGGGACGCTTCATTGTGCACTTCCCGACGGTGACAGGACGAAAGCACACCAGCACCCTCGCGCGAAATGTCAGCCATCCATTGCTGGTAAGTAAACCCATCAAGCCTCTGCGCGTCACAACAGACGCCGGGCGCTTAACGCCCCAGGCCCTGGACATACTCAAGATGGCGTGTGATTACCCCCTGGTCATTTCTACCGGCCACGCTGACGCTCGCGAGGTACGTGCTCTGGTAGATGAATCTGTTCGATTGGGCGTGCCGCGCCTGATGCTCAACCAGCCGGCCAATCCATTGACTGATTTGAAGGCTGCCGAGCTTTTGGAGATCGCCACGGCTCCTAACGTATTCATTGAGCAGACCGCCCTCACCTATCTTTTAGGCTATCAACAAGAAGACGACTTTCGCGAGGTGCTATCGACCGTCCCCAATGTTGTCTACAGCTCAGATTTGGGCCAAACGAGCCAGATGGACGTCAACGACTGGCTCGAACAAAGCCAGCGGTGGTTTGATACGTTTGAGCTGGATAACGCTCGCCGCGTGCAAGTGACCCTTGCCAATCCGCAGAAAATGTTGGAGCTCTGAATGGGAGTTGGGCCCCCAGGTGCATTCGCCTGGGGGCCAGCGATCACACCATTTCCACAGCTTCGCGCGCCTCGTTGAGCACGGGCGATGCATCACTGAGGAACGGCTCGCGCAAACCTGCCGCTTCCATGAGCGGTTGAACGCCCGCTACGAAGTCCTTGATGCCTTGGTGGTAGTCCAACCAGGTGAGCGCAATGCCATCAATGCCCCAGTCTGAATATTTCTTGAAGAGCTCTACAATCTGTTCTGGCGTGCCCACTAACGGTACGCCGGCAAAACCGGCCTTGAAGTGGAAACGGAACCGAACCGCATCCTCGGGAGTGAAAATCCCGGTCTGAATGCCCAACTCGGTCGTGATGATGTCGCATCCTTCATCGTCGCCCATTTGGTTGGCGTAATAATCCAGGTACGCCTCAGCTTCTTCCTGAGTGTCTTTTTGAACAACGTAGCCATAGCACCAGATCTTGAGGTCTCTGCCGAACTCATTTTTGGCCAGATCCTTGTAGGACGCGATCTGTTCACGCACCGCCGCTTCGCCATCCAAATGCTTGATGATCAAGAACGCCGCATCACAATGTTCTGCACAAAACCTTTTTCCACGTGGGGAGCCGCCAGCGTTGATAAGGTAAGGCT
Source organism: Pseudomonas sp. MF6394 (assembly GCF_002018845.1). NCBI lineage: Bacteria > Pseudomonadati > Pseudomonadota > Gammaproteobacteria > Pseudomonadales > Pseudomonadaceae > Pseudomonas > Pseudomonas sp. MF6394. The sequence goes on from NZ_MVOJ01000006.1 coordinate 209,694, forward strand.
TGTTGAGTGGCTGTGGCTGGGAGATCGCGTCGCAGATCGTGAAGTACTCACCTTTGAAATCAAAAGGCGTCTGCTGCTGCCAGGCGTTCTGCGCGATGTGCAACCATTCCTCAGCGTAGTCATATCGCTTGTCGTGTTCCATCATGTGACCGCTGAACATCCTCATCTCAGCGCCGTACCAGCCACACAAAATATTCAGGCCAAAGCGTCCGCCGCTGATGTGGTCAATCGTAACCGCCTGTTTGGCGGCAAACAGAGGGTGCACAGTGGGTAAGTGCGAGGTGGTGAACACTGCGATCTGATCGGTCAATGCGGCGATGCCCGCCGCCCAAGTGTAAGTTTCGTAACACACGCCACCGGTGTTGTTGGCACCACCAAAGCCTTTCCAGCGGCCTACCGGAATGAACGCTTCAAACCCTGCCCGGTCCGCGTCTTTTGCAATTTCCAGATTGCCCGCCCAGTCATCCCCGCGAATCCGCTCGGGCGCATTCGTCACCGTACAGCCGCCCTCGGTGTTCGTAGAAAATACCCCTAGTTGCATCTTGTTACGACTGACACGCATTGGATTAGGTTTTACAGGGGTGGACTTTGTCGTGCGCATGATGACCTCCCAGGTCGTCAGTAGTGGTGAACTTCTTGCTTATTTCTCGCAACAAACCAGGCGGCGAGCAGGGCACAGCTAGCGAGCAGACCCGCCAGCGTATAAGCGCCGAAGGCCAAGTCAGTTCGATCGATCAGGAAACCTGTTGCTACAGGCAGCAGACCTGCAGGGACATAGCCCCCCATATTGAGCAATGCGTTAGCCTGCGCTCGCTTGCTGTCCGATATCCTTAACGCGATTAACGTCAATCCTCCCAACTGCCCCAGCCCTTGACCCGCACCCGCTAACAAGGCGGCGATAATCAGGACGACGGGAGAGGAAATTGCTATCGCAGTGCAGATACCCAGCATCGAGAAGAAGGTCGCAGTGGCACTGAAATAGAAGATATGTTCCACAGTGCGTCGGCGCAGCGCCATCTGGACGACGAAAGCCGAGATGAACATTAGAAACGCAGTGGCTCCTGCCATCAGCGGCGTCTTGATGTTAAGCAGACTTGCCAATAGCGATGGCCCTAACGACAAGACAAATGAGGTCGCTGTAATACCAGGACCGAACAGCGCGACTCCTAACAGTATGTGAAGGCGATGATGTCGCTCGACCGAAGGGAACTTCCATTTTGCATGGCCTATTGGCTGGGCCTTATTGGCTTCGTCTGGCATCGTCCAGGCGATCAGGAAAGCGAGTGCAAGTATCCCTAGCTCCAAGGTAAACACCTTTTCGATCGGCTGACTTGCAAACGTGGCAAAGCTGCCAGCCAGCAAGGGCCCGAGACCTGCTCCCAGCACCATTGACATCGAGGCCACTAGCGAAGATAACCTTCGCCGCGATAGACCTCCTTGATCCACCACACTTGCCATCCCCGCCGAGACAATGATCCCTACGGCAATACCTGTAAGCAGCCTTGCGAACAGCAAACTCTCCACCGATTCGGCGGACTTGAATAACCATGCAGCCGACATCGCGCAGACCAGGCCCGGCAGGAGTACCACCCTGCGCCCGTAGCGGTCAGAGACTTGCCCGGCAACCAGCAAACTGAGCAATAGCCCCAGGATATAGGCCGCGAATATTAACGTGAGGGTCGAAGATGCAAACCCGAGTTGCCCCTGCCACACGACATAGAGCGGGGTCGCGGTATTGGACAGAATAAACACCGACACCACCATCCAACCCGCCAGCCACATACGTAGCGGACTGCGTGGGACAACCATGCTTTGACTCAACAAGTCCTGAGCTGACGGCGCGTTTTGTTCAGACAAGGTTTGCTCCCTGGGCTGGAAAATGCGGCAGCACATATTCTGCTAGCTCCTGTAAGACATCTTTGGCAGGGCGACGTAACGGCTTCAGGTTCAATGCGACATGTGAAACACCTTGCGCTTGTTGTCGCTCCCACAAATCAATAAGCGCATTGCGTCCGGTGCTTATGCCTCGCCCCACCTTCAACGGAGCGTCGGGATTTTCTTCCAGATTGAAGAATGTCGCATAACCATATGGCTTGAACGTTCCTGGCGCAGAACAAGACCGCCACTGCTCAATCAAATTGGGCAGGCTGCCAAAGTCACTCTGGTGCCAGAGCCATCCATCCATATTCGACGCCAACCACTTCATGTCTTGACCACAACGGCCAACGGCAAGCATCGGCATTGCCGTAGACCAGGGCTTTGGAAGCAAATCCAGGGTGCCGTCGAGCCTGCCATAGTGGCAAAACTCGTACGTGGGAAACGCCTGTTGGGTCGCTATACGCAGGACTTCGCAACCCTCCCTGAAACGCTGCGCACGATTGTCGAACTCCCGGCTGAACGCTGGGTATTCGCTGGGCCGATCACCCGTTGAGAGCCCAAGCAGAAAGCGCCCCTGCAGTAACACATCAAGGGTCGCGGCTTGCTTGGCAACCATCAAGGGATCGCGCAACGTCAACACCACGCCGGCAGTGCCGATGCAGATACGTTGAGTAACCACGCCTAAGTGAGCGGCGTACACCAGCGGATCGAACATCTGCCCCGCGTCCCCGAACTCCGGGTCCAGCAAGGGCACGTCGCGCAGCCATATCGCGGAGAAACCCGCGATGTCGGCTTGGCGCGCCAGATCAACATGATCCTGCATGGTCGGTGCCATGCGATCGGGATACCCTTCCAGCGGCGCGATCAGCCCAAACGTAAGATGGCCAGGCGCAAACACACGTGAAAACGCAGGGTGAGTTCGATTGGAATCGTCGCTCGTTTGCATCTGGCCAATCATTCGCCGTCACCCACGATCACCGGGCGGACTGCTTCCGCCGGTTGATGATCATGCGCGCTGACTCGACCCAGTGTTGCGTACACAGCAATGGCCGTCAGTACGCTACCAGCCCCAAGGATGAACAGCAGGTGCCGAAACCCTTTCGCATACTCGAGGCGCAACAGCTCCGACTGCCCTGGCAGCTGATTACCTGCGCTGTGCAGATCGCCGAGCGCTGCCCGGCTGGAGGCTCCCATAATCTGATCCACAGCAAAATGGGTAGCGGCGTCGAACAGCCCCCATTGAATGAACGTCGCCAGCAACGCACCGGCGATGGCGATCGCTATTCCGTCGGCGGACACACGAACAGCGTTGAAAATGCCAGTCGCCATTCCCGCACGTTCTTTCTCCACCACGCTGACGGCCATCCCATCCATCAACCCCCAAGGCAGGCCAATGCCGATACCGATCAGCGCCATGGGCATCACTGCATTGCTGGCACCACTATCGAGCACAACACCCAGCCAGAATAGCCCGGCAGCCACCAACACCAGCCCGACTGCCGAGAGCATCCCTGAGGTGTAGTGACGCGCGAGCTGGGCCGCTAGAAACGGTACAAACAACAACGGTGCAGCCAACGCAATCATCATTTTTCCGGTTTGCAGGGCACTGAGTCCATCGACCCCGATAAATCGCGCCGGCAGCATGATAATGAGCACGACAAAAAAGAACGCCGGGCTGGCTGCAAGAATCTGCACGCCTACGAATTTGGCTTGTTTGAACAATGAAAGGTCGAGCATCGGGCTACTGACACGACGCTCAATCGCCACGAAAATCATGAACAGAATGATCGCGCCAGCGACACAGCCCAACACGATGGGGCTGGCCCAACCATCCTCTGGCGCGAGAAGGACGCCATAGGTAAACAACGTCAATGCGGCCGTAAAGCTCAGAGCTCCCGGCCAATCCATACCGTTGTTAGCCGGATCTTTAGAGTCCGTCGCACTCACGCACACGAGCACGAAGCCCGCGATGCCTATCAATGCAGTCGCATGGAACGTCCACTTCCAACCAGCCGAGTCGACTAATACTCCCGCGGCCAGCGGGCCGAAGGCTAGCCCAATGCCGAACGTCGTACCGAGCAGACTGAATACTTTGGTGCGCTCTGCGCCGTGGAACACCTGGGCCAATGACGACATGGCGCCAGCGAACGCCGCTGCTCCGCCCAACCCCTGCACAAGGCGCAGGATGTCGATCTGCAAAACAGTCGAAGAAAAGGGAATAGCGACGGTAGACAACACGAAGATGACCAGGCCAACCAGCCATACCCGCTTGCGTCCATAGATATCCGTCAGGCTCCCCGCCGCCATCATGGCGCTGCCATAAGTGAGGATATAAGCGTTGACCACCCAACTGAGCTCTACAGCAGATCCACCCATGGCAGCACTGATGGAAGAAAGCACTACGGCTGGCCCGGTAAAGCAAAGCGGAATGAGTACGCCTGTGAGGCAAGCTGCGAAAAGCTGCAGCCACTTCAATAACGGGGGAGCCGTCTGAGCGCTGTGTGTTGAGTTCATCTGAATGGTTCCTTCATTGATATGCGCAGGTGTCGGTCCTTCGCGCACAGTTGTCTGCGGTGATCGGCCCATCCAAAGGTTAGGGCTTGCGTCTCCAAACAAAAACAGGCCTATAATCCGAACATATCGGACTCTGGTGTCCGCAGTGAGGGCCATCCGTTGGAGTCGCTTGGCAGCATTTCATTATTTGTATTGGTGGCTGAAACTCGAAGCTTTACCGAGGCAGGGAAACGATTGGGCATCTCTTCGTCGGGTGTCGGTAAAAGTATTGGTCGGCTGGAAGACAGGCTCGGGGTACGTCTTTTCCAGCGCAATACGCGAAGCATCGCCCTGACGCTGGAAGGCTCACTGTTTCTTGAACGCTGTCGACGAATACTTTCAGAGCTTGAAGCTGCAGAAATGGAGCTGAGCAACGCGCGTGAAAAACCGAGGGGCAAATTGCGAATCAGCCTGCCTCTCGTCAGCGGCCTCGTCATGCCGGCAATCATTCAGTTCATGCGCACCTACCCGGAAATAGAACTCGACATCGACTTTTCTGATCGCATGGTCGACGTTATCGAGGAAGGTTTTGACGCCGTGTTACGCACAGGCGAGCCCACTGACTCGCGGCTGATCTCTAAACGGCTGGGGGGCTTCCAGCTGCAGATTGTGGCGTCTGCAGCCTATCTCGCAGCGTATGGAGTACCCAAACGCCCAGCGGATCTGGCCATGCATTCATGCCTGCTGCACAAGTTTCCTTCGACGGGAAAAGTGGAACCTTGGCCTTTACGCGTTGCGGCTGGAGAGCCGGATTTCGAGCTGCCTCAAACAATGGTGTGCAACACGACTGAAGTGATTGTCGATGTGGCTCGTTCAGGTTTGGGCGTTGCCTGCCTGCCTGATTTCATGACGACCCAATCCATCAAGAACGGCGAATTGGTGCAAGTGCTGACGGACTATACGGTTCATACCGGAGTCTTTCGGCTTGTATGGCCTTCCAGCAAACACCTTTCACTGAGGCTGCGAGTCTTCATAGACTTTATGCACAGTCAGCTATTTAACAGCGCCGTGAACGAATAATAAGCGGGTGGCGTATGTGCACCTCCAGGTCGCCCGCTTAGCCGGCGAGCAATAAAAAACCCCGAACCAGTCGGGGTTTTTTATTGCATGGCATCAGGCACGACATTCGATCAATTAGAAAACGTTGATCGGGTAGTCGGCGAACAGACGGATTTCGTTACCGCCTACGTTGTACTCGCTGGCGTTGTTGGAAACGCGCAACCACGAGGCGCGCGCACGCAGGCTCAGGTCTTTGGCTGGGCCGCTCTGTACCACGTACTTGAACTGGTTCCAGATTTCACGCTCGGTGCCATCGCCACGGTTGGTGCCGTCGTCGATGTTGGTACCGCGCACGTAGGCAATGTTGTAGGTCAGGCCCGGTACGCCGAAGGTGGCGAAGTCGATGCCGTAACCTGCTTGCCAGGAGCGCTCGTCCTTGCCGTTGAAGTCGGACCAGTAGGAGTTGGCCAGCAAGATGGTATTGCCGCCGTCGCCGATGCCGCCAGCGTTGCGGTAGCCGCCGTACAGGTAGCCGGTGTCACCGGTGCTACGCTGGTGAGCGATGGTGAAGCTGTGCGGGCCAACGGCCCAGGTAGCGCCCAGGCTCCAGATTTTGTTGTCGCGAGCGTCCGCGTCTTTTTGGTTTTCCAAGGCGAAGCTGCGATCCAGCTTGGTCTTGTAGCCATTGAAGTCAAACGTCAGCGACTGCTGCTGCGGCAAGGCCAGCACGTAGTTGACGTTGACGTATTGCTTCTTCAACACGTCCTGCATGTCGGAGGCATACAGCGCGGCCGATAGGCTTTCGGTGAATTTGTAGCTACCACCGATATAGTCGATGCTTTTCAGGCGGCCGCTGTCGGTGCCTTCCATGCTCTTGCGCGCTTCTTTGGTGAAATGACCCGCGTCCAGTTGCAGACCGGCGATCTCTTTAGAGACGATCGAAGTACCGGTGTAGGTTTCCGACAACAGGCGAGAGTTGTCGTACTGCAGCACAGGCACAGCCGGGAACTGATCACCGTACTTGAGTACAGTGTTGGAAACGCGGAACTTCACGGCAGCGCCGCCTTTGGCCAGGTCGTGTGGTGCCGAGCCTGGGTTTGGCTTGCCGTTGTCATCAACAGTGCCGTTGCCCTGCTTGAAGAAGTCGATACCGCCGGCGCCAGCGCGACCTTTACCACCGTCCAGGCGGATAGCGTATTGGCCAATCACATCCACACCCACACCTACAGTGCCTTGGGTGAAGCCGGACTCGAACTTGCCGATGAAGCCTTGGCCCCATTCAGCTTTGTCCTGCTTGCCGTTTTTGTAGTCACGGCTGATGTAGGCGTTACGTGCTGCGATGTTCAGGTGGCTGTCTTCAACGAAACCCTTGGATTGCTCCTGGTCGTTTGCCATTGCTGTCGATGCGCTCAAAATCCCCAGAGCGATCAGACTCATCCGTTGCTTCAACATTTTCTTATATTCCTTATTACGGGTTGAGTACGCGCTGTGACACCAGGCTCCTATTGCTTTTTCTGGTGTCGACTTTGCCGGCAAAAAGAAGGCCCGCGGACGACTGAACTGCCGCGAGCCTTTTTTTATTGGATTAGTCATGGTGGTGAGCCACAGGCGTTGGGCGCAATCCTATGCGGGCGTTGAACTATGTGTCAATTTCGTGAATCGTCTGTATTTAGGCGATATTCGTCTAAGCGGCGCGATGAAGCCCGGGGATGAAAGCCTGAAAAGCGCCTTGAATCCCCCTCGAAACACATTAAGTAACAAATCCGACAGGGTAGGCATCAGGGAATAGATAACGCACGCAAATGCAAAGCATTACCATTCGCGCACAATTTTCCTGCCACATCATTTGGATACACTCCCATGCCTGCCCCTCGCCTGACGCCCCTCTCCCTTGGGCTCTCTGTCCTGCTGTCTGCCGGTTTTGCCGGTGCGGCCACGGTCTTGCCCGAAACCTCGATCAGTGTGGAAGCAGATGAAGACGACCCCCGGGTCAAGGAAACCAGCACCGCCACACGCACCGCGACGGCCGTTCGCTATGTGCCCCAGGCGATCGACTCAGTCAAAACCGAAAGCCTGCGTTCCTATGGCACCAACGACCTGGGCCAGGCCTTGAGCGGTATCCCCAACGTCAGCAGCGGCGCCGATACACGCTTCGACAGCCTGCGCATACGCGGCTTCGACGCCAGCAATGACTTCTATCTGGACGGTATTCGCGACGACAGCCAGTACGTGCGCGACCTGCATAACATCGAGCGTATCGAAGTGCTCAAGGGGCCGGCCGCCGTGCTTTACGGGCGAGGCGGCCAGGGCGGGATCGTCAACCGGGTGAGCAAAATGCCCACCCCAGGGCAAAAGTCCAGTATCGAAGCCCAAGGCGGCAGCAACGATTTGCGCAGCCTGTATGCCGACCTGAGCACCGACCCCACCGACAACATCAGCCTGCGCCTGAACATGGGCAACCAGGACAACAACAGCTTTCGCGATGGCGTCAGCGGCAACCGCCAGTTGTTCGCGCCGTCGATGAGCTGGCAGCTCACTCCAGCGCTGAACTGGCTGGTGCAATACGAATACAGCCGCTACAACCGCACCCCAGACCGTGGCATTCCGGGCGTCAACGGGCGCCCGGCGGATGTGAGCCGCAGCACCACTTACTTTGATCACGGCGATTACATCGACGATAAGTCTCAGTCCCTGCGCTCCAAACTCGCCTACGAGCTCAACGCCGACTGGCAACTGCGCCACACCCTCGGCGTGTTCAAGCTCGACAGTGATTTCGACAATACCTACCAGACCGGCTATGAGCCGAAAACCAACACCGTCACCCGCCAACACTGGCAGCAGGACCTGACCACCCGCAACGTGTTCAACAACCTGGAGCTGGAAGGCGGTTTCGACACCTTTGGCCTGGAACACCGCCTGCTCACTGGTATCGAGCTGGGCAGCCAGCGCCGCGATCCGAAGCTGTACTCCGCTCGGGATGGCAAGACAGTGCCGAGCCTGGACCTCAACCAACCCAATCGCCGCCTGAGCCACACCGGGAGCATGCGACTGTCGAGCTACAACCACACTGAAGTCGAAAGCAGCGCGCTGTACGTGCAGGATCAACTGCGCCTGAACGAACAATGGCAACTTTTGGGCGGGCTGCGTTATGACCGCTTTGAAGTGGACACCACCAGCAAGGTACTCAACACCCAGGAGAACGTGAAGAGCCACAGCACCAGCCCGCGCGTCGGCGTGGTGTGGACGCCGCTGGCGCATCATTCGTTCTATGCCTCGTGGAGCAAGACCTTCTCGCCAGCCGGCGGCGGCCTGATCGGCATCACGCCGAACGCCGCCGGGAGCGTCAACGACCTGAGCCCGGAGCTGACCAAGCAAAAGGAAATCGGCGTGAAGAGCGACTGGTTCGACGAGCGCCTGAGCACCACCCTGGCCGTGTACGAGCTGGAACTCTACAACCGCCGCACCAGCGACCCGCTGGACCGTACCGTTACCCTGCTTACTGGCGAACAACGCTCACGCGGCGTGGAGCTGACCGCCACCGGCAAGATCGTCGATAACTGGTATGTGCGCGGCGGCGTGGGCCTGCAGGACGCCAAGGTCGAGAAAGACAACAATGGCTTTGAAGGCAAACGAATCAGCGACGTGGCCAAGCGCAACGCCAGCCTGTTCATCACCTGGAAACCAGAGATGGGCTGGTACGCAGAAACGGGTTTGACCCTGGTGGGTGATCGTTATGCCGACAACCTCAACACCGTGGTGCTGCCGGGTTATGGCCGCTGGGACGCGCTGGCCGGGTTCCGTCAGAAAGAATGGGACGTGCGGGCAGCACTGAACAATATCGCCGACAAAAACTACTACTCCTCGGCGACCAGTGCGGCGCAGATTCAACCGGGTGAGCCGCGAAGTCTGGTGGTTACTGGCACCTACAGCTTCTAACGCCCGTTAGGCGTAAATCACTGTGTAGGAGCGAGCTTGCTCGCGAAAAACGTCAACGATAACGCGTGTTTCCTGACTCAACGCGGCGCCTAGAAGTTTTTCGCGAGCAAGCTCGCTCCTACAAAGAGCGGCTTAACTACACATCAGATCACACAAAGCCTGCACCTCATCCTCCGTGAACAACCCCACCGGGTAGCGCTCACTCATCACGCTACGCAAGTCAGGCGCTTGCCTGACCTGTCGCGAGCCGTTTGCCTTCAACCAAAGCGCCAACGCATGGATCGCATCACCGTCGACCCGCAAAGGGTGGAACGTACGCGTGTTCATCAGGTGGACATCGGCATTCATTTCAGCGCTCTCTCCTACTGCGTGAGCGGCTAACTTACTCAAGGTTTGTGACAGAACTGCGCGGTCATCCCCCTTGGGCCACTGTAACCACAGCGATACAAGAGCTATGCCAATGTGCCCTGTTCATTGGCATACAGGCATGAAAAAGCCCGCGACCGGGCTGGGTCGCGGGCTTGCGGGGAGCACTGCAATGGCGCAGTGCTCGTACGCCATCAAGGCGCTGTTACAACTGCACTCACTTTCGCTGCGGGGCTGGCTGCTGTTGGGTCAGGCAATGGATATTGCCCCCACCCAGTAACAGTTCGCGGCCCGGCACCATCACCACTTCATGCTGTGGGAAGAGGTTCTGCAGAATCTGCTTGGCCTGGCCGTCCAACGGGTCATCGAAACTCGGCGCGATGATGCCGCCGTTGACGATCAGGAAGTTGACGTAGGAACCGGCCAACCGCACGGTCGGATTACGCTCCTGGCTGCCGTCAACCAGGTCTACCCCGGCGCATTCCTCTTCGGTGGCATACAGCGGACCCGGGATCGGCATTTTATGCACGATGAACGAGCGGCCCTGGGCATCGGTGCTGCTTTGCAGCACGTCCAAGGCTGCGTGGCAGCGTGGGTAGTTCGGGTCTTGCGGGTCATCGGTCCAGGCCAACAGCACCTCGCCCGGGCGCACGTAGCAGCAGAAGTTATCCACATGGCCGTCGGTTTCGTCGTTGAACAGGCCGTCCGGCAACCAGATGATCTTATCCACAGCCAGGTTATCGCTGAGCACCGCCTCAATGGCCGCACGATCAAGGTGCGGGTTGCGGTTGCGGTTCAACAGGCATTCTTCGGTGGTGATCAGGGTGCCTTCGCCGTCGACATGAATCGAACCGCCTTCAAGCACAAAGCCTTCAGTGCGGTACCGCGGTGCGCGCTCCATCTCGAGGATCTTGCCTCCCACCTGGGAATCACGGTTCCACGGCGAATACAGGCCGCCGTCAAAACCACCCCAGGCGTTGAAGTCCCAGTTCACACCCCGTACTTCACCACTGCCGTTGATCACGAAAGTCGGGCCGGTGTCGCGAACCCAGGCGTCATCATTGGACATTTCCACCAGGCGGATATTGGGTGCGTCCAGGCGGGCACGGGCGTTTTCATACTGGCCGGCGGAAACCGCGACAGTCACCGGCTCAAAACGCGCGATGGCCTTGGCCACCGCCACATGGGCCGCCTGCGCAGGCTTGCCGCCCAGGCGCCAGTTGTCTGGGCGCTCGGGCCAGATCATCCAGGTCTGGGTCTGGGGCGCCCATTCGGCAGGCATGTGAAAGCCATCGGCGCGGGGTGTGCTGTGCAAGGTGGTCATGGCGATCAGGGCTCCGAATGGGGTGAAGGGCAACTTTATAATGGATAAAAATCGGCTTTAACAGCCTAAAAAAAGGATAGGTTCTTTCTATTGCAAAAAATAGCCGATAACCATCGATAAATCACAGTTGCTCATCCAGTACTTTCGACAGCATGTCCACAAAGAAATCCACGCTGCGCCGGGAAGTGACCATCGGCGGCTTGATCTTGAGGATATTCAGGTAATCCCCGGTAGGCTGCATGAAAATCCCCAACTCACGCAGGCGATCACACAACAAGACGGTTTCCGCCGTCGCAGGTTCGAGGGTATGGCGATCACGCACCAGTTCAAGGCCCAGATAGAATCCCGAACCGTGTACAGCACCGACGAGTGGATGGCGGTCGATCAATTCCTCCAGTCGTGCCTTGAAATGCCCGCCTACCACTTGGGCGTTTTCCCAGAGCTTTTCCTCCGCCATCACGTCCAGCACTGCCATCCCGATCCGGCAGCTGACCGGGCTGCCTCCGGATGACGAGAAGAAGTAACCCTCGGCCTCCAGCGCCTCGGCAATTTCTCGGCGGGTGATCACTGCGCCCAACGGCTGGCCGTTGCCCATGCCTTTGGCCATCGTGATGATGTCGGGCACCACTCCCTGCTGTTCAAACCCCCAGAAGAAATGCCCCATGCGGCCGTAACCCACCTGCACCTCGTCGGCGATGCACACGCCACCCTGGGCACGGACCAAGCCATACACCTGTTTTAGGTAACCCGCTGGCAGGGAGATGCCGCCGGCATTGCCGTACACCGGCTCACAGATGAACCCGGCCAATTGACGCTGGCTCGCGGCAATTTTCGCCAGGTTATGCTCCACGCTTCGTACATAGTCCGGCGCGCTATCTGGCCCACGGAACTCACCGCGGTAGGTATTGGGCGCGGTCACTGGGTGCACCCAATCCGGGCGGCTGCTCAAGGCCTGGGGGTTATCGGCAATCGAGGTAGACACGGCATCCGCCGCCACCGACCAACCGTGATAGGCCTCCAGCACGCTGAGCATGTCGCGCCCGCCGCTGTAGGCCCAGGCCAGGCGAATCGCCAGGTCATTGGCCTCGGTGCCGCTGTTGACCAGGAACACCCGGTCCATGCCCTCCGGCGCCAACGCCAGCAGGCGCTCGGAGAACTCGGCAATTGCCGCATAGTGAAACCGCGAGTTGGTGTTGAGCAACGACCACTGCCGCGCTGCCACTTCAGCCATGCGCGGGTGGCCATGGCCCAGCACGGCCACGTTGTTGAGCATGTCCAGGTAGGATCGGCCCTGCATATCGATCAGGTGGTTACGCCAGCCACGCTCGATACGCGGCGGGTCGGCGTAGTAGTGCTTCTGAGAGCGCGCAAAGCTGGCATCCCGCCGGGCCAGCAGGGCCTCTGGGTCCAATTCCGGCTCCGCATCACAGGCCAGGCCCAACAGCGCCGAAGGTGACGGGCACAACGCCTGCCATGCCAACGCCCGGGAAGGTGTGCAGAACAGCGGTGGCTCAAGGTCGGCGCGGCACAACTGCACGGTCAACGGCGCATGAACCTCGCCCAGCACCTGCCCTTTGACCAGCGTTGCGCCCGGTTTGAGTGATGTGCGCACGCCCCACAGGCGCAGGCTCAGCCCACTGCTATGCAAACACAGTAAGCCGTCGGTGCCCTCGCGCAGCGTTCCCGCAAAGGGCGCCTCCAAAACCGTGCCGTGGGGCAGATGCAGCTCGACATGCAGAGGGAATGTCTCGGGCTCCACCGCACTGTCGGGACGGGTGCGCGACAAGCGGTATTGCCCATAACGACTGGCCGCCTGCCCATGCGCCGTCGCCGCTTCATCCAGCAAGCGCCGATCTATGCCGGGAGTCTCCCAATTGCCAGCCTCGAAATGCGGGCTGAGTACGCCCAGGTCGATCAGGGCGAACTCGCGCCCCACCAAGCTTGGCAATAAAGGCGCGAAGTCTTGGATGGCGACGGGCGGTAATGTTTCGCCGACGCTGCTAAGAATCGCCGTTTGCATGAGTTCAAAGGACACCGACGTGGCGATATGGAAGATTTCCCACTCGTGTTCGGCGTTTTTCTTTAGATAAGCGTTATCCGGGTCCAGGCGTTGCTGCTGCTCACTGCTGAGCACCAACACCGCCGCGCGAGCGACGATCAACGGCCACAGCACCTCTAACTCTTCGCGCTGCAACGGCGTGACCGCGTGACAGGCCTGGATCGCCGGCAACAGGGCAAATGGATCACCGTCGGCATGGTGCAACAGCGACGCGCAGGTCACCGACAGGTCGGTAATTCGCCAGGTGCGCACCAGATCGCCAAAATCGATCACGCCTTGAATACGCCAGTGCCGCTGGGCATCACGCTGCCACACCACGTTGTCATCGGTGATGTCCATGTGCACCGCTTGCCAGGGCAGGCTTGCCGCCAACGGCTGCACATGCGCCTCGACCTGCCTGGCCACCTGTTCCAAAGCGGCACGCTGCGGCAGATCGGGCAAGGTTGCCAGCAGGTGGGTGATCAATGCCTGGGCGTGGCGCGGGTCCCATTGCAGGGTGCGCTCCAGGCCAGGGTGTTCGAAACCTGCCAGCGCATGGCTCATTTGCCCGCACAGCTCACCAAAGCCTTCGATCACGGTGCGGCTCAGGTGGGGCAAATGCGTCAGGGGCTGGCCGTCGATGTAGTCCAACAGCCGCAGGTGCAGGGTTTGGCCGTCGACGTTGACCGTCAGCAGCTCCTCGCCCTCAACGGTCTGGATGACCTTGGGCACGCGCAGGCCGGGGTGCGTGCCCAGGCTGTGGAAGGCTGCGTGCTGGGCCTGGAGTTCAACCGCGGCGTAGTCACCCCGGCAGATCTTCAGAACGAAACGGCCCCGCGTGCTGTCAATTCTGTAGTTGAGGTCTTGTTGGCTGCCCAATGAGCGTAATTTGCCCGTCAGTCCATAGTGTCGATCGAGCAGGCATGCGGCCTGCTCGGGGGTGACTTGTGGGCAAGGCAAGCTGGCACGGTGGGCCAACGTGGCTAACGACATTGTGACGACCTTTGTTTTTTCAGGCGTCTATATCGCCATTGTTCTGTGGCGTTAATCAACCCCTTCTGTTCACGGTGCTTGCGCCGGCCCGATTCACAACTCAAGCTATGCTACTTTCGCCCAGTGTCCGTCTAAGGAAAAGGCCCTCGACATGCGCATTCTCATCACCGGCGGTGCCGGATTTATTGGCTCGGCCCTGATCCGGCACTTGATTCAACACACTGAGCATGAAGTGCTCAACCTGGATAAGCTGACTTACGCTGGCAACCTTGAGTCGCTGGCCAGCATCGCGTCCAACAGCCGCTATGAGTTTGTCCAGGCCGATATCATCGACCAGGCCACCGTCAGCGCCGTGCTCGCACGCTTCGAACCCGATGCGATCATGCACCTGGCGGCCGAGTCCCATGTGGACCGCTCCATTGACGGTCCGTCGGATTTTATCCAGACCAACATCGTGGGCACCTACAGCCTGCTGGAAGCCACGCGCGCCTATTGGCAGAAGCTGGTAGAGCCGGCAAAAAGCGCATTCCGTTTCCACCACATCTCCACTGACGAGGTGTATGGCGACCTGCACGGCGTGGACGACCTCTTCACCGAGACCACGCCTTACGCCCCGAGCTCGCCGTATTCCGCGAGCAAGGCAGCGTCTGACCACCTGGTACGCGCCTGGCAGCGCACCTATGGCCTGCCGGTTCTGTTGACCAACTGCTCGAACAATTACGGGCCGTTCCACTTCCCCGAAAAATTGATCCCGCTGGTGATTCTCAACGCCCTGGCGGGCAAGCCACTGCCGGTGTATGGCGATGGCCTGCAGGTGCGTGACTGGTTGTTCGTCGAGGATCACGCCCGTGCGCTGCTCAAAGTGGTGACGACTGGGGTTGTAGGCGAGACCTACAACATCGGCGGCCACAACGAACAGAAAAACATCGACGTGGTACGTGGCATTTGCGCCCTGCTGGAAGAACTGGCGCCACAACGCCCAGCCGGCGTGGAGAAATTCACCGACCTGATCACCTTCGTCAAGGATCGCCCAGGCCACGACCAACGCTACGCTATTGATGCCAGCAAAATCGAACGCGAACTGGGCTGGGTCCCGGAAGAAACCTTCGAGACCGGCCTGCGCAAAACCGTGCAGTGGTACCTCGATAACCTGGAATGGTGCCGCAGGGTCCAAGACGGTAGTTATCAAGGTGAACGACTGGGCAATACTGACGTGAAGGATTTGATCGCATGATGAAGGGAATTGTATTGGCCGGCGGTTCCGGCACGCGTTTGCACCCCATTACCCTGGGCGTGTCCAAACAGTTGTTGCCGGTGTATGACAAGCCGATGATCTACTACCCGATCTCGGTACTGATGCTGGCCGGGATCAAGGATATTCTGGTGATTTCCACGCCAGTGGACTTGCCGCAATACCAGAACCTGCTGGGCGATGGCAGCCAGTTTGGTGTGCGCTTCAGCTACGCGGAGCAGCCTTCGCCGGATGGCTTGGCCCAGGCGTTTATCATCGGTGAAGAGTTCATTGGCGATGACCCTGTGTGCTTGATCCTGGGGGACAACATCTTCCACGGCCAGCATTTCGGCGATCAACTGCGCACCGCCGCCGAGCGTCCTTCGGGCGCCACGGTGTTCGGCTACTGGGTCAAAGACCCTGAGCGTTTCGGTGTGATTGACTTCGATAGCGAAGGCCGCGCCTTGTCCATCGAAGAAAAACCGGCTAAACCCAAGTCCCACTACGCGGTGACCGGCCTGTACTTCTACGACAACGACGTGATCAAGATCGCCAAGGCGGTCAAGCCGTCGCCACGCGGCGAGTTGGAGATCACCGACGTCAACAATGCCTACCTCCAGCGTGGCGATCTGCACGTTGAACGCTTCGGTCGTGGTTTCGCCTGGCTCGACACCGGCACCCATGACAGCCTGTTGGAAGCCTCGACCTACGTTCAGACCATCGAGCACCGCCAAGGCTTGAAAGTGGCCTGCCTGGAAGAAATCGCCTACGAAAACGGCTGGATCGATCGTGACTATCTGCTGGAGCGCGCCAAGTACTTTGGCAAGACCGGCTACGGCCAATACCTCTACTCGCTTGCCGGAGAGACCCAGTGAATGTAGTTGAAACCACACTACCCGGCGTACTCATCCTCGAGCCAAAGGTATTCGGCGACGAACGCGGTTTCTTCTACGAAAGTTTCAATGCGCGCGCCTTTGAAGCGGCCACCGGGCTCAAGCGTAATTTCGTGCAGGACAATCACTCACGCTCGCAAAAAGGCGTGCTGCGAGGTTTGCACTATCAGCTTGAACACACTCAAGGAAAACTGGTACGTGTCACCTACGGTGAAGTGTTGGACGTAGCGGTCGACATCCGTCGCAGCTCACCCAACTTTGGCCAGTGGGTGGGTGTCCGCCTGTCGGCACAGAACCATCGCCAACTCTGGGTGCCGGAAGGCTTCGCCCATGGTTTCGTGGTATTGAGTGAGTACGCAGAATTCCTGTACAAAACCACCGACTACTACCAGCCAAGCGCCGAGCGCAGCATTCTCTGGAATGACCCGACGCTGGCCATCGACTGGGAGCTGGCCGAACCGCCGCAACTCTCCGCCAAGGATCAGGTCGGCAAACTGCTGATGGAAGCTGACTTGTTCCCATGAAAATCCTCATCACTGGCCAGCACGGCCAAGTCTCCCAGGAGCTGCAACAGCGGCTCCAGGACCTGGGCGAACTCATCGTCCTGGGCCGCGACCAGCTTGACCTGGCAGACGCAGACCTCATCCGCCAGCAAGTGCGCGCCCATCGCCCTGGCCTGATCATCAACGCGGCGGCCCACACCGCCGTCGATCTGGCCGAGAGCGAACCGGACGCTGCGTTCGCCATCAATGCCATCGCCCCCGGCATCCTCGCCGAGGAAGCCAAGGCGCTGGGTATCCCGCTGATCCATTACTCGACCGACTACGTGTTCGACGGCAGCAAACCTGCCCCGTACACCGAAAACGACACCCCAAACCCCTTGGGCGTCTACGGCCAGAGCAAGCTGGCGGGTGAGCAGGCGATTGCGGCTGTAGGTGGCCAGTACCTGATCTTGCGCACCAGCTGGGTCTATTCGAGCCATGGCAAGAATTTCCTGCTGACCATGCAGCGCCTGCTGCAGGAAAAACCGCAGATGCGCATCGTGGCCGACCAGATCGGCGCGCCGACCTGGGCCGGTACCATCGCCAACAGCACCCGCGTGCTGATCGAGCAGTGGTTGGCCGGTAAGGCAGGGGCCTGGGGTGTTTACCACCTCACCGCCCAGGGTGAAACCTCGTGGTTCGGTTTTGCCGCGGCGATTGGCGAGCAACTGCGCGCCGAAGGCAAGGCCTGCGCCGAGCTGGAACCGATCCCTTCCAGCGCCTACCCGACCCCCGCCCAGCGCCCGCTGAACTCGCGCCTGGACTGCACACGCCTGCAACAGCAATGGCACGTCAGCCAGCCACAATGGCAGGACGCATTGCACGAGTGTCTTGCGCAGCAGCACTAGGCATAATGCGCCTGTACCCACAGGCGCGACTTCCATGACCCCACCCCTTGCGCGAAGACCCCGCTGGCGCAGCCTAGCTCTGCTGGCTCTGTGCCTGGCGCCGCTGTTGTGGCCGCTGGAGCATTTGGCCGAGCGCTATTACCGCAGCGAGCTGGCCGGGCAAAACCGCCAGACCCTCGACCTCTACGTCGCCAACTTGTTGGGTACCCTGCACCGCTACGAAATACTGCCGCAGATCCTCGGTGACTTGCCGGCCCTGCGCACTGCATTGGACGCGCCCCACGTCAGCACCCACCTGGTCAGTGCCAACCAGTTGCTCAAGGACGTCGCCGCCCAGGCCGGGGTAGAGGTGATGTATTTGATGGACACCACCGGCAAGACCCTCGCCGCGTCCAACTGGGACAAACAAGACAGCTTTGTCGGGCGCAACTTTTCCTTCCGTCCGTATTTCAGCGAAGCCATGGCCGGGCGCCTCGGCCGGTTCTTCGGCCTGGGCACCACCTCGGCCAAGCGCGGCTACTTCTTCGCAGCAGCGGTACGTGACGGCGATACTATCATCGGGGTGCTGGTGGTGAAGGTCGACCTGGACCACACTGAAAGCCTGTGGGGCAATACCCCCGAACAACTGTTGGTCACCGACCACAACGGCGTGGTGATCCTCACTTCGCGCCCGCAATGGCGATTCCGCGCCACGCGGCCACTGACCGCCGAAGAACGCCAGGCCATCATTGCTATCCAGCCCTACCCCACCCGCGACCCGCAGCCACTGAGCCTCAGCAGCAGCGCTTGGCTGCGCCAATCCACGGCCATCGCCGAAACCGGCT
This sequence comes from Pseudomonas sp. MF6394, assembly GCF_002018845.1. Taxonomy (NCBI): domain Bacteria; kingdom Pseudomonadati; phylum Pseudomonadota; class Gammaproteobacteria; order Pseudomonadales; family Pseudomonadaceae; genus Pseudomonas; species Pseudomonas sp. MF6394. Next base: position 228,119 of record NZ_MVOJ01000006.1, read on the forward strand.
GGAACGTGGAAATCCTCGCGCCGCGCTCGCTGATCAACCGTCCGGTGCGCACGGTCGTCGCCGTAGGCGGCGCCACGTTGTTGGTGCTGATGCTGTTGCTGGGGTTGCTGATGCAGCGCCGCCGGCACTACCTGGAACGCATCGCCTTCGAAGCCAAGGCCCGCCGCGAGTTGGAGATGCGCGTGGCCGAGCGTACCAGCGACCTGGAGGGCCTGAACCGGCGCCTGAAACAGGAAGTGCTGGAGCGCGAGCATGCCCAGCAAGAACTGGTGCGCGCCCAGGACGACTTGGTCCAGGCCGGTAAACTCTCGGCGCTGGGCACCATGTCGGCGAGTATCAGCCATGAATTGAATCAGCCACTGGCGGCGATTCGCAGCTATGCCGAAAACGCCGAAATCCTGCTCGACCATGAGCGCACCAACGATGCCCGCGGCAACCTCAAGCTGATCAGCGAATTGACCGGGCGCATGGCCTCGATCATCGCCCACCTGCGCGCATTCGCCCGCCGCGACCGGCATGCGCCGGAGAGCGTGGCCCTGCAACCGGCACTCGACGACGCCCTGGCATTGCTGGCCAAGCGTCGGCGTTCGATGGAGGTGGAGTTGATCCGCGACCTGCCAGAGGCGACCTTGTGGGTGCAGGCAGGTGAAACTCGCCTGCGCCAGGTGCTGGGTAACTTGCTGGCCAATGCTCTGGACGCCCTCACCGAAAAAGGCCCGCCACGCAAACTGTGGCTGAGTGCCGAAACCACGCCCCAAGGCGTCAACTTGTATATTCGCGACAACGGCCCGGGCTTTTGCATGGAAGCCCTGGGCCGCGCCAGCGAGCCTTTCTACACCACCAAGACGCGCACCCAAGGCCTGGGCCTGGGCCTGGCGATCTGCGACACCCTGATGCGCGCCTTTGGCGGCGAACTGTCGTTTGCCAACCACAAGGAAGGCGGCGCGCTGTTAACCTTGAAATTGCGTGCCGGCTCGCCGGGCGTCAGTCTGCAACCGTCCGAGGACCGCAGTGTATGAGTATCGACAACTCGATTCAGGTGGTCTTGATCGACGACGATCCACACCTGCGTCAGGCCCTGTGCCAGACCCTGGACCTGGCCGGCCTGAAAGTCCTGCCCCTGGGCGAAGCCACCGGGCTCACCGCACGCCTGTCCCGCGACTGGCCGGGCGTGGTGGTCAGCGACATCCGCATGCCCGGCATGGACGGCCTGGAACTGCTAGCTGAATTGCACGGCCAGGACCCAGACCTGCCGGTGCTGCTGATCACCGGCCACGGCGATGTACCGTTGGCGGTGCAGGCCATGCGTGCCGGGGCCTATGACTTCCTGGAAAAACCCTTCGCCAGTGACGCGCTGCTCGACAGCGTGCGCCGTGCCCTGGCCCTGCGCCGGCTGGTGCTGGACAACCGCAGCCTGCGCCTGGCCCTCAGCGACCGCCAGCAACTGAGCACGCGCCTGGTAGGGCACTCGCCACAGATGTTGCGCCTGCGCGAGCAAATCGGTGCACTGGCCGCGACCAAGGCCGATGTGCTGATCCTCGGCGAAACCGGGGCGGGCAAGGAGGTCGTCGCCCGCGCCCTGCACGACCTCTCAAGCCGACGCAGCGGCCCGTTTGTCGCGATCAACGCCGGGGCCCTGGCGGAATCGGTGGTGGAAAGCGAACTGTTCGGTCATGAACCCGGCGCGTTTACCGGGGCGCAAAAGCGCCGCATCGGCAAGTTCGAGTTTGCCAATGGCGGCACGCTGTTTCTGGATGAAATTGAAAGCATGAGCCTGGATGTACAGGTCAAGTTGCTGCGCCTTTTACAGGAGCGCGTAGTGGAACGCCTGGGTGGCAATCAGCTGATCCCGCTGGACATCCGCATTATCGCCGCCACCAAGGAAGACCTGCGCCAGGCCGCTGACCAGGGCCGTTTCCGTGCCGACTTGTATTACCGCCTCAATGTTGCGCCGCTGCGCATACCACCGCTACGTGAACGGGGTGAAGATGCGCTGATGCTGTTCCAGCACTTCACCGATGAGGCCAGCAGCCGTCACGGCCTGCCCTTGCACGAACTGCAACCGGGCCAGCGCGCGCTGTTGCTGCGCCACAGCTGGCCGGGCAATGTGCGGGAACTGCAAAACGCCGCGGAGCGTTTCGCCCTCGGCCTGGAGCTGGCCCTGGACAACACCCAGGACCATCCCGCCGCCGGCGTGCTGACCTCCACGCCAGGAGGCCTGAGCGAGCAAGTCGAACAGTTCGAAAAAAGCCTGATCGCCGCCGAACTGACCCGCCCCCACAGCTCCGTGCGCAGCCTCGCCGAAGCCCTGGGCGTGCCGCGCAAAACCTTGCATGACAAACTGCGCAAACACGGCCTGAACTTCGCCGACAGTGCCAGCCAGAGCGCCGACGACGAATGACATCGTCTACCCACGAAGAGGCCGCCATGAGCCGCGATAGCCGTTACCTGGAATCCATCCTTCACCATGACATCCCACTCACGCGGGAAATGGGCCTCAAGGTGCTCGACTGGCAACACGACCAACTGCAACTGCACCTGCCCTTGCAGGCCAATATCAACCACAAGAGCACCATGTTTGGCGGCAGCCTCTACTGCGGCGCGGTGCTGGCGGGTTGGGGTTGGCTGCACCTGAAGCTGCGTGAAGCCGGGATTGAAGACGGGCATATCGTGATTCAGGAAGGGCAGATCAGCTACCCACTGCCGGTGACGCAAGACGCGACAGCCATTTGCGCGGCGCCGCAGGAGAAGGTGTGGAAACGCTTTGTGGCGACCTATCAGCGCTATGGGCGGGCGCGATTGGCGCTACAGACGTGGATTGTGAATGAAGGCAGTGAGGAGCGTGCTGTCGTCTTTACCGGCCAGTACGTCCTGCATCGCTAGCAGTCGTTACACAAGACAAATGTGGGAGCGGGCTTGCTCGCGAATGCGGTATATCAGTCGATATCTTCGGTGACTGACACTGCGCATTCGCGAGCAAGCCCGCTCCCACAGTTTTAATCCGCAGTGGCCTTAAGATCTGGCCAGGGTCAACAGCCGCTCACGCCACGCGGCCTTGGCTGGCAACGCCAGAAAGAACGGATTTAACAGCGATTCCCGCGCCGGGTAGCTGAACGGCTTGCCATTCAACTCCAGCACTTCACCCCCCGCTCCTTCCAATACACCCTGGGCCGCTGCGGTATCCCACTGCGAGGTCGGTGCCAGGCGCGGATAACAATCGGCACTGCCCTCGGCCAACAAACAAAACTTCAACGAACTGCCGATATTGGCCAGTTTCAACTCGCCCAAGCCCTCGCTCAAACCATCTAACAGACGCTCCTGCTCAGGGCTGGTATGACGACGGCTGGCCACCACGGTAAAGGCCTCGCCCGCCGCCCTGGTCTGGCGTACCTGAATCTGCTTGGGCGCCGCATTGACGTCCGACCGCCAAGCCCCCAGGCCCGCGCCGCCGAAGTAGCAACGGCCAGTGGTCGGTATCGACACCACGCCGAACACCACGCGGCCCTGTTCGATCAAGGCAATATTGACGGTGAATTCTTCACTGCCGGAAATGAATTCCTTGGTGCCATCCAAAGGGTCCACCAACCACCAGCGCTGCCAGCCGGCACGCACACTCTGATCGATATCGGCGTCCTCTTCAGACAGCACTGGAATGCTTGGGTCCAGCGCGGTGAGGCCTGCGAGAATCAGATGGTGGGCAGCCAAGTCGGCAGCCGTCACGGGGGAATCGTCCGCTTTGGAGGTCACGGCCACATCGGCACGCCAGTACGGCAGGATGGCTTCACCGGCCTGGCGCGCCAGCTCAATGACCGGGGCGATAAACGGGTGACCTAAAAACAGTTCGCTCATGCGTTGAACGCTCCACGCTGGGTCAACAGGTCTCTGACCAGATACAGCGCCGCCAGGGCGCGACCTTCGCTGAATTGCTCGTTTTGCGCCAACGCCGATAGCTCACGCAGGTTGACTCGGTCTACCCGCATCGGCTCGGGCTCATCACCTTCAAGGCGCTCTTCATAAAGATCGGTAGCCAGCACCACCTGGATTTTCTGGCTCATATAACCAGGCGACAATGACAGCTCGGTGATGTGCTCCAACTGCCGTGCGCCATAGCCGGCCTCTTCCTTGAGTTCGCGGTCTGCCGCCGCCAGCACGTCTTCGCCGGGCTCGATCAAGCCTTTGGGTAATGACAATTCATATTCGTCAGTGCCGCCGCAGTATTCTTCCACCAGCAATGCATGATCTTCATCGATCATCGCTACAATCATCACGGCTCCGTAGCCCGTGCCACGCCCGACAAGACGCTCGTAGGTGCGCTCAACGCCATTGGAAAAGCGCAATTGCACTTCCTCCACGCGGAACAAACGGCTACTGGCGACTATTTCGCGGGCGAGGACAGTGGGTTTCTGGCGCATAAACGGCTCCTTGGCGTGATCGGGTTACTATACCGTGGCTTTTCCGATTGTCTGTGTCGGATATCTTTACTTACATGAGACCCCACCATGCCCTCTCTGCCCTGGCACGCCATCGACACCGTCCTGCTGGACATGGACGGCACCCTGCTCGACCTGCATTACGACAACCACTTCTGGATGGAGCACCTGCCCCAGCGCTACGCCGAACTGCACGGTGTGAGCCAGGCCATGGCCGAAATGGAGCTGCAACCGCTGTTTGAGCGTAACGCGGGACAGTTGCAATGGTATTGCCTGGATTTCTGGAGCACTGAACTCAAGATCCCGGTGCGCGAACTCAAGCTGGAAACCGCCCACCTGATTGCCCTGCGCCCGGATGCCGATACGTTCCTGGCGGCGATCAAACAGGCCGGCAAGCGCGTGATCATGATCACCAACGCTCATCGTGATTCGCTGTCATTGAAGTTGGAACGCATTGAACTGGCGCCGTATTTCGAGCGATTGATCAGCTCTCACGACTACGGTTTTCCCAAGGAAAACCCGCAATTCTGGCAAGCCCTGCAAGCGGATATCCACTTTGACCCGGCCCGTAGCCTGTTTATAGACGACACCTTGCCGATCCTGCGCAGCGCCCGGGATTTCGGAGTAGGGCATTTACTGGCCGTGAAAGAGCCTGATAGCAAGAAAGGACCCAAGGACACTGCAGAATTTTTAGCCGTCGGGGACTATCGAGAACTCATTGCCGGACTTATGTAGGAGCGAGCTTGCTCGCGAAAAACGTCAACGATAACGCGTACTTCCTGGATAAACGCGGTGCCTGTGAGTTTTTCGCGAGCAAGCTCGCTCCTACAAAAGGGCGAGCTTGCTCATTTTATCCTGCGTATTACTCAGGGATACGCAGTGTCTGGCCTGGGTAGATCTTGTCCGGGTGCGACAACAGTGGCTTGTTAGCCTCGAAAATCTTGTTGTACTGGTTGGCATTACCGTACACCGCCAGGGAAATCGCGCTGAGGGTATCGCCCTTTTTCACTACGACGAAACGAGCAGCGGCAACTGCAGGGCCAGGGACAGTGATCTGGTCATCCACACTTGCCACGCCAGCAATGTTGCCCAGCGCCAAAAGGATCTTTTCTTTCTCTTCCTGCGTGGCCACTTCACCGGTCACTGTGACCTTGTCGCCATCCACCGTGGTCTGCACGTTTGGATTACCCAGGCCCACCTTGCTCACATGCTCCTTCAACTGCTCACTGGCGTTCGCATTACCCGGCGTCAACAGGTCGACAATCTTTTCGCCGGCTTCTTTGATAAAGCTAAAAATACTCATGGTGCGCTCTCCTTGGGATTTAATTTCCAGATGCCCAAGACTAGACCAGTCCTGCCGACTTGGGTTCCAGACTGGCTAAAGACTCAAAAGTATCCCAATCACCCCTGCCTGGAATAAGCCCGACGAAAACGCCGGTGAACCTTGATCGACGCCCTCTATCAATAGATCAATACTGGCGATTAGACGTGACCCTTTGTCGCGCCTAGTCTAAACACTGATCAATCCGCCGGTGGTACTGCCCCATGAACGCCAAGCGCCCTCACTGCGCGGCGCCCGCTCTAGAATCGACCGCGCCCGTCGCCAGCCAGAGCTATCACTATTGCAATCTTGAACACACAGAAGTCGCCAGCACTGCGCTGGCCGAAGAAGTGGCGTTGGCGATTGCCTATAACGATATCAGCCAGGCGGTGATGCTGGTAACGCCTACGGACCTGGAAGACTTCATTGTAGGTTTCAGCCTCGGCAGCGGCATTATCACCGACGTTAACGACATTTATGATCTGAAAATCAGCGGTTCAGGGGCTGCCCAGTATGCTCAGGTACAGGTGTCCAGCCGCGCGTTCTGGAACCTCAAGCAGCAACGCCGCCAATTGGCGGGCACCAGCGGCTGCGGCCTCTGTGGCGTGGAAGCGGTGGAGCAAGCATTGCCCGACCTCCAGATACTGCCCGGCGCGCCCTTGCCGCCGGCGCAGTGGCTCGATGGCCTGCGCCAACGTATCAGCGCATTCCAACCCCTGGGCCAACACAGCGGTGCCGTGCATGCGGCAGTGTTTATGAATAGCCAGGGCGAATTGCTGATGGGTCGCGAAGACATCGGTCGGCATAACGCTCTGGATAAATTGATTGGCGCGTTGATCCGCCAAAAGATTCCGACCGACGGCGGCCTGGCGATTGTTACCAGCCGCTGCAGCCTGGAATTGATTCAGAAAGTTTTGCGCGCGGGCATCCAGACCCTGGTCAGCCTGTCGTCGCCCACCGGCCTGGCCCTGCAATGGGCGCGCCGGCACAACCTCAACCTCATCCACCTGCCGCAAAAAAGCGCGCCACGGGTCTATAGCCCTGCGATGGAGCACCAGCCATGAGCCTTCACCACCAAGCCGACCAGACCCCAACCCCACGCTACAAGCCCTACAAGGGCCCAGCCGGTGGCTGGGGCGCCCTGATCAGCGTGGCGCAAGCCTGGCTGACCAGCGACAACGCCCTGAAAAACCTGCGCATGATGCTCAAGACCAACCAGAACGGCGGCTTCGACTGCCCGGGCTGCGCCTGGGGCGACTCGCCGGAAAGCGGCATGGTCAAGTTCTGCGAAAACGGCGCCAAGGCAGTCAACTGGGAAGCCACCAAGCGCCGCGTCGATGCGGCCTTCTTCGCCAAGCACAGCGTCACAGCGTTGCTGGAGCAAAGCGACTATTGGCTGGAATACCAGGGCCGCCTGACCGAGCCGATGCGCTATGACGCCCAGACCGATCGCTACGCGCCCATCAGTTGGGAAGCCGCCTTCGACCTGGTCGGCAAGCATCTCAACGCATTGCCAAGCCCGAACATGGCCGAGTTCTACACCTCGGGCCGCGCCAGCAACGAAGCCGCCTACCTGTACCAGCTGTTTGTACGCGCCTATGGCACCAACAACTTCCCGGACTGCTCGAACATGTGCCACGAAGCCAGCGGTGTAGCCCTGGCACAGAGCGTGGGCGTGGGTAAAGGCACCGTGACCTTTGATGACTTCGAGCATGCCGATGCCATTTTCGTCTGGGGCCAGAACCCCGGCACCAACCACCCACGCATGCTTGAACCGCTGCGCGAAGCAGTGAAGCGCGGCGCCCAGGTGGTGTGTATCAACCCACTGAAAGAGCGTGGCCTGGAGCGCTTCCAGCACCCGCAGCATCCGCTGGAAATGCTCACCAACGGTGACAAGCCGACCAACACCGCCTACTTCCGCCCGGCGCTGGGTGGCGATATGGCGATCTTGCGCGGCATGGCCAAATTCCTGCTGCTGTGGGAACGCCAAGCCCTGGCCGAAGGCAAGGACGCGGTGTTCGACCACGACTTCCTCAACGAACACACCACCAACGTGCTGGAATACCTGGGTCAGATCGACGACACCTCGTGGGAGGAGATCGTCGAGCAGTCCGGCCTGACCCTGGTGGAGATCGAACAAGCGGCACGCATGTACGCCAAAGGCAAGAATGTGATCATGTGCTGGGCGATGGGGATTACCCAGCACCGCCACTCGGTGCCGACCATCCAGGAAATCGCCAACCTGATGCTGCTGCGCGGCAATATCGGCCGCCCAGGCGCCGGGCTGTGCCCGGTGCGCGGCCACAGTAACGTGCAGGGCGACCGCACCATGGGCATCAACGAACGCCCACCGGTGGCGTTTCTGGACGCACTGGAGCGTCGTTTCCAGTTCCAGGTGCCGCGAGACAATGGCCATAACGTGGTGGAAGCGATTCACGCCATGCTTGAAGGCCGCTCCAAAGTCTTTATCGGCCTGGGCGGCAACTTTGCCCAAGCCACGCCAGACAGCACGCGCACCTTTGAAGCACTGCGCAATTGCGACCTGACCGTGCAGATCAGCACCAAGCTCAACCGCAGCCACCTGATGCACGGTAAAGATGCGTTGATCCTGCCGTGCCTGGGCCGCACCGACATCGACATCCAGGCCGACGGCCCGCAAGCGGTGACGGTGGAAGACTCGTTCAGCATGGTCCACGGCTCCAACGGCCAACTGCAACCGCTGTCGAAACTGATGAAGTCCGAGCCGGCGATTCTGGCAGGCATTGCTGCCGCCACGCTGGGCAGCACGCCCGTGGATTGGAACTGGCTGGTGGCCGACTACGGACGCATCCGCGACCTGATCGCCGACACCATCCCAGGCTTCAAGGACTTCAACGAGAAGATCAAACACCCAGGTGGCTTCTACCTGGGCAACTCCGCCGGCGCACGCCGCTGGAACACACCGTCGGGCCGCGCCAACTTCCGCCCGAACATCTTGCCCAAAGACCTGATTCACGAACGCACCCACGCCACGGGCCGGGTGCCGGACCTGATCATGCAGTCGATGCGCTCCCATGATCAGTACAACACCACCATCTATGGCCTGGACGACCGTTATCGCGGGGTCAAAGGCCAGCGGGATGTGCTGTTCGTCAACGAAGCCGACATCATCCGCCTGGGCTTCAAGCCGGGGCAGAAGGCAGACATCGTGTCGCTGTGGGAAGACGGTCGTGAGCGCCGCGTGAAGGGCTTTACGCTGCTGGCATTTGATATTCCGGCGGGGCAGGCGGCGGCTTACTATCCGGAAGTGAACCCGTTGGTGCCATTGGAAAGTACTGGCGACGGTAGCCACACGCCAACATCGAAGTTCGTTGCGATTCGTCTGGAGGCGGCGAGTGATACTGGGTTAATCATGGCGCGCTCGGCCTGACCCGGGATCTTATTGTTTGAACTACCGCTTTCGCGAGCAAGCCCGCTCCCACATTTGAAATGCATTCCAAGTGTGGGAGCGGGCTTGCTCGCGAAGAGGCCAGCACAAGCACCGCACATTCTGCAGGCACAAAAAAAGGCCGCTTTTGCATAAAAGCGGCCCTTCCGAAGTAACTAAAGACCTGCAAAAACGACTTAAGTTCCCTATACAAAACAGCAACTTAGCAAATTGTATACAACCTCTGCCGCCGGTCGGATTTCGATTGTCAGCGGCTCGATACAACCTCAGGATCGCGCCGTCATCCCTTGAGGTTTCCCTGAATGAAGTTCTCCTCGATTCTCTTGTTGTCCCTTGGCCTGGTCAGTGGCGCAGCCATGGCAGGCGGCACCACCGAAGCCGGTGTCGGCGGCGCATTGGGTGGGGTTCTAGGTTCCGTTGTCGGCCAGCAGCTGGGCGGCAACACCGGTTCGACCATCGGCGCGGCCCTGGGCGGCGCTGGCGGTAGCGCGGTCGGCGCAGACAAGCGTAGCCGTGGCGAAGCAGCCATTGGTGGCGCACTCGGCGCAGCCGGCGGCAACGTCTTGGGGCGCAGCGTCGGCGGTAGTACCGGTGCATTGGTCGGCTCAGCAGCCGGCGGTGGCGCGGGCGGTGCGCTGGGCAACTACATGGGTAACGAAAGTGATCGCGACAGCCGCCATTACCGCGATCGTGACCGTGACGATCGTCGCTACTACCGCGATGGCCACCCAGGCCGCGGCCATGCCTATGGGCATCGCAAGAACAAGCATCGTTATCGCGACTGATAAATACGTGCTCTGACGAGCACATCCAGTGTGGGAGCCGGGCTTGCCCGCGATCGCAGTGAATCAGGTTTAGACGTATTGCCTGATACTGCGCCATCGCGGGCAAGCCCGGCTCCCACATTTGGTATGGGTTGCTTGCAGGTGCCCTCAAACCACCAAGCGCTGCATCGCCTCGCGCAACATCCCCGGAATCGGCACTGGCTGGTTCGACGTTCGGTCCACAAACACATGGACAAAGCGCCCCGCCGCACACGCCTCCTGCTCACCCACCTTGAAAACCGCCAGCTCATACTGCACCGAGCTATTGCCCAGCTTGCCCACCCGCAGGCCGATTTCAATGCGCTCGGGAAACGCAATCGACGCAAAGTAATCGCAGGCAGAACTCACCACAAACCCCACCACCTCACCGTCATGAATATCCAACCCGCCCTGTTCGATCAGGTAGGTATTAACGGCGGTGTCGAAGAAGCTGTAGTAAGTGACATTATTCACATGGCCGTAGGCATCGTTGTCATGCCAACGCGTGGTGATCGGCTGGAAGTGGCGGTAATCGTCGCGCACAGGCGTTGAGTCAGGCATCGGCAAGTCTCGTCAAAGTTGATCCAATTGAGCATGGGCCCAGTCGCGCACCTCAGCGTAGGGGTAGTCTTCCAGCGCAGCAAAACCGGGAATGCCCCGCGCCTTCAACTTGGTAAACAACGGTACGCTGATACCGCCAAGAAAACGCGTCAAACGCTCCGCATTCGGCAAGTGCCCCGTGTACTCATGATGCCTGTGGATAAAATCACCGCACAGCCCCATGAAGTTTTTATCCACAAGCGGCGGCAGGCTCGGCGGTGCCGGCAGATGGGCAACCTGGCCGTGGCACACCGAACAATGCCCGCAACGCTGGGGCGCATTTTCATCACCAAAGTAGCGCGCCAGGCGTTGCCCCAGGCAGTGCTCAGTGGCGAACAGGTCGAGCATAGTGTGGATCCGCGCGACCTCCGTCACCTCATGCTGCTTGAAGCCTGTGTATAACTCGGCGCTTAGCGCCTGCGGGTCAAAATCGGTGTCGAGCAAACTGTAGACCTCAGTCATCTGCTTGCTTTCGAGTTCGATCAGGCCCTGCTCCTGAAAATAATCCAGCGCCTTCACCACCCGGCTACGTTCGGCATTGTGCTGTTGATAAAGCGCGTCGAAATCCACCGTCGCCCAGGTTTTAGCGCGCTTGCATACCTGGATGATCGCCGCGACAAACTGCTGCCGCTCGCCGGAAAAACGCGCCAACAAGGCCTCGGGTTCGATTACGTATTTAAAACGGTATTCCGCATAAAACGCATAGCGCGGTGCGATCACGCCCTTGAGCTCCAACTGCACCAAGAGCGTCTTGAGCGGCAGCTCGCGAATATTGCTGTGGTCCGACAGCGACCTGAGCAAGAACTCCCACTGCCCTTCGCTGCGCGCCGCCTGCAACTCCTCCAGCACACGACGAATGCCTTCCTGCTCCGGCGTGTCACCGTACACGAAGTTTTCCAGCACATTGAGGCTGTCGCGGTTGGCCAACACCAGGCAATCCGATGGCTGCCCGTCACGCCCGGCGCGGCCGATCTCCTGGCTGTAGTTCTCGATGGACTTGGGCAAGTCGAAGTGCACGACATTGCGGATATCACTCTTGTCGATGCCCATGCCAAACGCGATGGTTGCGACAATGCAATTGGAACGCCCGCCCATGAAACGCTGCTGGATACCCTCGCGCTTTTCATGGGGCAGCCCCGCGTGATAAGCCTCGGCCTGAATACCGTGGCGGTTCAGATGCTCCGCAATCTGTTCGGCGGTTTTCTGCAAGGTGACGTAGACGATACTCGGCTGGTTGGCCCGCGCTTTCATCCACTCCACCAGCCTGCGGCGTTTGTCGTGGCCGCTGACCGGTTCCACCAGCAGGTTGAGGTTGGGCCGATAGAAGCCCGTGGTCACTACATCCCCGGCAGCAATGGCGAACTTGGCCTGCATGTCGGCGATCACCTTGGGTGTGGCCGTGGCCGTCAGCAATAGCGCCTGCGGGATGTTGAACTGGCGCTGGTAGTCCGGCAGCTTCAAATAATCCGGACGGAAGTTGTGGCCCCACTCGGAAATACAGTGCGCCTCGTCCACCACCAGCAACGAGATCTGCACGCTGTTCAGGAAATTACGGAAACGCTCGTTCTTCAAACGCTCCACGGAAATCATCAGGATCTTGAGTTCGCCCGATCGCGCACGGGCCATGACATCATTGGCCTCATCACGGCTCTGGGCCGAATCGATACTGCCCGCCGAAATGCCATGGCGTTGCAGAAAACCCAACTGGTCCTGCATCAATGCCAGCAAAGGCGATACCACCAGCGTGAGGTGCGGCAGCAACACGGCCGACAGCTGATAGCACAAGGATTTGCCCGAGCCCGTAGGGAAAATGGCGGCGGCAGATCGCCCGGCCAGAACGGCGCTGACCGTCTCTTCCTGGCCCAAGCGAAAGTGAGGGTAACCAAAGACCTGCTGGAGGGTGTCGTGCATAAGGCTGTCACTCCATTGACCGCTGAACGTGGCTTAAAAACGTAGCCCAGTAAGTTCGGCGAATCGAGAAAGGTCGCAAGGAAAAAAGAGACAGGATGATACACAGGGGGAGGGATGGCCCAGGGCCGAAGTGGGAGTTTTCTGAGAACGTAACAGGAAGCAGCAGATTAAAAATGTGGGGGGCTGGCGAGCCCTCCCCCACATTTCACAACCGAGCTACAGCTGAATCAGCGGTTCTGCACCCGCTCAATCGCCGTGTCGTACACCGGGTTGGCCTTTTGCTCTTTGGCCAACTGGTAATGACGCAACGCATCCGGGAACTGGCCGGCCGCTTCATAGATGCGTGCAATGTTGTAGTAAGCACCGGCACGCACGGTCGCGGCATTGGTACCGGTGGCCAGGGCGATAGCCTTGCGGTTGGCCCAGATCGACTCCGCGGTATTACCGGCTTTCTGATACGCCAGGCCCAGGTTGCCGTAAGCCTTGCCGAAGCCGTTATCCAGCTCGATGGCTTGACGGAAGAAGTCGATGGCCTGGTCCAGGTTACCGGCCTGGTAGGCCGCTTCGCCCTTGAGGTTCAGCTTTTTCGCATCGGCCTGTACCGACGAGCTCACCGTCACGGCGGTGACGGCCACGCTGTCATCCAGCAACGGCTTGACCTCGTTGAGCACATCTTCGGCGCCGACTCTCACGCCGGTGAAGGTGTTGATGTCCTGGAAGTCGCCACTGCCGGTCATGCGGAACACGGTCCACAGGTTGCCGGTGCGGTTCTGCGGCACATAGTAGGTGCGTACCAGGGATTGCCCCATGTACACGAACACCTTGGCCTCACTGTTGGACAACTCGCTGGAGGTGGGAGAGCCGCTGTTGGAATAGTCGTGCACGGCATAGACGTAGCTTTCGCCGTAGTGCTTTTTCTGCAGGGTGATGGTTTCCGGGCCATAGCTGTCGGTGTCATCCACGTCCAGTTCGGCGTCGGTGCCCTTTTTATTGTTGAAGAAGATGTTATTGCCGGGGAAGATCATATGGGAGTCGAGGTCGCGCGGAGCCTTGCCCCAGGTCAACACCACACGCAGGCCGTCGAGGTTTTCCATCACCGGGCTGATGGCATAGGTCATGCCTTTGCACGGGCACTTCACCACCAGGTTGGAATAGCCAGGCTTCTTGATGATCAGCAGGTTGCTGGCATCGTCAGCCGCCTCACTGGTCAGCGTGACCTGGCCTTGCGCGTTGGTACGGCCCACCACGTTCTGTGCACCATTACGTTGCAGCAGCACTTCGGCATCGGCGATTTTCTGGTCCTTGACCACCGCACTCAGCACCTCAATCGGCAACTGCTCGGCCTGGACAGAAAACGCCACCGCACACAAAGACATCGCCGAGGCGACACGAAGCAAACCCATGCTTAACTCCCTTTAAGTAGTGGGCGGAATCGCCCTACAAGATTTTGCGGTGAAACATACGCTGAAATGAGCTCGCTGGCAGATTTTTTATACAGATTGTGACGGGTTTTTTATCCCGCCTACCGAGCTACGCATTGCGCTACAATCAAGCCTTGCTTTCCAAGAGGACGCAGCGATGAGCGAACTGACGTTTGAGCAAAAACAGGATCACTATCACAAGATCCGCCGTTCCAATTACCTGGCCAGCCTGCGCCTGGAAGGGTTCGATACCCAACCGACCGACGTCGACAAACCCCTGCCGACCCGCGAAGCCGTCCTTGCCAAGTACCGCAACACCTCACGCTGATGCTCGACAAATACGGGGTGGGCCAGGACCCGTACTGCTATCCCGGTAGCAGCATCCTGCGCAACCGCCTCGATTTGCTCGATGAAGCACGCTTGCATCAGGCCGAGCGGGAATTATCCGAAATCGCCGTAGGCAACCTTCCACTCTTTCCGCCGCCCTACGACCTCGATCGCCTGCAACACATTCACCGCGTCCTGTTCGGTGACATTTATGACTGGGCCGGCGAACTGCGCAGCGTCAACATCCAGAAAGGCGACACGCTGTTTTGCACCCCGGAGCGTATCCCCCCAGAAGCAGCGAAAATCGTCCAGCATATGCAAGACGCCAATTGGTATGTCGGTGCGACTCAGGCTGACCTTGTGCGTCAAATCGCTGAAGCTTATGGCGACCTGAATGTCATTCATCCCTTCCGCGAGGGAAATGGACGGGCGCAGCGGATCCTGTTTGAACAGATCATCGTGAATGCGGGGTTTTCGGTGAATTGGTGGCTGGTAAAACATGCGGCCTGGATACCCGCGAATATTGATGCGGTGGCGTGTGACTATCGGGGATTGGAAGCGATTTTTGAGCGGTGTATCGGCAGGCCTCTCAGTGTCTGATCGAACTTCGAACGCCTAAACCATCTGTTTATTGCTCGAGAACAAACTCACTTTTAAGGATGGGCTCGTCGCTACCAATTCAGCGACCGGGCTTGGTCACCCGAAAAACAGCAGAGACAACGTGCCAGCTCTTCTGGCGTATTTCTTTGAATCTGTATTGGAACACTGTGATGACAAAGCCGAACCTTCCCACCAATCGCTATCGTCAGCTACGCACCAACTTCACCGACACTCACCCGCTTCTCATCGACACTCAAGCATCAGCCGAAGACATCCAATCTGCCGCCCACCAGCGCATCCGCGCCGCCAGCGACTTACTGGAAACCTTCTCCTGCCTGACCTTCGAACACGCCGACCTCAAAGACATATCCCACATCATCAATGCGCTGTACCTGCTCGTTCAGGACGGCTGTGATTTGCTGGAAGCTACTCAACACGTACAACTGCCACCAGCGACCGATCAGCCACCACACAGCAATCCGCTACACAGCTAAACCTGTGGGAACTGGCTTGCCTGCGATGGCGGCGTATCGGACTACGTTTCCAAACCTGACACACCGCCATCGCGGGCAAGCCCTAATACCCGTAGGAGCGAGCTTGCTCGCGAAAAACTCACAGGCACCGCGTTTATCCAGGAAGGACGCGTTACCGTTGACGTTTTTCGCGAGCAAGCTCGCTCCTACAAAAGGCCTTAGGGCTAGCCCGGTTTCCACATCTGCTCGGTTCAGCCGGCAGAATCGGTATCAAGTCATAAAATGCAGGAAGGCATTGTAAGAAACCAAAAAACGGCGCGTCGTCCGTTTCCCAAACTGCTTCAAATACCCGTTCAACCCTCTATACCAGTTACGCGTAGCCGCCTGAAAATAACTTCCTATCAACTGTCTCGGAAAAACCGTGAACATCGAAAGGACTCAATATATCGGCCACTATGGCATCACTTTCACGGTAATTCGACTCACCGTGATGCCAAACAATCGACAAGAGCTAGCCACACTTTGCTTGCTGGAAGCAAAAGCTTCAGCGATAGAGGTCCGCTTGCGGCTTCAGAAGTTGTACGAAAAGATGCTCGCCCGAGATCTACCCTGCGTCATGACAGTGGTCGTCTCAAAGCCACTGACCAGGAAGCAGGCAGATAGCTTGAACAATCGGAACAACCTCATAAAAGACATCATTTCTGGCGCAGTGGCAGCCCCTGTCGGGATCATATCCAGCAAAGCAGAGTCGATAGTCGAGAACGCTATCAGCGATTTGATTTCTCGCAGGATCCGCAACTTTCACAGCGCAGACATCGTCATTGGCCTGGATGCTCAGGTCAGCGGTGGCATAGGCCCG
Organism: Pseudomonas sp. MF6394; assembly: GCF_002018845.1. Lineage (NCBI taxonomy): Bacteria > Pseudomonadati > Pseudomonadota > Gammaproteobacteria > Pseudomonadales > Pseudomonadaceae > Pseudomonas > Pseudomonas sp. MF6394. Next base: position 244,291 of record NZ_MVOJ01000006.1, read on the forward strand.
CAGCGCTCAAGCGTCTCAATGCATGTGTACTCCAGATGAATTTTAGTCAATGGCTTTACCTACAAACAGCGCTATTATTCGCTCTCCATCTGCTGCTGTATTACAAAATCACTGACTGCACGTTAAGAACGCGTTTCGCCGTTACCTTCATCGTAACGGGACTGCTTCTGTTGTTCTGGCTACCCCACATCGCCATTGTCCTGAACATTCAACTTCTTCCCCTGGCCTTGTTTTTGATAGGTTTGACTCTCTTCATCACGCGAAACAAATACCGCCTGCAACGTAAAAGGCCTCCTCACCCACTCCTACGCACCCCAACCATGAACCTGGCCCCCAACCTCCCCGAAGACCCTGTCATGCAGCAACTCCTGCAATTGCTACATGAAGAAATCGGTCTGCCGAAACACAAGACCATTAGCCTGCAAACCTCGCTCAACTTCGACCTTGCTTGCGATGGCGTTGAGGCCAAGCAATTCATGGAGGCGCTGGAACAGGATTTCGGGGTCGACCTGGGTGACTACGACGCTTATCGTTATTTCCAGCCGCCGGTGTTCGACGTGTTCCTGAAGCGTCGCGCCAAAGGCCGTGGCGACAAAATACCGTTGACCATCGGCATGCTCTACCTGGCGATCAAGACCCACAGGTGGGACACGCAAACGCTGGAAAACCTGAGCTGACCTGAGCAACACTGAGCACACAATGTGGGAGCGGGCTTGCTCGCGAATGCGGCGTGTCAGCCAATATTTGCGTTACAGATACATTGCATTCGCGAGCAAGCCCGCTCCCACATTGAGACTGCGCCAAGCTGGCGATCGGTATACAAACAAGGACCTTACATGGACGTAACAATGGGCCTGCTGGCCGCCCTGCTCTGGGGTGGCACGGACTTTCTGGTGGGCCTCAACGCCCGCGCCGTTGGCGTTAAACGCGCGGTGTATTTCGGCCAAGCCCTCGGCTTTTTGATCATGACCCTCCTGCTGGTCATTTTCCCGGCCTTCCTTTTCAAATCCCTTGATACGCCATTCAGCGTCTGGCTTTTGGGTATCGCCGCCGCCCTGCTGACGGTGTCGGGCGCCCTTGCACTGTCCAAAGCCTTTGCCTTGGGCAAAGCGGCCATCGTCGCGCCGCTGGTGACGTCCTATGGAGTGGTGACCACCCTGCTGTCCTGGGCCAGCGGTGAGCACATCAGCCTGGTACAACTGGGCTGCATCGCTTTATGCGTGATCGGCGTTGTGCTGTCCAGCATTCACAAGGACAACGGTACGCCCCACAACAACCCGCGCCTGTCGATTACCTACGCCATGTTCGCCGCAACCTTGTACGGCACCAGTTTCTGGCTGCAAGGCCGCTACACACTGCCGGCGTTGGGGCCGATCACCATGTTGTGGCTGGGTTACCTGGTGGGCCTGTGCGTGCTGGTGGTGATGGTGCTGAAGATCAAGGATGGCCTGAAGATCCCGCCGCTGAAAAACTGCGCGACGTTGACCGGGGCGAGCTTGATGAATCTCGGCGGGTTCTCGGCGTTTTCGTGGGGCGCGATGGCCGGCTCGGTGTCGGTGGTGACCGTGATCAGTACGCTGTCGGGAGGCATTGCGGCGATTCTGGGGTTCGTGTTTTTCAAGGAACGATTGTCAGCGGTGCAGGTGGCAGGCGTCGTGCTGGTGCTGGTCGGTGCAGTGGTACTGCACATCGCCGACTAATCGTTCGCGCATAAAAAAGCCGCCTACTTAAGAGGCGGCTTTTTTACAACCAGAGAATCTTACAACTTAGGACCCGCCGCCTTGATCGCATCACTCACTTCAAACTTCTTGAAGTTTTCGATGAACAGGCCAGCCAGCGCCTTCGCCGCTTCGTCGTAGGCAGCCTTGTCAGCCCAGGTGTTGCGTGGGTTCAGCAGGCCGGTTTCAACGCCGGGTACGGCCAATGGCACGTCGAGGTTGATAGTATCCAGGTGTTCGGTTTGCGCACCGATCAACGCGCCGCTCTGGATGGCTGCAATCACGCCGCGAGTGGTCGGGATGTTGAAGCGTTTACCCACGCCGTAGCCGCCGCCGGTCCAGCCGGTGTTGACCAGGTAGACCTTGGAGCCGAAACCACGGATGCGCTTGATCAGAAGCTCTGCGTATTCGCCAGCCGGACGAGGGAAGAACGGCGCGCCGAAGCAGGTGGAGAACGTCGACTTGATGCCGCTGCCCGAACCCATTTCGGTGGAACCCACCAGAGCGGTGTAGCCGGACAGGAAGTGGTAGGCCGCTTGTTCTTCGCTGAGGATCGACACAGGCGGCAGTACGCCGGTCAGGTCGCAGGTCAGGAAGATCACCGCGTTTGGCTCGCCGCCCAGGTTCTTCTCGGAACGCTTGGCAACGTGCTCCAGCGGGTAGGCGGCACGGCTGTTCTGGGTCAGGCTGACGTCGGCGTAGTCGGCGTGCTTGGCCTCGTCGATCACGACGTTTTCCAGCACCGCGCCATGCTTGATGGCTTTCCAGATCACCGGCTCGTTCTTCTCGGACAGGTCGATGCACTTGGCATAGCAACCGCCTTCGATGTTGAACACCACGCCTTCGCCCCAGCCGTGCTCGTCGTCACCGATCAGGTAACGGCTTTCGTCGGCCGACAGGGTGGTCTTGCCAGTGCCGGACAGGCCGAAGAACAGGGTCACGTCGCCTGCTTCGCCGATGTTGGCGGCGCAGTGCATTGGCAGCACGTCGGCAGCCGGCAGTAGGAAGTTCTGCACCGAGAACATGGCTTTTTTCATTTCACCGGCGTAACGCATGCCGGCAATCAGTACTTTTTTCTGGGCGAAGTTGAGGATCACGCAACCGTCGGAGTTAGTGCCGTCACGCTCTGGCACGCACTCGAAGTTGGCCACGTTGAGCACTTGCCACTCTTCACGACCGGCCGGGTTGTACTGGGCCGGGTTGATGAACAGGCAACGACCGAACAGGTTCTGCCAGGCAGTCTGGGTGGTCATTTTCACGGCCAGGTAGTGGTCTTCTGCAGCCCCTACGTGAACATGGGAAACGAAATGCTCTTGCGCGTTGTTGAAGGCCTCGACGCGAGCCCACAGAGCATCGAACTTGTCGGCTGGGAACTTGCGGTTGATCGGGCCCCAGGCAATGGCGTCCTGGGTGGAAGGCTCTTCAACGATGAAACGGTCAACCGGCGAACGACCGGTGCGGTGACCGGTTTCTACGACCAGCGCGCCAGTATCGGCAAGCACGCCTTCACCGCGCTGCAGGGCTTCTTTGACCAGATCGTCAACACTCAGATCGGTGTATACGGCGTTATTGGCTTGCGTCATGAGGTTCCCCGTCGGCCTATGGCCGAGTGCTCCAAACGTTTTGTAGTAGAAAGTTGCGCACTACTACCGCGAAAAAAGTGGGCCGGATTATGCCAGAAAAGCCCAAAAAGAGTAGGGCCCTCCCGTCAGAACACCTCTAATCCGGCGTTTGTCAGGTGATTTACCTGTGCTTAAACGTTTTAGTGGCGGGTGTCGGAAGGGGTGTCGCTGCCTGCGCCAGCGAACAATTGCGCTACATCAGCCGCATCGAACAGGTAGCGCTGGTTGCAGAACTGGCAGTCGATCTCGATATGGCCGCCATGTTCCACCACCAGATTTTGCGCATCTTCCAGGCCCAGACTGACCAGCGCGTTGCCGGAACGCTCGCGCGAGCAGCTGCAATTGAAGCGCAGGCCTTGTGCGTCGAACAGGCGCACGGCTTCTTCGTGGTAGAGGCGGTGCAGGATGGTTTCGTTGTCCAGGCCCAGCAGTTCTTCGGCCTTCAAGGTGTCGGCCAGGGCGATGATATGCCGCCAGCTTTCGGCACGGTCATCCTCATCCTTGATGCGATCGGCCGGCAGTTGTTGCACCAGCAAACCGCGAGCGCGCTTGCCGTCGGCGTTAAGCCAGAACTTGGTGCCCACTTGCTGGGACATGACGAAGTAGTTGGTGAAGCATTCCGACAGGGTCTGGCCGTCGAGGTCGACAATACCCTGGTAGCGCTGGCCTTCGGTCGGGTCGACAGTCAGTGCCAGGACGCCGTTGGGCATCAGGTCGGCCAGGGTAGCGTCTGCAGCAATCTGCTCAGCGTCGTAACGGGCCAGGCCACGGATCTCGCGCTCGCTGGAGCACTCGATCATCAACATGGGCACCGGCCCTTCGGAGCGAGCCTGCAAGATCAGCAAACCGTCGAACTTCATGGTGCCCACCAACAGCGCCGCGGCGGCCATCAACTCGCCGAGCAATTGCGCGACCGGCTCCGGATAGGCGTGTTTGGCAAGGACTTCGGCATAGCTGAGCTCCAACGAAACCATCTCGCCGCGGGCATCGCTCTCATCGAAGATGAAGCGTTGGGTGAAGTCGGTATCCGGTAGATCAGTCATAGGTCTGGGTATCTGAAGTGATGACAAAATGATTACAAGGTTTATAAAATTAAACGCTTTAGCACCATCTTGGTGCGACTTCTCCTGAATTCAAGGAGCACAATAGAGCGATGAGGGACAGTTTATGAACAATCCGGGTTTGTTCCAAGCCAACTGGAACCTCCGGCGATGGGCTCTTTGCAATCTACTCGCTATCGGGCTGCTGTGTTTTTGGCTGTGGCCCACGGGCCAGATGCTCTGTGTGATTTTCGACGAGTGGCTGTTTCACCTGCTCAATGGCCCATTGGCCACGAACTCGACCTGGTTGCATGTATGGGCCGTGGCGAGCCTGCGGCCGTTTGATGCAGTGGTCGGCGTGATTTTGCTGGCGCTGCTGATTCGCGGCGACTGGGTGTTCAAGGCCGTGCAGGTGCGCCAGGCGTTTTTTGGCTTTCTCGGCATTCTGCTGTTGTTGCTATTTATCCGCATGCTGTTCTCCAAACTCGCGGCGCACATGGGCTGGCAGCACAGTAGCCCGTCGATGGTCATCAGCGGCGCGATTCAAATGAGCGACTTTTTCCCAGGGCTGGAGAAAACCTGGGAGCTGAAGGACCGCTCGAGCCAGAGCTTCCCCGGCGACCATGCTTCGGTGCTGTTGATCTGGGCGATGTTCATGAGCGTCTTCGCCCGGCGCATCGGCCAGGTGCTGGTGATCTGGGGCCTGGCGCTGCTGTTCATGATGCCGCGGCTGGTGGCCGGCGCGCACTGGGGCCAGGACGATTACATCGGTGGCGTACTGCTGGCGCTGTTGGCGTTGGGGTGGGGGTATTACACGCCGTTTGCGGCGAAGGTATCGGGCGCCTTGTTGCGGATGACGGCGCCCCTTTTCGGGCTACTGAGCAAGTTGCCCGTTCTTGGGCGGTTGAGTGTCATGCGCACAACTCTTTAACCCCCCCAAGGCTAAAAGTGGGCTTGCCCTAATGCCAGTCAGTTAAGCGGTCATCGCCTTCTGTAGGAGCGAGCTTGCTCGCGAAAAACGTCAACGATAACGCGTGTTGCTGAATGAACGCGGCGCCTGTAAGTTTTTCGCGAGCAAGCTCGCTCCTACAAAAAAGCCATACCTGGCTGGCATTAGGGCTTGCTTACTCTCACATTTGGTCGAGTTTGCATGGGCGACTCGTGTAATCAATCGTCATTGCCGCTGCCGCGGAATTTGAACAGATCGCGGCGCTGCTTCTTGCTCGGCTTGCCATCGGTGGTCAAGCCTGAAGCGCCCGCCTTGCGCATGGCCGCAGCGTTTTCGCGCTTGGCGATGCTGGCTTCGGTCTCGACATACAGTGCCTGCGCTTCAGGCGCGCCGCGGCGCACAATGGAAAGCGCCTGCACCACAATGGTTTTTTCATCAAACCCTGTACGAATCTGAAACTCGTCGCCGACGCGCGGCTCCTTGCCCGGTTTGCAGCGCTCGCCGCGATGGTGCACCTTGCCGCTCTCTATAGCCGCCTTGGCCAGGGCGCGGGTCTTGTAGAACCGGGCTGCCCACAACCACTTGTCCAACCGGACCTTCTCTTGCTCTTCCTGCTTTTGAGCCACTTGAATTCCTCGCTCTGAAAAATGTCGCAACTTTACCGTTGAAACCCTTCGACGCATAAACCCCAAGGCTCACCTAAGATACGCCAGGTAGCACCCTGTTTTCGCGAGGATACGCCGTGACCGACTTTCCCGTTTCACTCACCTCGCCCAACCAGCGGTGCGTGGGTTGCCAGCAAAGCGAGCCGCTGGGGTTCGATGTTGCGTTCGCCTACCAGCCTATCGTAGACCTGCGTGACCATTCGATATTCGCCCACGAAGCCTTGGTGCGCGGTACCCAGGGAGAAGGCGCTCTGTCGGTGCTGGCTCAGGTCAACGAAACCAATCGCTACCGCTTCGACCAGCGCTGCCGGACCAAGGCCATCGCGGGTGCCGCCGCCCTGGGTATGCAGACTCATCTTTCCATCAACTTCATGCCCAATGCCGTATATCGCCCGGAGCTGTGTATCCGCAGCACGCTGGAGGCCGCCCGGGCGCACAATTTCCCACTGGACCGGCTGATTTTCGAGACCCTGGAAAGCGAACACGTAGATAACTATCGCCATTTGACGAATATTCTGCGTGAATACCGCGAATTCGGCTTCAAGACCGCCATCGACGACTTCGGTGCGGGCTATTCGGGGCTGAACCTGCTGGCCGATTTCCAACCTGACTTGATCAAGCTCGACATGGCGCTGATTCGCGATGTCGACCAGGATCGTGTCCGTCAAGTGATCGTCCGGGGGATTGTCACAATCTGTGAGCAGTTGGGGGTTACTGTCATCGCCGAAGGCATCGAAAGTGCCGGCGAGCGCGACTTCCTATCCGACTGCGGAATATTTCTGATGCAGGGTTTCTGGTTCGCCAAGCCTGCATTCAAAGCGTTGGCTGAGGTATCTCCTCAAGCCTGGGCAAATTGACCGGTTAACCCTATTGAAGACATTTGACCATTTGACCGTTGTAGGTCTGCGTGAGTGGGTGGCACTTCCCGACTTGGGAGTGGCGGGCCTGCGCGCGAAGATCGACACCGGCGCCAGCACCTCAAGCCTGCACGCCACCGATATCGAGCCGTTTGAGCGCGACGGTGAAAAGTGGGTGCGCTTTACCGCGCACCTGGGCAGCGTGGTGCAATTACGTCACCGGCGCTGTGAAGCGCCCCTGGTGACGATGAAAACCATCAAGAGCTCCAACGGCCATGCACAGGTGCGCTACGTGATCAGCACCACCCTGGCCCTGGGTGATCGGGTATGGCGGGTAGAGTTCACCCTCGCCTGTCGCAAAGCCATGCGTTACCGCCTGCTGCTGGGCTCCAAGGCGTTGATTGACGGCCAGTTGGTGGTCAATCCGGGCCTCAAGTACGTTCAAGACAAGCCGGTGTTCCCGGTCTCCACTATTTCTGCCCCAGGTGCTGCATGAAGATCGCTGTGCTGTCGCGAAACCCGCGTCTGTATTCCACCCGCCGCCTGGTCGAGGCCGGCACTGAACGTGGCCATGAAATGGTGGTGATCGACACGTTGCGTGCCTACATGAACATCGCCAGCCACAAGCCGCAGATCCACTACCGGGGCAAGCCCCTGGAAGGCTTTGATGCGGTGATCCCGCGTATCGGCGCTTCGGTGACGTTCTATGGCTGCGCGGTATTGCGCCAGTTTGAAATGATGGGCGTGTTTCCGCTGAATGAATCCGTGGCCATTGCGCGCTCGCGGGACAAGCTGCGCTCCCTGCAACTGCTGTCGCGTCGGGGCATCGGCCTCCCGGTCACCGGTTTTGCCCACTCCCCGGATGATATTCCCGACCTGATCGAGATGGTCAACGGCGCACCGTTGGTGATCAAGGTGCTGGAAGGCACCCAGGGCATCGGTGTGGTGCTGTGTGAAACAGCAACGGCAGCGGAGTCGGTGATTGAAGCGTTCATGGGCCTCAAGCAGAACATCATGGTGCAGGAATACATCAAGGAAGCTGGCGGCGCGGACATTCGCTGCTTCGTGGTGGGCGACAAGGTGATTGCGGCCATGAAGCGCCAGGCCAAGCCCGGTGAGTTCCGCTCCAACCTGCACCGTGGCGGCAGCGCCAGCCTGATCAAGATCACCCCTGAAGAACGCATGACCGCGCTACGGGCGGCCAAGGTGATGGGGCTGAGCGTGGCGGGCGTGGACATCCTGCGCTCCAACCATGGCCCGTTGGTGATGGAAGTAAACTCATCGCCAGGCCTGGAAGGGATCGAAACCACCACCGGTAAGGATGTGGCGGGGATCATCATTCAGCATCTGGAAAAGAACGGCGGGCCGAATATGACTCGGACCAAGGGCAAGGGCTGAATACCCACACCTACCACCCGCCACAAACCACTGTGGGAGCTGGCTTGCCTGCGATAGCGGCCTGCCAGCCGGCGGCTATCTACCTGGCGCCCCTCGGTCCCAATGTGGGAGCGGGCTTGCTCGCGAAGGCGGCCTGACAATCAACACAGTTATACCGAGTACATATCCATTCCTGCGGTAACGGCCACTTAGGGTTCCGCTCTGACAGCGGCTCACTTTTGAAAAGCGCAAAAGTAAGCAAAACGCTCTTGCCCCACCACTCGGCACCTCGCCTAGGCTCGGTGTGCCCGTAATCCGCCAGGGATTTGGGGGGCCGCCGCCACGCGCCATCCATGGCGCGGGGCGGCTAAACCGGCATCCCTGCCGGTTTACCCCCCAAATCCCTGTCGAATTCCGGCCAGCGTGGTTTAACGGGGGGGGGCGCCTAAGATCAAAAGCAGATCAAGATCAAGATCAAGATCACGGCGTTTTTCAAGGTAGTTGTCGCGTCCACCGTCGCGCTACGCGATTTTTATTACCACGGTCAGTTCCCTTTCAGGGTTCAGATACACCGTCCCGATAGGGTTCCAGTTGCGTGTCTCTCCTGACC
>NZ_MVOJ01000007.1:0-205835 GCF_002018845.1 Pseudomonas sp. MF6394
TAGGGTTCCGCTCTGACAGCGGCTCACTTTTGAACAGCGCAAAAGTAAGCAAAACGCTCTTGCCCCACCACTCGGCACCTCGCTTAGGCTCGGTGTGCCCGTAATCCGCCAGTGATTTGGGGGGCCGCCGCCACGCGCCATCCATGGCGCGGGGCGGCTAAACCGGCATCCCTGCCGGTTTACCCCCCAAATCCCTGTCGAATTCCGGCCAGCGTGGTTTGACGGGGCGCTTGAGATCAAAAGCAGATCAAGAGCGGCTCGCTTCGCATCGTGGTTACCGTCTGCTGCTACAGCCTGCAAAGTTGTGTAGATACCGAGGCTGCGATGGCGGCGAATCAGTCAGTTTTTTCAGGGCTGGCACACCGCAATCGCAGGCAGGCCAGCTCCCACTTTTTTGCTCTGCGGCGCCTTCAAATTTTTCAATCATTCAAAAAGCTGAAAATTTATCTTGCGCACTAAACATTAGCGCTATACATTCATCTCACCAACTACTTAGCGCGCAAATGTTTAGCGCTAAAACACAGAGGAACGCCCCATGCAAACGCTCTACACCGCAGTAGCCACCGCCACTGGCGGCCGTGATGGTCGCGCCGTTTCCAGCGACAATATCCTCGACGTAAAACTGTCGACTCCAAAGGAGTTGGGCGGTGCCGGTGGCCAGGCCACTAACCCCGAGCAATTGTTTGCTGCCGGCTACTCTGCTTGCTTTATCGGCGCACTGAAATTTGTTGCAAGCCAGACCAAACGCAAGATCCCGGATGACGCATCGATCACCGCCCACGTGGGAATCGGCCAGATCCCTGGCGGCTTCGGCCTGGATATCGACCTGCATATCAGCCTGCCGGGTCTGGCCCAGGATGATGCGCAAAGCTTGGTCGATGCCGCGCACCAAGTCTGCCCTTACTCCAACGCCACCCGTGGCAACGTGGATGTGCGCTTGCATGTAACGGTCTGATAAACAGACGCCCACGAAAAAGCCCGACTCAAGGTCGGGCTTTTTTTCGTATCGCCGGGGCCAGAATTACTTCTTGGCGCGACCTTTGTACGAACCACCTTCACGGGTGTCGATCTCGATCAGGTCGTCGATTTCGATGAAATCGGCCACTTGCAGTTCGGTACCGTTGCTCAGCTTGGCAGGCTTCATCACCTTGCCGGAAGTATCGCCGCGAGCGGAGCCTTCGGTGTAAGCAACCTTACGCACGATGGTGGTCGGCAGCTCTACGGAAACCAGGCGCTCTTCGAAGAAGATAGCTTCGCAGACGTCTTCCATGCCTTCTTCAATGAATGGCAGAACGGCTTCGATATCTTCAGCGTTCAGCTCGTACATGGTGTAGTCAGTGGTGTCCATGAACGTGTAGGTGTCGCCGCTGATGAAGGACAGGGTCGCTTCTTTGCGGTCGAGGATTACATCGTCCAGTTTGTCATCGGCGCTGTAGACGATCTCGGTCTTGTAACCGGTCAGCAGGTTCTTCAGCTTGGTCTTCATGATTGCGCTGTTACGACCAGACTTGGTGAACTCAGCTTTCTGAACCAGCCAAGGGTCGTTTTCGAGACGGATCACTGTACCGGGTTTCAGTTCTTTACCAGTTTTCATTGCGTATATCCGAAATTTGGATGGGATTGACAAAAATCAAGGTGGCGTATCATATCCAACTTTCATAAAACTGTACCAGCGCCGTCGCAAGATCGGCCTGCAAGCCTTGTTCCAGACACCAGTTCTGCGCGTGCTGGCTGACCTCCGGCCAATGTTCCAGCAGCATTTTCCAGGACTGTGCCATATCGCCATCAGCGTTCCAGGCTTGCCAGAGCGTAACGACGGCAGCCTTGGCGGCCGGCGAAAGTGAGGCGGTGTACAGCTCCAGGAAGGCGTCGAGCTTGTCCAAGTGGATGTCTTCGTCCTGGCGGTAGATGTGCCACAGCAATGGCCTGCCCGCCCACTGGGCACGCACGAATGAGTCCTCGCCACGCACGGCGTTGAATTCGCAGCACCACAGCAAATGGTCATATTGCTCCTGACGCACGAATGCAATGACCTGTACGGTCAGCGCGCCGCGCACCTGGATGTCGCCTGCGGACAAGCTGTTCACGCCTAGCCAGCGTTGCACATCCCCCAGAATGCGCCCTTCCGGCACCAGCAAGTGCGTCCCACGCCCATCGGCTGCCAATACGTCCAGCCAGCCGGCCAAGCCGTCATTCTCATAGGCAAACAGCGACATCAAACGCGCTCCGGCCGTCGGAGCAACGCCCAGGCTTTGCAGGAACTGTCGCTGCGCGACGTCATCCTGCTGAAATGCCTGGCGGCGCTCCAACAAGCCAGCTTCACGCAGCAGGCCGCCGGTGCCAGGGCGAAAACCGGGGAAGAAAAAGTATTTCTGCACGCCCTTGTACTTCACCGAAGGCAAGCGATGACAGCCCACCACCCAGTCTTCGGCGCTGAGGTAATCGAGGTTCATCCACAATGGCGCACGCTCACACTCGGCCATGCGGTCCATGTATTCAGGCGGTAGCTGGCAGGCGAACGCGGCAATCACCACATCGGCCGGGTGTGCGCCTGGCCATTCGGCCGGCCAGTGGCGCACTTGCACGCCCTCTTGCCATTGCTGGCCCACCTGCACATCAATGTCCGGGCACATGCGTTCGAAGGCGCGCAGGTCGTCGACCCACAAACGCACATCACAGCCATGCTCCACCACCAACTGCCGGGCCAGGCGCCAGGTCACGCCGATGTCGCCGTAGTTGTCGACGACACTGCAAAAAATATCCCAGCGGGCTTTCATTCCGGGCTCCATCGATCAAAGGTCTGATTGTCCGCATAAATGCGTGGATGCAGAAGGCTTGATCGCGATTATTCTGCACGGAGGCTGTGCGACAATCACCGCCATGCCGTCAAAGCCTGCCAGGAGGCCCTTATGTCTGACCGTCCGCTGTCGCTGTTCAAGCTCTGCATTGCGATTGCCGCAGGCGTGTGGCTGGGGTTTATCGCCATTGCGCTGACCACTTGGCTGGCGTCTCGCTACCTGTTCCCCCAGAGCCTGGCGCCGGTGGCCCAGGCGGTCCAGCAATTGGGCAAGCCGGCCACGTTTGATGAGTCGCAACCACCGAACCGGCTGTTCGAACAGTACCAGCAGAACCTGCGAAAACAGGAACAACAACAGGCCTTGGACCAGGCACGAAGCAACGCGCGCAATCTGTCCAACCCCAAATGCCAGTTCTGGCTGCAACAAGACCAGAACGCCCCCAATGAAAAGACGCGGGCCAATGTCCTGCAATTCTGCGATTGATGCCAAATACCGCCATGAATAAACACGCCGTGCTCCAGTTGATCCTGGAAAAACTCACCGTCGACCTCGACATCGTCCAACGCGCCGCGCAGACCGCCTACGAAACCGCGACCCACGAAGAAAACATTGCCGAAAACAAATACGACACCCTTGGCCTGGAGGCTTCCTACCTGGCCACCGGACAGGCCCGGCGAGTGGAGGAGATCAAGCAATCGCTGATGCTGTGCCAGCAACTGCAACTACGTGCGTACGATGATCAACGCGGGATAGAGATCGGCACGCTGGTAGGCCTGGAAGACGAGGACGGTCGTCAGCAATGGCTGTTCCTGGCGCCGGATGCAGCGGGTTTGAAAGTGGATGTGGTCGGGCAACCGGTGACCGTCATCACGCCGCGCTCGCCCTTGGGCAAAGGCCTGTTGGGCAAGCGTATCGATGAAGAAGTGGAGATTTTGGTGGCCGGCGCTCGGCAGTACTTTACGGTGACCGAGGCCAGATAACCTACAGCCCCTGTAGGAGCGAGCTCGCTCGCGAAGAAACGCAAGGGCGCCGCATACAACCTGGCACCCCACGATCTTCGCGAGCAAGCTCGCTCCTACAGGGTAATCGTGTCAGTGGACGGGCAATTCGACGCCGTCGAACAGCTCTTCCAGCTCTTGCTTGTTGTGGCACTGGATCGCCTTGGCCATCACTTCGCGGGTCAGGTGCGGCGCGAATTTCTCGATGAAGTCGCACATGAAACCGCGCAGGAAAGTACCGCGGCGGAAACCGATCTTGGTCACGCTGGACTCGAACAATTCGCTGGCATCCAGCACCACCAGGTCTTTGTCCAGGTTGGTGTCGACCGCCATCTTGGCAACGATCCCAACGCCCAGGCCGAGGCGCACATAGGTCTTGATCACGTCGGCATCGGCAGCGGTGAACACCACCTTGGGCGTGAGGCCGCGATGGCTGAAGGCTTCGTCGAGCTTGGAACGGCCGGTAAAGCCGAACACATAGGTCACGATCGGGTATTCAGCCAAGGCTTCCAGGGTCAGCTTCGGCAGCTTGGCCAACGGGTGCCCCTGAGGCACAACCACGCAACGGTTCCAGCGGTAGCAGGGCATCATCACCAGGTCGCCGAACAATTCCAGGGCCTCGGTGGCGATGGCAAAATCGACGGTGCCGTCAGCGGCCATCTCGGCAATCTGCATCGGCGAACCCTGGTGCATGTGCAGCGCCACGTCCGGGTATTGCTTGATGAAATCGCGGATCACCGGCGGCAGTGCATAACGTGCCTGAGTGTGAGTGGTGGCGATCGACAAGGTGCCTTTCTTCTCGTTGGAGAATTCCTGGGCAATCTGCTTGATGCTTTCGACTTTACGCAGGATCTCGCCGGCGGTGGTGATGATGCGCTCGCCAGCCGGAGTGACGCGGGTCAGGTGTTTGCCACTGCGTGCGAAAACTTCGACGCCCAACTCGTCTTCGAGCAGGCGGATCTGCTTGCTGATACCAGGCTGCGAGGTGTAGAGGCTTTGAGCGGTAGCGGAAACGTTGAGGTCGTGGTGCGCCACTTCCCAGATGTAGCGCAGTTGTTGAAGCTTCATATCAATCCCTCAAAGCAGATAGACGCCACGGGTATCAGCGACGGTATATAACTATATTAAAGGTTTGGCGGATAAATCTAGAACTTTTTTATCGTTTTTACCGATCAACTGTCGTCACTGCGCCGACGCTGCAACGACGGCACCAGGTAAACCGGCACCGGGGACAACTGCAACACCCGTGCGGCGGTACGTCCAAGGGGGACGGCCACGCCGGTTGCCTGGCTATGACTGCCGACGACCAGCAAGTCGACGGACAGTTTGCGCAATTGGTCGAGAATCACCTCGCAAGGGTCCCCCTGGATCACCTTGACCGAGCGAATCCATTGCAGGTCCTGCTCCCCCTCCCCCCACTCCTCTCGAAAGCTGTCCAGCACGCGTTGTTCAATCGTCGCCATCACCGTGCTCAGCCCCTTGCTCTGCCATTCGCTCAAGGCGGCCTCATCAAGGTAGCTCTGCAACACCGATTCGGCGAACAAGCCGATGGGTTCGACCACGTGAATCACATACAGCTCGGCCTTGAACGTTCGCGCCAGCGCCAGTGCATGTTGCATCACATAGGGCGCATACAGACCGAGGTCCGTGGCAAACAGCATCGAACGAATCATAGAACCTCCTGGACTGCCAGGATGGCGGGGATTGAATGAGCTTAGCAGCTAGCGCTCGGTCTGGATTCTCAACTCATTGGGGCTTCCAGCCAGACGGCCTGGTAGAAAGGACATCGCCAGCACCCGCTTGTCACCCAACCCCTTCGCCATAGTGGCTCCCCCCAATCAGCGGTTGTGCCGATCAATAAAACTCAAGGCCTGGTAAAGCGCCTGCATGCGTGGCAGTTCGCAACCGGCCGCTTTGGCAGCGGCCAAGGGACGGGCGTAGATGGCCGCCAGTTCCAACGGCCGCTTGTGCAGGTGGTCGTGGTACATGCTGGGCAGGTAGTCGTCCATGGTTTCGGTCATGGCGAACATCTGCCCGGCGTAGCTGGCAGCAATTTCATGCCCGCACGCATGCGCGCCCTGCACCACCTCGGCCATCAGCGCCTGGATCAACTCGCGGCTGGACTCATCGGCCATCATGGCCGTGGTGCCTGTGCCCAGCAACACCGAGAGGCCGTTGAACGGCACGTTCCAGACCAGCTTGTGCCAACGCGCCAGATGCACATTGGCCATGGCCTGGGACTCGATACCGGCTTGATGAAACAGCCCGGCGCCGGCTTCGACAATCGCCTGTTGCCGCGCCTCATCGTTGGCCGCCGTGCCACTGTGATAGCCCAGGTTGACCCGGCCCAACGCCTGATGCTCGACCACACCGGGGGCCGAGCGGTGCACACCGATGTAGCACAGGCCGCCCAACAGATGCAGCGACGGCGGCAGGTGTTCACGCAGGCTGTCTTCCACATCGAGGCCGTTTTGCAGGAGCACCACTTTGGCGTCCGGCGCCGCCACCTGGGCGATGGTCGGCGCCAGGTCCACATTGCCGGTGGACTTGGTGCCCACCAATAGCCAGTCGCACGGCGGCATGTCGGCGGCGCTGGCATAGGCCTGCACCGGATGCAGGCGCAGTTGCCCATGCACCGTACTGTTGACGTGCAAGCCATGCTTGCTCACTGCGGCGTATTCGCTGCGCAACAGGAAATGCACGTCGAAGCCGGCACGCGCCAGCATCAGTCCGTAGTAACCACCAATGGCACCGGTGCCGATAATGCCAATGCGTGGCGACGGGGCTGCAACTGCTGTCATGGCAAATCCTCTGGTGTTCGGGTTAGCGCCTGGTTTACGCATTCGGCGAGGTCGGACGCTGTAAGACGTGTCTGTAATTGCCCAAGGAATTGACCCTCGCACACCAGGAACAACGCCGGCAAATGAAAGATCTGGTAGCGTTGCACCGCACCGCCGTTGTGCCCGGCATCCACCCAGCACACGCGGTCCACCGGCAATTGCCAGCCGGGCAATTGCTGGCGTGCCCAGCGGCAACTGGCACAACCGACACTGGTGAACACTACCAGCGAAATACCTGGCAATCCCAGCAATTGCTGGTCAATATCCAGGTCGGTCAATTCCAGTTCCTTCACTATACTGCTGCCATTGCCGTCAACTGGACGGCGCTCGGAGTCCGTGTACATGGGTCGTTTTTTACCTCACCCTGATGATGTCGCTGTCGAGTTGATCCAACGTCCCTCTCCCGCCCTTCCCCGCCAACGCCTGCACACTATCGGCCGTGGCGGCATCGCCTGCAATTGGCCGCGTGCCTGGCGCGCCGGCACGGCGGTTGACCTGCATATACCTTCCCTGGGGCCCAGCGCCCGTTATCCGGGCTATGTTGCCTGGTGCCGCAAGGTCGAACAGGGCTATCGCATCGGTATCTGCTTTACCGATGAACACGCCTTGTTCGGTGCGCGGATGGGCGAGCAAGTGTGCCAGATCGAGCGTTACTGCCGCCTGCACGACGATGCCGAGCCAACGCCTGCACAATTGGAAGCCATGGCCCGCGATTGGGTGTCGCGCCATGCCGGCGAGTTCTCCCATGAGGCGGTTGTGCAGCCAGCGCTGGATTAAACCGGGCTTTGCCCATTGTCGCGGGCCCGTGTTACGCGCTAAGGTTCCTCCCCCCTGCATTCAAATCATGCTGTGCCCGCCGCACGGGGATAGCTGGCGGCCGGCACCCGTGACCCTGGCGAGTAACACGATGGCTGATTTACCGATCAATGACCTTAACGTTGAATCCAACGAGACCCTGATCACCCCCGATCAGCTCAAGCGCGAAATCCCCCTGAGCGACGCTGCCCTGCAGACCGTCACCAAGGGCCGCGAAGTCATCCGTGACATTCTCGACGGCACCGACCACCGCCTCTTCGTGGTGATCGGGCCCTGCTCTATCCACGACCTCAAGGCCGCCCACGAATATGCCGAGCGCCTCAAGGTGCTGGCGGCTGAAGTGTCCGACACCTTGTACCTGGTCATGCGCGTGTATTTCGAGAAGCCGCGTACCACCGTCGGCTGGAAAGGCTTGATCAACGACCCGTACCTGGACGACTCCTTCAAGATCCAGGACGGCTTGCACATCGGTCGCAAGCTGCTGCTGGACCTGGCTGAAATGGGCCTGCCCACTGCCACCGAAGCCCTCGACCCGATCTCCCCGCAATACCTGCAGGACCTGATCAGCTGGTCGGCCATCGGCGCACGCACCACCGAATCCCAGACCCACCGCGAAATGGCGTCCGGCCTGTCCTCGGCCGTAGGCTTCAAGAACGGCACCGACGGCGGCCTGACCGTGGCGATCAATGCGCTGCAATCGGTCTCCAGCCCTCACCGTTTCCTGGGCATCAACCAGGAAGGCGGCGTGTCCATCGTGACCACCAAGGGCAACGCCTACGGTCACGTGGTGCTGCGTGGCGGCAATGGCAAGCCCAACTATGATTCGGTCAGCGTCGCCCTGTGCGAACAGGCGCTGAACAAGGCCAAGATCAAGCCAAACATCATGGTCGACTGCAGCCACGCCAACTCCAACAAAGACCCGGCGTTGCAGCCGTTGGTGATGGAGAACGTTGCCAACCAGATCCTGGAAGGTAACCAGTCGATCATCGGCTTGATGGTAGAGAGCCATTTGAACTGGGGTTGCCAGGCGATTCCAAAAGACCTGGCCGACTTGCAGTACGGCGTGTCGATCACCGACGCCTGTATCGACTGGTCCGCCACCGAAACCACCCTGCGCAGCATGCATGCCAAACTCAAGGACGTGTTGCCCCAGCGCAAACGCACCTGAGCCTGTACCTGTTTCGCGCACACAAAAACGCCGGGCTAAGCCCGGCGTTTTTTATTGGCAACTGGTCAGTTACAGCTTCGCGGCATGGCGCTGGTGGCGCTCCATGTAGCGTTCGACATAGGAGCACGACGGGATCACCGTGTAGCCGGCCTCTTCGGCAAACTTCAAGGCTTCCTCGGTCAACGCAGCCGCGATGCCTCGCCCCCGCAGTGCGTTGGGCACGAAGGTGCGATAGATATCCAGGGTCTGCTTCCCGAGGTCCATGTAGGTCAGGTAGGCACGATGACCGTCCACATTGGTCTCGAACTGATGACCAGCCTGGTCATGGTGGATGGACAACGCCTCGCTCATCACTACTCCTCGCGGGTCTGAATTAACGACCCTACCTTACCGATGTTTTTCCGGCGAAGGAACATCTACGCCACCCCGTGCCGGTTTCGACAGCGAGAAAACCGTGAGCGCTCACAACCAGCACATAGGGAATAGTAGGCACCAATCCTGAAATTGCTCAAGGCGCACTCGTCATTCCCCGCCGCTGGTGGATATAGAAAGGGCCTCGATCAATCGGTGACCGATAGCCTGAACATTGCCGGCAGTTGAACCTTGAGACGAACTGGCGCTCTTAAAGTCACCTCTAGATGCGCAAAAGATGCCTGGCGCAGTAAAGCCAAGGGCAACCAAAGTGCCCCGCTTCGTTATATAAAATTTCATCTATTTACAAGGCTTAACACATGCGGGCCGGCCCTTTCAGCCTGGATCCAATGTTCGTCGAGGCGCAAAAAATTGGACGGTTTTCATACAAACCGTCAAAAGATTAGCCAAAATAGATTCGGCACAAGAATTTTTTTTGCTTCTTGCGCAACGTCAGTTTACTTACTACAAGTAATGGGTAGTATGTACGCCGGCTATTAGCTCACTCTGAGAAAGTAGCCATTAAATTGAAAGTCCTTGAAGGGGAACACGATGAACAACGTTCTGAAATTCTCTGCTCTGGCTCTGGCCGCAGTTCTGGCTACCGGTTGCAGCAGCGTCTCCAAAGAAACCGAAGCTCGTCTGACTGCAACTGAAGACGCAGCAGCTCGCTCCCAGGCCCGTGCAGACGAAGCCTACCGTAAAGCTGATGAAGCTCTGGCTGCTGCTCAAAAAGCACAACAGACTGCTGACGAAGCTAACGAGCGCGCTCTGCGCATGCTTGAAAAAGCAAGCCGCAAGTAATAATCCTTCGGGGTTGTTATCAAGCCGATCCATTTATGGGTCGGCTTTTTTTTGCCTTTGATTTGGCACGCGCCACCTGTAGGAGCGAGCTTGCTCGCGAAGATGGTCAACGATGACGCGGGCGTCCTGAATGACAGCGGCGCCCTCAGGTTTTTCGCGAGCAAGCTCGCTCCTACAGCAGGTCGGCCGGCGTACTTGAGGCCACAGGCGCCGCGCCTGGCACACCAATTTCGGTCGGCAAGCCATCCTCGGCGGCGACCACATCACGTACCTGGTCCCAGTTGACCCGCAGGTTATTGGACAGGTCTTCGCGCTTGAGCAACGCATTGATAACTGCGGTGTGCTTGTCGACCACCGATGGCGTACCGTCATCATTCAACGGCGTGTGGGCCTCAAGGTAGACCTTGCCACCACTGCTGCCGAACTTGTACGCGTCGTTGATGATGCGCACTGACGTGCCCACCGGCACCATGCCCGCCATTTCCAACACGTTGTTATTGAACATGCGGAAGCAACCGTGGCTGGTACGCGTGCCAATGCCAAACTTCATGTTGGAGCCGTGGATCAGGTAACCCGGCGTGCCCAGGGTGAACTTGAACGGCCCCAGTGGGTTATCGGGGCCGGCAGGCACCACGTTGGGCAGCGGATCACCGTTGGCGGCGTGCTCGGCCTTGATCGAGGCCGGTGGCGTCCAGGTCGGGTTGGGCGTCTTGGCGATGATACTGGTATGAGCAATCGGCGAGCCCCAGCCTTCTCGGCCAATACCCAGCGGGAAGGTATAGACGACGTTTTGGCCTTTTGGATAGTAGTAAAGCCGGTATTCCGCCAGGTTGATCACAATGCCTTCCCGCGGCCCGGGCGGCAGGATAAAGCGTGTGGGCAGCACAATCTCGGTGCCCGCTCCCGGCAACCAGGCATCAACACCCGGGTTGGCCGCGACCATTTCCGAATAGCCCAGGTCGTAGGTAGTACCCAGGTCGGCAAAGGTGTCTTCGTACTTGGCCTTGATCACTTGGACCTGGCCGACAATGTCCTCACCGGGCGGTGGCAAGGGCAACTGCAAGGCCGCCGCCGAACCCGCCGCACAAAGCGCAGCAAGAGACAGGCAGCAGGTGACGACGGAAAGGCGCGACAACATCCGGAAAATCCTTCGCAAGACGACGGGTAGGGAAAAATTGATTGTATACGGCTTCGCAGCGCCAAGCTTCAAGCTGTTTATAGCTCGAAGCGCAGCTCCGGCCAGATCGGCGGCGTGCCGCGCTTTTGCGATTCGAGAATCGCCCGGCATAAAGGACAGAGTCGCTGGTCTTGGAAAATCGAGCGGTTGACCGATGACCAGCGTGGCTGTGCCGGCAATAAAGTGCCGCAGAGCGTGCGATCAATGGAGCCGCCCAGTTCCAATTGACGCGCCACCAAATGCACCCGCACTTCCTGGCAGGCGAACAGGTCCAGCTGCTCGTCCGGCTCGATCAGTTGGTAGTTAAACAGGGACCAGGCAGGGCGCGACATCGAGGGCTCCAAATCGGGGGGGCGCCACCTTAGCCGAAAGCCTGCCGGTAGAAAAGCGTCATAACAGCGGTTTTAGCGTTGGCCAGACATTTTCCAGCAACTTGTCCTGAGCGGCGACTGACGGATGCAGCCCGTCAGCCTGCATCAACTCCGGATGGCCGCCGACGCCTTCGAGGAAAAACGGCACCAACGGCACCTTTTTTTCCTCTGCGACATCACCGAACACCTTGGCAAAGGCTTCGACATAGCGCTTGCCGTAATTGGGCGGAATCTGCATCCCCAGCAGCAGCACCTTGGCACCACCGGCCTTGGACTGGTCAATCATCGACGCAAGATTTTGTTTCAATTGCGCGGGCGGCTGGCCGCGCAAGCCATCGTTGCCACCCAACTCGATCACCACTACATCCGGTTTATGCGCCGCAAGCGCCGCCGGCAGCCGCGCGAGGCCCCCTGCACTGGTGTCGCCACTGATGGAAGCATTGACGACTTTATCGTCAAAACCCTCCTGCTTGAGCCGTTGCTCCAGCAACGCGACCCACCCCTTGCGGGTATCCAGGCCGAAACCGGCACTGATACTATCGCCAACGATCAGGACTGTACCCGCCGCTGCGTTCTGGGCCATGCACATCAAGGCCAGGCCAGCACTCAAAAACCACACTCGCATCGGATTCTCCATGGGCGCAAGCATTCTCACCGCGCGAAACCTTAGCAAAGTGGTTCCCAGCGCGGAAGGTGAACTGACTATCCTGCACGAACTGAGCCTGGAACTGAACAAGGGCGATAGCCTGGCTATCGTCGGCAGCTCCGGTTCCGGCAAATCCACCCTACTGGGCCTGCTGGCCGGCCTCGACCTGCCCAGCAGCGGCGAAGTCACCCTGGCCGGGCAAGCCCTGAGCACCCTCGACGAAGACCAGCGCGCACGCATCCGTGCCGAGCATGTGGGCTTCGTATTCCAATCTTTCCAGTTGCTCGACAGCTTGAACGCGCTGGAAAACGTGATGCTGCCGCTGGAGCTGGACGGTCGCCAGGACGCCCGCGAGCGCGCCAAACACCTGCTGGAGCGCGTAGGCCTGGGCCAACGCCTGACCCACTCGCCTCGCCAGTTGTCCGGTGGCGAACAACAACGGGTGGCGATCGCCCGCGCGTTTGCCGCCGAACCGGACGTGCTGTTCGCCGACGAGCCCACCGGCAACCTCGACAGCCATACTGGCGAGCGCATCAGCGACCTGCTGTTCGAGTTGAATAAAGAGAGCGGCACGACCCTGGTACTGGTCACCCATGACGAGCGCCTGGCCCATCGTTGCCGACGCCTGATCCGCCTTGAAGCCGGCCTGATGGTCGCGCCCCTGGAGCCTTGATGGCACGTTTGCCGCTGTTGCGTCTGTTCAGCCTTGCCATGCGTCAGTTACTGCGCGATGCCCGCGCCGGTGAATTGCGCGTGTTGTTCTTTGCCCTGCTGGTGGCCGTGGCCGCCAGCACCGCCATCGGCTACTTTGGTGCACGTCTCAACGGCGCCATGCTGCTGCGTGCCACCGAGTTCCTCGGCGCCGACCTGGTGCTCGAAGGCAGCTCGCCGGCCCGTCCCGAGCAAATCAAATCAGGGACCGAACTGGGCCTGGATCACGCTCGCATCGTGGAGTTCTCCAGCGTTATCGCCACCGACAATGGCATCCAGCTTTCCAGCATCAAAGCGGTCAACGAGCAGTACCCGTTGCGTGGCGAGCTTAAAAGCAGCACCGAGCCCTTCGGCGCTGAAGTTCCGGGCGGTGGCCCAAAACCCGGCGAAGCCTGGGTGGAAGCACGATTGCTGACGGCGCTGGACCTGAAAGTCGGCGACAGCATTGATGTCGGCATGAAGACCCTGCGCTTGGCGCGCATCCTGACCTATGAGCCCGACCGCGCCGGCAACTTCTACAGCCTCACGCCCAGGGTCATGATCAACCTGGCGGACCTGGACGCCACCGGTGTCGTGCAGCCAGGCAGCCGGGTGAGCTACCGCGAACTATGGCGTGCGCCGCAAGGCAGCACTGCGCTGCAAACCTATCGCGACCTGGTCAAACCGGGCCTGGCCGCCAACCAGCGCCTGCAGGACTCCCGCGATGGCAACCAGCAAATCGGCGGCGCGCTGGGCAAGGCCGAACGCTACCTGAACATGGCCAGCCTGGTGGCCGTGCTGCTGGCTGGCGTGGCCGTGGCGCTGTCGGCCAACCGCTTCGCCAGCCGACGTTTCGATGCCAGCGCGTTGTTGCGGTGCCTGGGCCTGTCGCGCCGTGAAGCGATGTTGTTGTTCACCCTGCAACTGAGTGTGCTGGGCTTGCTGGCAAGCCTGGCCGGCGCCCTGCTCGGCTGGCTGGCGCAGTTTGGCCTGTTCTATTTCCTGCACGACCTGCTGCCCGCCGACGTACCGCCGGGCGGGCTGCTGCCGGCCGTCGCCGGGATCGGTACCGGGCTGGTCGCCCTCGCCGGCTTCGCCCTGCCGCCGCTGGCCGCACTGGGCCGGGTACCGCCGCTGCGGGTGTTGCGCCGCGATTTGCTGCCTATTCCTTCAAGCACTTGGATGGTCTACGGCGCGGCACTGTTTGCCTTGGGCCTGATCATGTGGCGCCTGAGCCTGGACCTGGTATTGACCTTCGCGTTACTCGGCGGCGGTGTGGTGGCTGCGTTGCTCCTGGGTGGCTTGCTGTTGCTGTTGTTACAAAGCCTGCGGCGGTTATTGGCTCGCGCCTCCCTGCCCTGGCGCCTGGGCCTGGGCCAGTTGTTGCGTCACCCGTTGGCGGCGGCAGGCCAGTCCCTGGCGTTTGGCTTGATCCTGCTCTCCATGGGGTTGATCGCGCTGTTGCGAGGCGAATTGCTCGACACTTGGCAAAACCAGTTGCCCAAGGATGCGCCCAACTACTTCGCCCTGAATATCCTGCCGGCCGACAAGGACGCCTTTGGCACCCGCCTGCTGGACGTCCAGGCGCAAGCGGCGCCGCTTTACCCGGTGGTGCCAGGGCGCTTGATCAGCATCAATGGCGAACCGGTGCAGGAGATTGTCAGCAAGGACTCCAGCGGCGACCGTGCCACTCAACGCGACCTGAGCCTGACCTGGGCAGCCGACTTGCCAGCGGGTAACGTCCTGACGGCAGGTAGCTGGTGGTCGGCGCAACCCACTGATGGGGTTCCTGGCGTGTCGGTGGAAGCCAAAGTGGCCGAGAGCCTGAAGCTCAAGCTCAACGACCATCTGGTGTTCACCATCGGAGGGGAAAACCGTGAGGCGCGGGTCACCAGCCTGCGGACCATCAACTGGGATAACTTCCAGCCCAACTTCTTCATGATTTTCCAACCGGGCACCCTGAAAGATCTGCCCGCGACCTACCTCACCAGCTTCTATCTGGCTCCCGGCCATGACCAACAGATCGTCGACCTGTCACGGGCCTTCCCGGCGGTCACTATCCTGCAGGTCGAGGCCCTGCTGGAGCAGTTGCGCAGCATCCTTGCCCAAGTGACCTTGGCCGTCGAATACGTGCTGTTGTTTGTACTCGCGGCGGGCATGGCGGTGTTGTTCTCTGGCCTGCAGGCCACCCTGGATGAACGAATCCGCCAGGGTGCATTGCTGCGCGCCCTAGGTGCCGAGCGTAAGTTGCTGGTCAAGGCCCGCCGCATCGAATTCGGCCTGTTGGGGGCGGTCAGCGGCTTGTTGGCGGCACTGGGCACCGAACTGGTGACCTGGGTGCTGTACCGCTATGCCTTTGACCTGGCGTGGCATCCCCACCCGTGGCTGTTGCTGCTGCCCGTGATCGGTGCTTTGTTGATTGGCGCTGCCGGAGTGTTCGGCACGCGCCGTGCGCTGAATGCCAGCCCGCTGACCGTATTGCGCGAAGGCTGAAACCCGGATGGCACGTACCCAGCCAAGGTACGAGCCATCAGGCGGGCTTCACATATTCGATCTTGGTGATCCACCAGCACACCTCTCCGCCGGGGGTCTGTACGACTGCTTCGTCATCCACCTCCTTGCGCAGCAGAGCCCGTGCCATGGGTGAGTCGATGGAGATGTAATCCATACGGTCGTAGATCTCGTCATAACCGACGATGCGAAAACGCTTGGTCTCGCCCTGTTCGTTTTCGATTTCGACCCATGCGCCGAAAAATACCTTTCCCTCCTGCTCGGGCATGTACTCCACCACCCGCATGTCTTCCAGGCGTTTGCGCAGGTAACGCACGCGCCGGTCTATCTCGCGCAAGAGCTTCTTGTTGTACTGGTAATCGGCGTTTTCACTGCGATCTCCCAGGGAGGCCGCCCAGGTCACTTTGCGCGTGGTATCCGGACGCTTTTCACGCCACAGGTAATCCAGCTCTTTTTTCAGCGCTTCATGACCTTCTTTGGTAATCAGCTTGGTACTCAAACGCTTGCATCCCCAGGCAATGTCCAATGGTGCCGTTATGCCAGGGCATCATGCCCAGGCAGCGGCTGGCTGGGACTGATGATAAATGAACCCTGGAAAGTATCCAGGCCGGCGCCCCATTACCTCACCCATGCCCCTCCAGCACTTGATCCAACTCAAGCAACGTGCCCTGCATACGCTGGCGCATACCCGACAACTGCAACATCATCATCGCCAGCTTTTCGGCCTTCTGGCTGACCTCCAAGCCCTGCTCCTGCAAATAGGCATGGCGCTGTTCAAGTTCACGGCCCTTCTCTTCCAGTTGGCTCTGCTGCTGTTGCAATCGCGCCTGCCACTGTTCGAGCATCTGTTCCTTCTCCAGTACTGCGCATTTTTTTTGCGTCAGTTCCTGGGCGACCTTGGCCAGGTTGCTCAGTGCGCTGTCCATTTCGAGCAAAGAGGTATGGTCCAGCTGAGCAGGCGGGTCCCAGGGTTCGGACTCCGGCTCAGGTGGGTCCAACCGCAGGTTGTCTGGCTCAAAGTGACTGGCATCTTGTTCAACCGGAACAGGCGACGCACTGCTCTCCACCTGCTCCTGCGGTATCGCGACCAGCGACCGCGCCGGTTCCTCAACGGTGTCTTCATCCATAGGCTGCGGCGCAGTCTTGGCTGAGCGCGGATTTCGCGGCGGCGCAACCATTTGCGACGAGAAGCGAATGGACGGCACGATCACTGCACTGCTTTCGATCGCAGGCAACGCAGGGGCTGACATGCCCAGGGTGATGACCTTCATGACCAGAGCCTTCTTGATGATCACCGAGTGGTGATCCTCTGGCCTGGCCGGCGGTAACCGGCAGCCTTTCAAATCAATGAAATGAAAGGGAACCTGGGGTTCGGCAATGGGCGTCGTCTTCGAGCCGGCTGCGGCTGCCATCGTCAAGATCTGTTTGAAGACTTGCATGGCTAATTGCAGGTCCTCTTTGGAATCAACGCCTCCCAGGAAATACCGTTCAATCTTTTTACGTAATGCGGCGACATAAACCCTGGAGTGGCCGGGCTCCGCCTCCTCATCCAGGCTGTACACCAGAAAGTTGGACGCCGTTTGCGTAACAGCAAACCCGCACAACAAGGCGCCGTTAACCGGCGTCCCCTCATCGTTGCGCTCAAGAACAAGAGTACGTAGAAGCATCATGGCAATCAGGCCTCATTACAAAAAAGAAAACTTTATATAAACATCCGATAAACATCCGAACATTAATAAGTATTCAAAACAAAACAATTGTTTCAGCGA
The DNA here is from genome assembly GCF_002018845.1 of Pseudomonas sp. MF6394. Lineage (NCBI taxonomy): Bacteria > Pseudomonadati > Pseudomonadota > Gammaproteobacteria > Pseudomonadales > Pseudomonadaceae > Pseudomonas > Pseudomonas sp. MF6394. Next base: position 17,000 of record NZ_MVOJ01000007.1, read on the forward strand.
ATTATCGGAGCGAACGTAGGATTCTTCTTATTAAGCATACTTCGCGTTCCCAAGCCTTCATATTGAACGTACCCTTTTTAAAGCACTTCCCCCTACAGCCGGCCCCTCTCACACGCCCTGCAAAACTTATTCGGTAAAACCATGATCGAGATAAGCAACCTGACAAAACAGCTGGGCAAAACACGCGTAATCAGCAACGTGTCCTTCTGTGCCCAGCGCCAGGAGTGTGTGGGCCTGCTGGGAGAGAGCGGTGCAGGCAAAACCACACTATTGAGCTTGATCGCCGGGGCGATCAAGCCGACGGCCGGGCACATCACTATTCAAGGTTTCAATACCCATACCCATTCAACTCAAGCCAAAAAAGTCATTGGCTATCAACTTCAAGGCGGCCTCGACCATCACACGATGTCCGTCAAACACATGCTCAATTTCATTGCTGCCATTCGCGGTTTGAGCGGGCTGGAAAAACGCAGCCAGGTGGCGCAGGTCGCCGCACGCCTGGAACTGCTGCCCGTGCTCGACTGCGCCATCAGCGTACTTTCCCTCGGTTTGAAGCGCAGAGTGGCAATGGCCCAGGCGCTCCTGCATTCACCAAGCCTGCTGCTGCTCGATGAACCCACAGAAGGGCTCTGTCCTGATCAACGGCTCAAGTTCCGGGCACTCATTGAGTCCCTGAGCGAGGAAATGACCATCATCATCGCCTCCCGCCATTACCAGGAGCTGGCGGACATCTGCACCCGTGCCTTGGTTATGGCCGGTGGCCGCCTGGTGGCCGATGCCTCACTGCCCGACTTACAGCGCAGCTCCCGGCATTTCCAGGCCGTCACCCTCGCAGCAGACACCTCGCTGGACTTGCTCGCGCTGGCCGTATTGCCCGGCGTCGCCGGCATCGAAGAAGACCGACATGCACCCGGCAAGGTGACGGTCCTTGCCATGCCTGGGCATTCCATATTTCCCGCAATCAACGCGCTTATCACCCATCGCGGCTGGAACATCACGTCAATGAATCTGGAGCCGGGACGCCTGAACGATGTCGTTCACCACCTGAGCCAAGAGGTAACACCTTGAGACTGCTACCTGTCATTTTCAAACGACAACTCGCCAACTATGCCTGCGCGCCCAGCACCTATCTGAGCGTGGCGATTTTTCTCGCGCTATGCGCAGTGCTGGGACTGCATTCCAACCAATGGATGGAGCGCAACAGCAGCGATCTGCAGGCTTTTTTCGAGCTGCATCCCTGGCTCTATTTGGTGCTGGTCCCCCTGTTATCGACGCAGTTGTGGTCGGATGAATCCAACGCCAGCTTTTACGACACCCTGAAGGCCTTGCCTGTCACCTCAGTGGAACGAGTGATCGGAAAATTTATCGCAGCATGGACTGTCTGTGGCATTGCGCTGATGCTTAACTTCCCCTTGGTGATTGCCGTCAATTATCTGGGCACGCCTGACAATACCGTTATCGCTTCGCAGTTTCTGGCCAGTTGGTTGCTGGCGGGAAGTTATCTTTCCGTGGGTTGTTTCATCTGTGTACTTGCCAACCAACGCCTGCTGATTTTCTTTGTCACCCTCGGCTTGTTGCTGACCGCCAGTGGGCTTTCGTCAGTACTGGATGCACTTGAACAACAAGCACCCATATGGGTTATCGACAGTTTGATGTCCCTGGATCCCATTGCCCGCTTCAGCGCGATGGATAACGGCAGGCTTACACTCCATGACAGCCTGTACTTTATCAGCATGATCGTTGCTTTTCTGTTTGCAACCACCCTCACACTCAACTACAAAAGCAGTTGAGAAAAGGAAGACCACTGATGGGATCCGCTTTTCGTGCGGGTATGACACTTCTCGTCATATCACTGCTGTTTCTGGCACTCAATCTAGTCTGGGTACCCAAACTACCTACTGTCCAATGGGACTTTTCCCAAGAAAAAATCCATACGTTATCGCCAGCAACGCGGCAACTACTTGCCTCACTTGAAAGCCCACTGGATCTGTATTACTTCAATACCCTCAATGCGCCGCAAAAAAGCCAGGCATTAGAACGTTATGGCCGGCGCGTCGAAGACGTGCTCAAGGCGTTCGAAAAAGCGGCAAACGGCCTGATCAACTTACATATCATAAACCCCGCTCCCTTTTCTGAAGACGCCTACAAAGCCAGCTTGTTCGGGCTTGATGACACACAAGGATTTCTTGGTCTTATCGGCACCCGCGCTGGCCAAGGCGCCCAACGCATCGAAGCGTTCCGCCCTGAGCACGAGTCATTACTTGAATATGAGATCAGCCACCTGATCTATAAGTTGGGGCACCCTGAGCGTGCCACTGTCGGCCTGCTGTCGGGACTGTCGCTGGATAAACCGGCCAGCGAGTTGCTGGCGTTGATGCGCGAGCAATTCAATGTGGTGGAACTGGCGGCGAACATCGCTCAGGTACCGCCATCCATCGCGACATTGATGGTCATACAGCCGCACGCTTTACCTGAGCGGGCCTTATATGCCATTGAGCAATCGGTAATGAAAGGCACCCCGTTGATGATGTTCATCGACCCCGTGAGCGAGATAGGCGCTGACGCCGTGTCAGCGAACGCGAGAATGGAGGGGCTGCTGAACGCGTGGGGCATCCAGATGCCGGAGGACAAGCTGTTGATCGACAATCTTTATGCCTCATCAGCCACGCCCGGTCCGGGAATGCCCCGGGTACTGCACCCGGCCCGGTTACACCTGCCACGACAGGCCATGGCCACGAAGGATATCAGCACCTGGGGACTGGACAGTGTCATCGTCTCAAGCAGCGGTGCGCTTTCGCTAGCGCCCAAGAGCCGCTCACTGCTGACCCCGCTTCTACTGGGCTCAGGGCAATCGGCCCTGTTAGACGCAAAACGCTTTGCCTCAGCGACGACATTCGACTCGCTCATCGATGAAACGGCAACTTCAGGGCAGCGCCATGTAATCGCAGCGCGCATTGAGGGGCCCGCTTACTCAGCGTTTCCCGACGGTTTCAAGGGCCAGCCGCCCGGGCTGCAAAAAGCAGAACTGATTCAGATGGTTGTCGTGGCCGACACTGACCTGCTAGCGGACACTCTCAGCCAGGCACGACCCAACGGCAACGCGCAGTTTGTATTGAATGCATTGGATAACCTGGCGGCGCCCGACGCACTCAAACGCATTCGACCCCGTGTCATGCACCAACCGTTGCACAGGCTGGATCAGATGCGGGACCAAGCCGCACAGGCGTATCGGAAAAATTCGGTTGAGCTGGAGCGACGACTTGAGCAGACGGAGCAAGCGTGGCGAAGGTTGAATCCACTGCACACACGGCTTATCACCCAAGCGGTGGATACCAGTACCCAGTTGCAGGCACTCAACAAAGAGCGCCTGCAGTTGCCCATCGAGTTGCATGCACTCAAGGCGCAGGCCTACGCCCCGGTGCAGCGTTTCGAGCGACAGCTCAAAGGGCTGATAATCGTGCCCCTTCCGCTGCTGTTGTGCCTGATTGCCTGGTTACTTTTCCTACACCAGCGCCGGCGTCGTACCCCCGCGATCTTTCACTAATCGCTCACCGACGGGCAATCAGCCCTTGCCGGGCAATGCGCGTCAGTTGGTGGATCACCTCATGGGCGTTGCTGGCACTCGGTGCCTGAATCACTGCCAGATCGAAACTGTCGCTGGCAAAACGGGCCAGTGAATCGCCGTCTTCAACAAACTGGATCAGGAACGCCGAGGGCCGACCGGAACGACGTGGCCAGCCGTCCAGATAGCGCAGCAGTGTCGGCTGGTGCTTGCCGCCCAACAGGATTTTCGGATTGCGTTGCGTCAGGTCCGCGGTGATCGGGGCCAGGCGTATGAGGGGGCGTAGTGCATTCATCGTGTCGTGTCTCTGCCTCAAAAGTCTGCGGGCAGGTGAGAGGCAACACCGAACCAGCGCTTTAGCGGTATTTCGAGGAACGCCTAGCGTGAGCAAGCGTACTTCTGTCGGGCTGCATTGAGACCCAGTGGCGCCCCGCAATTAGCTGTTTAAATCGGCGCATGAGCAGCATCCTAGAGAAGCCGGTGGGGCAGTGTCAAGAATCCTGGGCAACGAAAAGGCCCGCATCAGCGGGCCTTTTGTGCAGCTTGCAAAACGATCAGTGAGTGATCGCGCGGTCGACAGACAATTTGCCCGCACCTTCCAGCAACACCGCCAGAGCGCCACCGAGCAACGCCAGTGCGAACTCATAACCGTTGTTGGCCATGAACAGCCCGTTGTGGATGTGTACAGAGAAAATCGCCACCAGCGTCAGGAAGGTCAGGCCCAATGCAGCAGGGCGAACCAGCAAACCGATGATCAGGGCCAGGCCGGCGAAGAACTCGGTACCGCCCGACAGCAGCGCCATCAGCGTACCCGGCGCCAGGCCGATGCTTTCCATCCATTGTGCGGTGCGCGCCAGGCCACCACCGCCAAACCAGCCGAAGAGTTTTTGCGAGCCGTGGGCAGCGAAGATGATGCCCACGAAGACGCGCAGAATAGTCAGGCCATAACCGGCGCGAGTGGACAGTACACGGGTAATCATTGGGCTCATGGGGTAAATCCTTTTCCAGGTAGGGGTTGGTTGGCCGCTATATTAATCAGTTTAAACAATGATAAAAGCCGAAATATTGCTTAATTAATATCTAACAATTCGATTATTTACGCGAGGCAATTTTGGCCGCTGTCGGCTCCAGGGACTCCCGCTCCCGATCGAACGCCAAATAATACTTGTTGACGCTATTAACATAGCTGACGCCGCCCATCCCTACCTGCTCCATGGCAATGCGTTCAACCTGGAAAAACCACTGATTGGGGTTAAGCCCACGGCGCTTGGCCTCGGTGCGCATGCCTTGCACTCGCTCCGGCCCCATGTTGTACGCTGCCAGCATAAAGGCCATGCGCTCGCGCTCATTGAGCTTGGGGCTGGCGAAAAACTTGCGACGGATCATCGCCAGGTAACGCGCCCCCGCTTGCACGTTATTGTCGAGCGTCTCGATATTGTTGACCCCCACCCGCTGGGCCGCCGACGGCGTGATCTGCATCAGGCCGGTGGGGCCGCCGCTGTTGCGCGCACCTGGGTCCAGGGAAGACTCCTTGAACGCCAACGCCGCCAGGTTCAGCCAGTCCATACCTTGCTCACGTGCATGTTTTTGCAAAACCGGACGCAGTTTTTCCAGGCGCTGGCGGTCAGCCCGCGCCAATGGGTTACGGACCTGGTAGAGGCGTCGATAGATACGCTGGAAAGCCACATCCTGGTCGGAAGGCGTGTGATAGGTCTTGAGAAACCGATCAATGCTGGCGCGCAGCATCGACGCGTCCTGGCGTACAAACCAGAACTCGTCGCCCGGTTCGCTGATCACTACCTGTTTGTCAAAGCGCAACTTGGGCAGGATTTTCGCCCAGCGTTGGGCAATCGGTTTTTCCACAATCGTCAGGTGAAAAATCCCGGCCTGCACCATCTCCAGGACATCTTCCACCGCCAGGCTGGGGTCAACCCATTCCACTTTCACCGGTGGGCGCTTGTGCAGAGCCAGTTTTTGATTGACCTGACTGATGGCATCCGCCGCCGCACTGCCGGTGGTCAGCGTCAGTGTGCGACCCGACAGTTGCTCCAACTTGGTAAAGCGTCGTTCACCCTTGACGCCCACCAGCCACAACGGCACATCGCTGACAATTGGGTCGCTGGCGCTGACCTTGCGCACGCCCTTCACGTCCAGCAACTCACCGGGCGCTACCAGGTCGCCTTCACCGCGGGCCAGCGCGCCGAGCAACTGATCCTTGGCCTTGGGGATGATCTTGAGGTTGATGGCCTGCCCATCACGGGCATGGCCGTTGAGGTACTGCTCGAAGGCGCGCAACCGATGGTATTCGACACCGATGGCCTGGCCCTGCACTTCACCGGAACTGTTGCGGCTCTGGTTGACCAAGACGCGCAGGGTGCGGCTGGAGCGAATTTGCGCGAGGTCGCGGACCTTGCCGGGTTTGGCCACTTGCAGCGGCCCATCCAGACGTGCGACCGCCGCCATGGGCAGCCATAACGTCAGGCACAACATAAGCAACGCCGAGGGTCGGATCATCCGCTCTCCGGAAAGAAAACTGGCCAGCGCCTGCGCGAATAACGCAGTGCTGGTGGTCAGAAACAGAGCGCTTTATGCGCTGGCAAGGCGTGCAACGGCGCCACGGTGGCAGGCAATCGGCCCACCACAATGTCGCTTGCGACGTTCAAAGACAGCGTTAACGCATTGTAGTTCTTGGTTTTTCTTATCAATCTACAGCTCTGATATGCTTTCCGGCCGCAGGCGGAGATAGCACCATGCAACTCATTGATATTGGCGTCAACCTGACCAACCCCAGTTTCGACGAGAGGCACACGGCCGTTCTCGAACGCGCCTACGCCGCTGGCGTGCAGCAATTGGTACTCACCGGCACCAGCGTCGAGGGCAGCGAACAGGCCCTGCAACTGTGTGTAAAACTCGACGAAAGCGGCCAGCGCCTGTTCAGCACTGCCGGCATTCACCCCCACTCTGCCAGCGACTGGAACAGCGACAGCGCCCAACGTCTGCGCGGCTTGCTGGGCGACAGCCGAGTGCGCGCCGTGGGTGAATGCGGGCTGGATTTCAACCGGGACTTCTCCCCTCGCCCCCAGCAGGAAAAAGTCCTCGAAGAACACCTGGCCCTGGCGGTCGAGCTGCAACTGCCGGTATTTCTCCATGAGCGCGATGCCAACCAGCGTCTGCTGGAGATCCTCAAGGACTACCGCGACCACCTGCCTGCCGCCGTGGTGCACTGCTTCACCGGTGAACAGGCCGCACTGTTCAGTTACCTGGACCTGGATTTGCACATTGGCATCACGGGTTGGATCTGCGACGAACGCCGTGGCACTCACCTGCATCCGCTGGTAAGGGAAATTCCCCGAGGCCGTCTGATGCTGGAAAGCGATGCGCCCTACCTGCTGCCACGCACCCTGCGCCCCAAGCCGAAAAATGGTCGCAATGAGCCGGCGTACCTGCCCGAAGTACTGCGCGAAGTGGCCTTGCACCGTAACGAAACAATGGAAGACCTGGCGCTGCACAGCACCGCCTGCGCCCGGCGCTTTTTCGGTTTGCCTGCCGTGGATTAATGCGGCGCATTGACCCACGTCAAAAGCGCTGTTCTGAATAGCGGCACAATAATGGCACCTTGCCAATGCTGTTTCCGCTATCAGAGAAAACCTTCCATGGGTGCCTGGCTTAGCAATATCTCGCTCAAATACAAATTCTGGGCCGTCAATGCGGTCGCCTTTATCACCACCCTGCTGCTGGTGCTGTACGCCGTACAGCTTGAACAACAGGCGCGCAGCCAGGCGTCGCAGGCATCGGCCCAGGCTCAGGGGCGCCTGCTCAGCGCCTGGCCAGCCGACAAAACCTTGCCCACGGGTGAGCACTGGCTCACCTTTGCCAAAGGCCAGATCCCCCAGGATCTGCCCGCCCTGAGCACTGCCAACGGCTGGACTGAACTCAACCCCATGCCGTTGTTCGGTGAAAACCCGCTGATCGGCGCCGAAGTGATCAGCCGGGCCGGCGGCCAGCAGGTCGCAGTCCTGGCCTACGCGCCGAGCCTGAGCCAAGTGTTCCGTGAACGCTTCACTCATTACGCCGTCGCGGTAGCCGTGCTGATGCTGGCCATGCTCGGCGCCTCGCAGTTGTTGATCCGCTTCCTGCTCAGCCAACTCAACACCCTCAAGGATGTGATGCTGCACGTTGAAAAAACCGGCGACCTCTCGGCGCGGGTGCCATTGGCCTGCAAGGATGAAGTCGGCCAGATGGCCAGTGCCTTCAACGCCATGCAAGCCGGCTACCAGCGGGTGGTCAATACCGTGGCCCGCACCGCCCGGCAACTGGACGACGGCGCCGCACGCCTGGCTAGCAGCATGAACGAGGTACAACACGGCATGCTCGGCCAGCAGAGCGAAACCGACCAGGCCGCCACCGCCATCAACGAAATGACCGCCACCGTCTACCACATCGCCCAGCACGCGGGCGCCACCCGTGACTTGTCCCAGTCCGCCGACACCCTCGCCGGCAGCGGCCAGGCAGTGGTCACCCGGGTGCAGCGCTCGATCGCCGGGCTGTCCAGTGGCGTACAGCAGACCGCCGAAATGATCCAGAAACTGGCCGAAGACAGCCAGAAAATCAACGGTGTGGTCAGTGTGATCCACAGCATCGCCGAACAGACCAACCTGCTTGCCCTCAACGCCGCCATCGAAGCCGCCCGCGCCGGGGAAATGGGCCGCGGTTTCGCGGTGGTCGCCGATGAAGTGCGCAACCTGGCCAAGCGCGTGCAAAGCTCCACCGACGAAATCACCCGCATGGTCTCGGCGCTGCAAGCCGGCACCCGCGACGCCGTGGACTTCATGCAGGAAAGCTCATTTAAGGCCGATGACTGCGTGCAGCAGGCCCAGGAAGCCGGCATCGCGCTGGCTGAAATCACCGGGGCCGTGGCACAGATGCGCGAAAGCAACACCCAGATTGCCGTGGCCGCCGAGCAACAAAGCCATGTCGCCGAAGAAATGAACCGCGCCGTGGTGAGCATTCGCGATGTGACCGAAAACACCGTACATCAAACCGTGGCGTCGGCGACCACCAGCAATGAACTGGCGACGCTGGCCGGGGAGTTGAGCAAGGCGATTGGGCAGTTGAAGTTGTAAGACTGTTCCAGCTGTAATCCGACTCCTACGACCAAGCCTCGATTTACCTGAGATTAAGACGAAACTTCCTCGCTCCTCTCGCGAATAACGCCGACTTCTTTTACCTGACAACCACTGCAAAGTCCCTCGCCTGATCAAACAGCGCGAGGGAGTGCAGATGGTGGTGTTCGTTAAAGCCCTGGTGGATGGGGCTGTCTCTTGATCTCGGTGCTGGCCAACCTGGTACTGGTGCCCCTAGATCCCGAAGCGCCGAAGGTTGAGCGCGTATTCGCGGATTTCCGCACCTGCCTGAATACCTTTGATAAGTGGACCGACAGCTTTTTAAGTGGTTCGACACTTAGCGTGGAGCAGGTATTCAAGGTGGGAGAACAGGTCGCACTGGTCGCGCCGGCTTCTTCCAAAAAACCCAGTCGTACGGTCGCTCAATGCAAAGCCCAAGGCGGGCTGACCTTGGTGCATCTGTTCGAAAGCACGCAGTTCGTGCCCATCGGCAACACGCCCGTGAGGCTGCAAGCCGTTGCACAAGACAGAAGCCCCATAGGTGCGCCACTGCATCGCACCATTGGCCCCAGCGGCATTCTTGAAGTCAACGACTGTACCCGCGACCAGACGTACGAAATCACCTTTTACCCCAACGTTTCCAAGGCTCACGTCCAGGCGCTGTATGCGTCCTATGAGTCTGTGATCGCCGGGCTGGAAGCGGATTTGCGCAAGGCCTGGGCCGAGCACTTCAAACCTCGATGGGCAGACTTTGCCAAAGCGCCCGCTTACAAGCGCAGTGCGTTACAGGGCATGGCCTTTGCTGCCGGGCTTGGCAGCGCGCTTTATAACCTGTGGGACAACATCACCGAGCTGTACGACCTACTCGCGAATCTCAAATCCAATAGCGAGAAGCTGCTGAAATACCTGTCCGAAGCTGAGCTGAAGGCGCTGCTCACGCTGGGCAAAGCCACGCTGGCCAAGGGTTTGCTGGTGCTCAGTGATGAGCCGCTGTTGTTTATCTACCTGTCGGCGCTGGTGGCCTGGGTACGCATGCTGCCGCCACCTGACATGTACGAACTGCTGGGTGAAATCACCGGCGAAGTCTTGATCAATCTGTTGCTGATCTGGGCCACGCGAGGCATTGGGGTCCAGCTGCGCCTGGGTGCTCAGGTGCTTAGTGGCGTCAAGTCGGGGCGTGCGCGGGCATTGTTGGAATTGCTGGCCAAGCAGGTGACAGGGCCTCGGCTGGAAGCTCATGTCGAGGTCGCCAAGCCGGTGTTGCTGAGCAGTGCGGCGACGCCGGTCAAGGCCGTGCCAGTGGTTCCATTGAAGGCCGGCGACACACTGGTTTCGAACCCGGTGCCGGTGGTTCGCAACAAGACCCGACAGACCGTGTTGGTCCGTCAGGAACACGTCGATGATCTGCCTGCCGTGGCGTCGAATCCGAAAGGGGATGCGACGGCGCCAGCGGACAAGACGGTCACCAACGGCTGCCCGGTGTCGATGGTCACCGGGGAAGAATTGCTCACCCTCACCGATGGCGCGCTGGACGGGGTTTTGCCGTTTGAGTGGACGCGGCTGTATCGCACCAGTGCGGTGGATGTGGATTGCGGGTTGGGGTTTGGCTGGAGTCATGCGCTGGCGCACAGGCTTTGTGTGTCGGGCGATTCGGTGGTGTGGACCGACCATGAGAACCGCTCGACTACCCTGCCCTTGCCCACATCTGCCCGACCCGCGATCACCAATAGCCTGGCGGAAGCAGCGATCTACTTGGGCTCGGCTCCTGATGAGTTAGTGCTGGCCCAGGCGTCGCGGTTCTATCACTTTCGCGATGGTGTGCTGGTCTCGATCAGCGATGCGTATGACAACCGGCTGCGCATTTGCCGTGATCCCTCCGGGCGGATTGAGCGGCTGGATAACGGTGCTGGCCGTTCGCTGCTTTTGCGTTATGAGCTGGATCGCATCGTGGCGGTGGACTACCAGGTGCATCGCGCCAAAGGGCGTGAGCCCTACGTGTGGGAGACCGAGCAGAACGTTGTTTCCTACGCCTATGACGAACACGGACGACTGGTCTGCGCGACCAATGCTGTCGGGGAAAGCGAGCGTTATCGGTATGACGATCAGCACGTCATTCTTGAACGCCAACTGGCCGGTGGGGCGAGTTTCTTCTGGGTGTGGGAACGATCTGGCAAAGCGGCGCGGTGTGTCCGGCATTGGGCGAGTTTTTCCCAGATGGACACGCGCTATGCCTGGGGGGATGACGGCCGTGTCACCGTGCATAACGCCGATGGCAGCCAGGAAGTGTATGTCCATGACCAGCGGGCGCGGTTGGTGCAGCGCATCGATCCGGACGGCGCGCAGCATTTCAAATCCTACGATGCCGAGGGGCGGCTGACCGTCGAACAGGATCCGCTGGGCGCGGTGACGGCGTATCAGTACGACGAAGCCGGACGCTTGGTGGCGTTGTTTCCGGGGGATGACGAGCCGACGTCTTACGAGCATGACAACGGCTTCGTAAGGGTTGTAAGGCGCGGTGAGGCGGTTTGGAAATATGAGCGCAATGACCAGGGTGACGTCATCCGCAAGATTGATCCGGATGGCAGCGCGATCGACTACAGCTACAACAAACACGGGCAACTGACGGGGGTTTGGTACCCGGACAGCAGTTGCCATCGGCTGGTGTGGAACGAGCGTGGGCAGTTGCTTGAGGAGCAATTGCCCCATGGTGGGATCAAGCGTTATCGCTATGACGACCTCGGAAGGCAAATCGCCCGTGAGGATGAGCACGGCGCGCAAACAGTCTATGAATGGGACAGCGTCGGTCGGCTGATTCGCCTCGTCTTGCCAGGCGGCGCCACACGCGAATTCAGCTACAACCCCTACGGCAAAATCATCGCCGAACGCGACGAACTCGGCCACGTCACCCGCTACGAATACGCAGACGGCCTGCACCTGATCAGCCGCCGTATCAACGCCGACGGCACCCAGGTCAAATACCGCTACGACAACGTTCGCTTACTGCTGACCGAAATCGAAAACGAAGTCGGCGAAACCTACCAGCTCGACTACCACCCCAATGGCCTGATCCAACAGGAAACCGGCTTCGACGGCCAACGCACCGCCTACGTCTACGACCTCAACGGCAACCTGCTGGAGAAAACCGAATACGGCGACGATGACAGTCAGCTCATCACCCGCTACCAGCGCGATTACGCCGGGCGACTCGTACGAAAAACCCTGCCCGATGCCAGCGTTGTCGACTACGCCTACGACCGCCAGGGCAACCTGCTCAGCGTCGAAGACGGTCACTGGGCACGGGCCTACGAATACGACCGCCAAAACCGCCTCACCGCCGAACACCAAGGCTGGGGCACCCTGCGCTACGGCTACGACGCCTGCGGGCAACTGAAAAACCTGTGCCTGCCAGACAACAACCGCATCACCTTCAACCACGACAAAGGCGGCCACCTCGCCACGGTCGAACTCAACGGTGAAGTACTCACCTTACATCTCTTCAACAGCGGCCGCGAACACCAGCGCCAGCAAGGCCAACTGCTCAGCCACTACCACTACGACGATCAACACCGCCTGCACGCCCACGCGGTGACCCAGCAACAGAACCACCTCTACCAACGCCAATACGACTACGACAAAGCCGGCAACCTCACCCGCCTGCTCGACACCCGCAAAGGCGAACACCGCTACCACTACGACCCCCTCGCCCGCCTGACCCGCGCCGACCACTCCCAAGACGTGCAGGAACGCTTCGGCCACAACCCCGCCGGCAACCTGCTGATGCAAGACCGCCCCGGCCCGGACATCGTCGCGGCCAACCGCCTGATGATCCAAGGCGACCGCCACTACGACTACGACGCCTTCGGCAACCTCATCCGCGAACGGCGCGGTAAAGGCCAGCAACTCGTTACGGAGTACCACTACGACTGCCAGCATCGGCTAATCAGCATCACAAAGCCGAACGGCGAAACCGCCAGTTATCGCTATGACCCATTTGGGCGGCGCATCAGCAAGACCGTGGAGGGCAAGACCACCGAGTTTTTCTGGCAAGGCGACAAGCTGATTGCCGAACACCATGCAGAGCGCCATCGCAGCTATCTCTACGAACCAGACAGCTTCCGCCCACTGGCACTATTGGAAGGTTTCGGCCCAAAAGAAACCAAGCCCTACCACTACCAACTCGACCACCTCGGCACCCCGCAGGAACTCACCAGCCCCGAGGGCGAAATCGTCTGGTCCGCCCACTACCGCGCCTACGGCCAGATCGCCCGGTTCGACGTGGGCGACATCGACAACCCGCTACGGTTTCAAGGGCAGTATTTCGATGCGGAAAGCGGGCTGCATTACAACCGCCATCGCTACTACAATCCGGATATTGGTCGCTACCTGACACCGGACCCGGTGAAGTTGGCGGGGGGGATCAATGGGTACCGGTATGTGCCCAACCCTACCGGGTGGGTTGATCCTCTAGGGTTGAGCGCAAATTGTCCTGGCTCAGGAAAGAAAAAACCGCTCTGCTCTTTGCCTGCAGAACCGGATATACCCGATGTCTCTCGTAAAGGGGCGTTCAGGCAAGCAAAAAGGGATGCCAATGTACCTATGACTCAAAACCCCGATGTGATGACACACCCTAGCTCAGGAAGAACGACACAGTACAAAATAGAAAAAATGACTGATTTGAATGATGACAATATATTGGATGAAAGCGGTATAACCATAAACTCAAGGGTTTATCAATTCACGAGAGCAGATGGCTCTAAGGTTCTAATTCAGGGCCATTCTGCCGGGCATAAATTCGGCAGACCAGACGGCATAGGTGACCAAAAAGCGCATTTCAATTTGCGACCAATAGACAAGCCTCGAAACGGAACCGTAGACGGCGGCAAGGACCATTACAACTTTAGGAGAAGTCGATGAAATACTGGAACGAACTTGATCATAATATTTTTTTTGAAAAAATTTTTAGCACGCCTGTAGAAATCAGCAAAATTGCTCTTTTTTCTTTGCAAATAGAAAATGATCGACCTTCTGTGGGGTTAGGATTCGACATACCCGAATTCCCAGATACTTTGCCAAAAAAATGGGAAGGGAAAGGCTATAACACCTGCAGAATGGGCATCGATTGTCATGGCATTCGCGAATTAAAAATACACAACATCCCCATTAGAGAGGTGTTTCTTGTTGATATCACCAAGCAAAATGATCTTTTTCATTTCCAAGCAAAGAATGAAAACTCTCTAATTGAATTCAAGGCTAAATTCATTTCACTTTGCGATCCGAATGTATACATAAATGGTCCAGACGATTATTTTTTCTAGATAGAACAAAAATCGCGTAATTACTATGACCCCCATAGCCAGCCCCAATTCGCCACCCTGCCCACCTCAACCTAGACTCTGTTCAAGTTGTTTCAACGGACAGAGGATTCACCACCATGGGCAAACGTCACCCCAATCTCCCCGCCTGGCAATGGCGTCAGTACCCACAGAACCATCAGCACCCAACCAACCTGGCGTTGCACCTGATTGCCGTGCCGCTGTTTATCGTCGGTTTTCTGCTGATCGTTTCGGGCGTGTTCAGCCTCAGCCTGGCCAGCTTCGCGGTCGGCGTGATTGGCATTGTCGCGGGCCTGGCGTTGCAGCGTCATGGCCATAGCCTGGAGGCCCAGGCCAGTGAGCCGTTCAGCGATCGTAAAGATGCGGTGCAGCGCCTGGTGGTCGAGCAGTTCGTGACTTTCCCGCGCTTTGTGCTCAGCGGTGGCTGGTGGCGCGCCTGGCGGCAGCGGCACCACCACTGACCGGCAGGTTCAGGCGAACACCACCACAGTCTGACGGCTAAGGGCGATCAACTCGCCGGTCGGGCTCCACAAGGCAGCGGCAGCGTGGCCGTAGCCGTCGCGGGCGTGCTCGATGTTGACGTGGTACTGGCACCAGTCGAGGGTGGTCAGGTCTTGCAGCGGCTGGATGAACTCGATGGTCCAAGTCAAGGTACTGCCCGGCGCGGGCTTTTTGAGGTGTGGCAGTAGCGCCGGTGGCCAGGCGTCGACCAGGGCGAGGATATGCGCCTCGGTCAGTGGTTCTTCTTTTACATCTCCGCGCAACCGTACCCAACCGCCCATCTCGCGGGATTTATTGCCGGTAAACGGCAGGCCACCCACACTCCAGCGCATTGCCAGATGGCTCATGAATTCGGGGGTAACACCCTTGATATAGGGCAGCTCCTGGCACTCATCCCAGTGTTTGAATACCGGTGGCGGCTCACTCGCCACATCAATCTCGGAGGGGCGAGAGGCGCCAAAACTGGCCTGGACCAGGGTCGCCACTTCACCGTTCTGCACCACGCGCCCCAGCAACTGGCTGACCGCCTTGCCTTCGCGCAGCACTTCGACCTGGTAACTGGCGGGCACATCCGGCGTTACCGGGCCGACAAAGGTGACTGCCAGGGAGCGCAGCGGTCGATCCGCCGGCACCTGGGCACGCAGCGCCTCGTATTGCAAGGCAGCGACCAGGCCGCCAAAGGTGGCCCGGCCCTGGGCCCATTCGGCAGGAATGGTGACATCCAGAGGATTGCTACGGGCAGCATCGAGCAAATCACTAAAGCGCATGGCGACCTCACATCAAGTAAATCGTGGAGGAATCTTAACCATCGAATTCGGCAGGCACAGCGCCCATTCCGGCCAAAAACCGGACCGGTTTAAAAACACTCGGCGCTAAGTTTATCCAGCACGCGGTCGGCCTTGCCTTGCGCCTTGAGCATGGTGCGCTGCCATACCGCTACGCAGGGTTGCAGGTCCGGCTCGTGACCGGCCTGGGCCAGCCACTGCCAACAGTCATGCCAATCACCCAGGGCGCTCTGGGCTTTTTTCAAGTGCGACAGGGCGTTGGCGGGTAATTTGTCCAGCTCCGGATACGCCTCGGCGGCATAGCGCACACGCTTGATCAGCAACCGCAGCCGGTGGCGATCATGATCGGGATCCTTCAGGGCCTCATCGAGTCTCTGCCATTGCTTGGCCAGGCGTTTCTGGATGCGCGGGCGCAAGCCCTTGAGCAGTTTCTGGTGCTGGGACGCGCGGATAAACCGTGGGAATGCATCCAGGATCAGCAGCAAGTGCGCCAGCTCCGGGCTTTGCGCCACCTGGCGATAGGCCTCGGGCTGCAGACGCAGGCGCCGATCAGCCGCGTCGTGATAACCGTGCTGATGCAAATACGCCGCCAGCACCTCTCGGTCGCGTAGCGGCGTAGTCAGTTGGCCAACCGTGCTGGCGGCCAATTCAAGCTGTTCGACACCGGGCAGCCCGCGCAAAGGCCGCAACAGGCTGCGCAGGCGGCGTACCGTGGTGCGCAAATCATGCAGGGCTTCATCGTCAGTGACGGCGGCGAGGCGAGCCTGGCAGCTCAGTAACCCTACTTCCAGGCCAATGACCTGAGCGACTAACTGATTGACCAACGCTGACATCCTGCCCTCACTTTCCGATGAAAAATCCTACCCGCCGCTGGTTCATCGCCCGGCGCGAGACTCACGAATGTAGAACCGCGCCTTTTCGGCCTTGTTGGAGCAGCCCTCGAACGCTTCGAACTGCTGCTGAGTCTTGGCGCCAGTCAACAGCGACAAAGCCTTGGAGTAGCTGACAGTGCCGGCAAAACCTTCGGCCTTGGCCAGGTCCAGTTCTTTCCAGGCGGCGTCCAATTGCGAGCCGCAGCTGTCGCGATACGCGGTTTTCCCAGCACAGCCAGCCAAGGCCAACACGATCACAGGCAAACAGATCCAGGCTTTCATTGATGACACCTCAAATATACAAATTCAGTCGTAGCCTGTAGACGTTGCCTACAGGGAAAAGTGCCTTGTCCTTAGCCTGAAATCAGTAGTACCTATTGCCAGAGCATACCCGAGCCTGATCGCCAGCCTGGAAAAATATTGCGCGCTGTCAGCAAGGATTGAAGCAGGCCCCTTGATGGGTGCATTGTGGGCCCCTGTTTTGCGAAGGATCTGGCCATGAAGAAACGTGTTGCCTTAGTGCTGGGCTCCGGTGGGGCCAGGGGCTACGCCCATATCGGGGTGATCGAAGAAATCGAACGACGCGGCTATGACATCGCCTGTATCGCCGGCTGTTCCATGGGCGCCGTGGTGGGTGGGATCTACGCCGCCGGCAAGCTCGACGAGTACCGCAACTGGATTGAAAGCCTGGACTACCTCGACGTACTGCGCTTGGTGGATGTGAGCTTTCGCCTGGGGGCGATTCGTGGTGAAAAGGTGTTCGGGCAAATCCGCAAGATTGTCGGCGACATCAATATCGAGGAGTTGCGCATCCCCTACACCGCCGTCGCCACCGACCTCACCAACCAACAGGAGATCTGGTTCCAGGAAGGCTGCCTGCACCAGGCCATGCGCGCCTCGGCGGCGATCCCTAGCCTGTTCACACCGGTGATGCAGGGCAACCGCATGCTGGTGGACGGCGGCCTGCTCAACCCGCTGCCCATCGTGCCGGTGGTGTCGAGCCATTGTGACTTGATCATTGCGGTCAACCTCAATGCCACCAACCAGAAGCACTACCAATTGCCGGTGATCCAGCGCCCGCCCGCGTTCAAGAGCCGCTTCAACAGCCTGGCCAAGTCCCTGGGCTCGCACCTGCCGTTTCGCCGCAAGCAGGCCGAGCAGTTGATGAAACTGGAACAAGAAGCCTTGCAGGCCCAGGCCGCCGAGATCAACCCGTGGCTGGAGTCTGCCGAACCCGAAGCCCAACAACCTGCCGCGGCGCCGGAGAAAGCCGGCGCACCGAAGTCGGCGACCGGCTCGTTCATCATCGACAACGTCGGGCCTGCATCGCTGCTGGACCTGATCAACCAGAGTTTCGAGGTGATGCAAACCTCCTTGGCGCAATACAAGATCGCTGGATACCCGCCGGATGTGCTGATCAACGTGCCGAAGCGGGTGTGCCGGTTTTTCGAGTTCTATAAAGCGCCGGAGTTGATCGCGTTGGGGCGGGAGATTGCCAGTGATACGTTGGATCGGTATGAGAGTGAGCAGAGTTGAGCGTGGGGTTGTTGCTGATGGCCTCTTCGCGAGCAAGCCCGCTCCCACATTTTGACCTGTGAATACATTCAAAGTGTGGGAGCGGGCTTGCTCGCGAAAGGGCCGGCCCAGACAGCGATAAACTCAAGCACTCAGCAACCGATACCCCACCCCCGCCTCAGTCACGATAAACCGCGGCTGGGTCGGGTCATCTGCCAGCTTCTGGCGCAGGTGCCCCACCACGATACGCAGGTAGTGGCTGTCCTCGGTATGGGTTGGGCCCCAGATGTCCTTGAGCAATTGCTGCTGGGTAATCACCCGCCCCGGATGCCGGGCCAGTTGCGCCAGCACTGCGTACTCCTTGCGGGTCAGCGCCACCTCGGCACCGTCCAGCAGTACGCGGCGATAGGCCAGGTCTACGGTCAGCGGGCCAAAACTCAAGGCGGCTTCCTGGGCCTCGCCCGCTGGTGCCTGGCGCAACAGCGCACGCACGCGGGCAAGAAACTCCTGGATGCCGAACGGTTTGGTCACGTAGTCATTGGCGCCACCGTCGAGGGCCTCGACCTTCTGACCTTCGCTGGCCCGCACCGACAGCACCAGCACCGGCACCGTGGACCATTCGCGAAACTCGCGCAGCACCTGTTGGCCGTCCATGTCGGGCAGGCCCAGGTCGAGCACCAGTAAATCCGGTTTGCTCAAGGCCGCTTGGGCCAGGCCTTCGTTGCCGGTGCCGGCTTCGATCACCTTATAGCCTTGGGAAGCCAGGCTGATGCGCAGGAATTTGCGGATCTGGGGTTCGTCATCAATGACAAGAATCGTCGCGGTCTGGCTCATGGTGTCTCATCAAAACCCATTAAAAAATCCCCCCCTGTAGGAGCGAGCTTGCTCGCGAAAAACTTCTAGGCACCGCGTGCATTCAGGGCGCCATCATTATCGTTAACGACCTTCGCGAGCAAGCTCGCTCCTACAGGGTTATTCCAAGGCAGGTTGTGTCGGCAATGGAAGAAACAAGGTGATGCAGGTGCCCCGCCCGTCAATGCCATCGGCCACGCTGATATGCCCACCGTGCGCGCCGACCATGCCCTGGCAGATCGCCAACCCGAGGCCGGTGCCCTGCCCGCCTCGATCACCGCGGGCGGCGGTGTAGAACATGTCGAAGATCTTCGCACGCTCCTCCTCGGGAATCCCTGGCCCTTCATCCGCCACGGCAAAAAACAATTGCTCATCCTGCACGCCCGCGCGCAACTGCAAGCGGCCCTGGGGCGGCGAAAACCGTGCGGCGTTTTCCAGCACGTTGACCAAGGCCTGCTCGATCAACGCCGCATGCACATACAACAAAGGCAGTTCCGGCGGCACATCGGTGCTCACTTGCAACGGCGCCAGCACGGCGCGCAATCGCCCAAGGGCACTGCCGACGATGTCGCCGGGCGACACCCAATCGCGCGCCAGTTTCAGCGCACCGTGGCCCAGGCGTGTCATGTCCAGCAGGTTCTGGATATAGCGGTCGAGGCGCTCGGCTTCATCGCGAGTGCCTTCGAGCAGTTCGCGGCGATCCTCCAGCGGGATGGCTTCACCGAGGGCCAGCAGGCTGTCGATGCTGCCGCGCATGGACGTCAACGGCGTGCGCAAATCGTGGGACACCGAGGCAAGCAAAGCGCTGCGCAGTTGTTCGGTTTCGCCGTGCAGGCGCGCCGATTCCAACTCTTGTCCCAATTGTGCCCGCGCCAGCGCCTGGGCCAGCGGTTGGCTCAACGCCGTGAGCAAGCGCCGACGTTGCCCGCTCAATTCCAGGCCAGGCTTGGCACTGACACCCAGCAAACCCAAGGGCCCCTCTTCACCCGACAGCGGCCACCACCACCAACGCCCCAACGGCAAGGTGCCGGTGCCCATGCCGGCCGGCTGATCATGCTGCCAGGCCCAATCGGCGGCGGCGCGTTCGGCTTCGGTGAGGGTCAACGGGCCACCGGTCTCGACCTTCCAGCCGCCCTGGCCGTCGCGATTGACCAGGCACAAGTCGAGGTCGTTCCAACCTTGCAGATGGTGGGCGGCGGCGCTGATGACGGCTTGGCGGTCGGTGGCGGCGGTGAGCTTGCGCGACAGGTCGAGCAGCTCGCTGGTTTCTTCCTGGGTATCGCGCAACGCCTGCAACTGGCGGCGCTGGCGTGCGGCGAGGTTGCCGGTCAACGCCGCCATCAACAGAAAGAACAATAGGGTCAGCACGTCTTCTTCGCGCTGGATGGCGAAGGAAAAATTCGGCGGGATAAACAGAAAATCGTAAGTCAGAAACGACAGCGCCGCACACACCAGGGACGGCCCCAGGCTACTGCGCACCGCCACCAACAGCACGGCGGCGAGAAACACCAACGAGATGTTCGGCAGCGCCAGGGCACTTGATACGGCCCAGGCCACTGCGGCAGCGGCGAGGGTCGCCACCACCGCCAAGGCGTAATCGAACCACACCAAACCGCGCACATCGGGCAGACGTGGCGGTGCAGGCATGTCATCGCTGTCGAGGACGTTGATTTCCAAACCGCGGGCATTGCGTAACAGGCGTGCGGCCAAGCCGCCACCGAACAGGCGCCGCCGCCAGCGCATCCGCGACTGCCCCACCAGCACCAGGCTGGCGCGGCGTTCGGCGGCATGCTGGATCAGGGTCTTGGCCACTTCCCCAGCGCGCAGCAACACCACTTCGCCGCCCAACCGCTCTGCCAGTTGCTGGGCGTTTTGCAGGCGCAGGCGCGATTGCTCATCCCGCGCACGGCCGTTGTCGATGTGCACCAGGCTCCAAGGCAAATGCCGACGCTGGGCCACGCGGCTGGCATGACGCACCAGGCGTTCAGCTTGGGCATCGCCATCCACCCCGACCAGCAAGCGCCCGCGCACCGCCGGCGCGGCCTGGCCGAGTTGGCGGTAGCCCTGGGCCAGGTCGTCATCGACATGGGCGGCGGCGGTTTGCATAGCCAGCTCGCGCAGGGCCATGAGGTTGGTCTGGGTGAAAAACGCATCGATGGCCGCACGCGCCTGCTCGGGCACATACACCTTGCCGTCACGCAGGCGCTCGAGCAGCTCGCGAGACGGCAGGTCGATCAGCAGCAGTTCGTCGGCCTCTTGCAGCACCCAGTCCGGCAGGGTTTCGCGCACGTGCACGCCGGTGATGCCGCGCACTTGGTCGTTGAGGCTTTCCAGGTGCTGGACGTTGACCGTGGTGAACACGTTGATGCCGGCTGCGAGCAGTTCCTGGATGTCTTGCCAGCGTTTTTCATGCCGGCTGCCGGGGGCATTGCTATGGGCCAGCTCGTCCACCAGCACCAGCTTTGGCTTGGCGGCGAGCAGGCCGTCGAGGTCCATTTCTTCGAGCATCACGCCACGGTATTCGCTGCGCAACAACGGTTGTTGCGGCAGGCCGCTGAGCAAGGCTTCGGTTTCGGCGCGGCCGTGGGTTTCGACCACCCCGGCGATCAGGCGCACGCCCTGGCGCAGTTGGGTATGGGCGGCCTGGAGCATGGCGTAGGTCTTGCCCACACCGGGCGCAGCGCCGAGGAAGACTTTGAGCCGGCCACGGCCGTCCCGGGGCAGATCGGCTAACAGGGCATCGGCGCGGCCGGCGTCGCTCATGCTGTGGTCCTTCGATAATTCAATGATGTAGGAGCGAGCTTGCTCGCGAAAAACTCAAGAGCGCCGCGTTTAGGCTGGACGTTCGCGTCATCGTTAACGACCTTCGCGAGCAAGCTCGCTCCTACCGGGGGGTCAGAGTTTTTCCAGGGCCATGTTCAGGGCCAGTACGTTTACTACGGGCGGGCCTACCAGAGGGCTTTGGATGTGCTCATCCAGCAACCGCTGCAAGGTCGACACTGGCACATTTCGCGCCGCCGCTACTCGCGCCAGTTGATAGGCAATCGCCTGCGGTGGCAAGTGTGGATCAAGGCCACTGCCGGAGGTGGTCAGCGAGGCCAGTGGCACCGGGCCCTGGCCAGGCACTGACTGTTTGCCGGCATCCTCGATTATGCGGGTCGCCAAGGCCGGATTGCTGGGGCCCAGGTTACTGGCACTGCTGGACACGGTGGCAAATGCACCGGCTGAAGGGCGTGGGTGAAACCAGCTATCGCCGGTAAAGTCCTGGGCGATCAGACTGGAGCCGCGCACCTTGCCGCTGGCGTCGCGTACCAGGCTGCCGTTGGCTTGGTCGGGAAAGGCGACTTGCGCCACGCCGGTGACTACCAGCGGGTAGGCCACGCCGGTGATCAGGGTCATGAGTACCAGCAGGCTCAGGGCTGGGCGGATGATGTTTGTCATAGTCAAATCCTCAATAAATCGGCCAGGTCAAACCAGGTGCAGCGCGGTCAGCAGCATGTCGATGGCCTTGATGCCCACGAAGGGCACCAACAGCCCGCCCAGCCCGTAGATCAGCAGATTGCGCCGCAGCAATGCCGCCGCACTCGCCGCCTGTACGCGCACGCCGCGCAGGGCCAGCGGAATCAGCACCACGATAATCAGCGCGTTGAACACGATGGCCGAGAGGATCGCGCTCTGCGGGCTCTGCAAGTGCATGATGTTGAGCACGCCCAGTTGCGGGTAGATCGAGGCGAACAGCGCCGGCAGGATCGCGAAGTACTTGGCCACGTCATTGGCGATGGAGAAGGTCGTCAGCGCGCCACGGGTCACCAGCAGTTCCTTGCCGATCTGCACCACGTCCAGCAGCTTGGTCGGATCGCTGTCGAGGTCGACCATGTTGGCGGCTTCGCGCGCGGCCTGGGTGCCGTCGTTCATCGCCATGCCGACGTCAGCCTGGGCCAGCGCCGGAGCGTCGTTGGCGCCGTCGCCACACATGGCGACCAGGCGACCATCGTTCTGCTCATGGCGAATACGCGCGAGTTTCTTCTCTGGCGTGGCTTCGGCCAGCACGTCGTCCACCCCCGCTTCAGCGGCAATCGCGGCGGCGGTCCGCGGGTTGTCGCCGGTGACCATCACGGTGCGGATGCCCAACTTGCGCAACTCGGCAAAACGCTCGCGGATACCGGGCTTGACCACGTCCTTGAGATGAATTGCCCCCAGCAACTTGCCATCGGCGCACACCAGCAAGGGCGTGCCGCCGCTTTGGGCGATCTTGTCGATTTCCCGCGACAGCGCCGGCAACAGGTCGCTGCGTTGCTGGCCAATAAACGCCAGCAGCGAGTCCACCGCGCCTTTACGGAACACACGGCCCTGGTAGTCGACACCGGACAAACGGGTCTCGGCGCTGAAAGGGACAGCGGTCAACGCGTCCAGGCTCGGCTCGGCCTGGGGGTGCAAGGCGCGCAGGTATTCAACGATGGACTTGCCTTCCGCCGTGTCATCGGCCAAGGACGCCAGCAGCGCGCCTTCGGCCAATTCGCGGCCGCTGACGCCAGGCGCCGCGACCACAGCCGAGCAACGACGGTTGCCGAAGGTGATGGTGCCGGTCTTGTCCAGCAACAGCACATGCACATCCCCCGCCGCTTCCACGGCGCGGCCAGACTTGGCGATCACGTTGAGACGCACCAGGCGGTCCATGCCGGCAATGCCAATGGCCGATAACAAGCCGCCAATGGTGGTAGGAATCAGCGTCACCAGCAGCGCGACCAGGAACACCAAAGGCAAACTGCCATTGGCGAAGTGGGCGAACGGCTGCAGGGTCACGACCACCAGCAGGAAGATCAGGGTCAGGCCGATCAGCAGGATATCCAGCGCGACTTCGTTGGGGGTTTTCTGGCGTTTGGCGCCTTCCACCAGCGCGATCATGCGGTCCAGGGTGGACTCGCCCGGGTTGGCGGTGATGCGGATGAGCAGCCAGTCCGACACCAGCCGCGTGTTGCCGGTGACGGCCGAACGGTCGCCGCCGGACTCGCGGATCACCGGGGCGGATTCGCCGGTAATCGCCGCTTCGTTGACCGCCGCAATCCCTTCGACGACCTCGCCGTCACCGGGGATCATCTCCCCGGCGGCAACACGTACCACATCGCCCTTGCGCAGGCTGGTGGCCGGTATCATTTTGAAGCTGCCGTCAGCCTCCTGGCGACGCGCGCTCAAGCCTTCGCTGCCGGCCTTGAGGCTATCGGCACGGGCCTTGCCACGCCCCTCGGCCAAGGCTTCGGCGAAGTTGGCAAACAGCACGGTGAACCACAGCCACACGGCGATTTGCACGGCGACAAACGTTGGAACGGTGGTATCGGGCACAAAGCACAGCACGGTGGTGAGGATGGCGGTCAGTTCGACTACCAGCATCACCGGCGAGCGTTGCAGTTGGCGTGGGTCCAGCTTGACGAAGGCCTGGACCAGCGCTGGGCGCCACAAGGCCGAGATAGCGGTTTTGGCAGGCTCCTGGGGTTTGACCGGGGCCGCGTTTTTTGCAGGCATATTCATTTTCATATCCCTTAACTAGAAGCCCATGCTCAGGTGTTCAGCGATGGGGCCCAACGCCAGCGTCGGCAGGAAAGTCAGGCCGCCCACCAGCAAAATGGTCACGGTCAACAGGGTGACGAACAGCGCGCCATGGGTGGGGAAGCTATTCTGGCCAATCGGTGCGGCTTTCTTCATCGCCAGGCTGCCGGCCAGGGCCAGAACCGGGAGGATGTAGCCAAAGCGGCCGATCAACATGCCCAGGCCCAGCATCAGATTATGGAACGGGGTGTTGGCGCCGAGGCCGGCAAACGCCGAACCGTTGTTGGCACTGGCCGAGGTGTAGGCGTAGAGCAACTGACTGAAGCCGTGTGGGCCAGGGTTACTGATAGCACCCGCCGGGCCGGGCAAGCTGGCGGCAATGGCACCCAACACCAGCACGCCGACCGGCATCACCAGCAGGGTCACCACCAGCAATTGCACTTCCTTGGCCTGGAGTTTCTTGCCCAAGTATTCCGGGGTGCGGCCGATCATCAGGCCGGCGAGGAACACTGCGATCAACACGTTGAGCAACATGCCGTACATGCCGGCACCGACACCGCCGAAGATCACTTCGCCGACCATCATGTTCACCAGTGCCACCATCCCACTCAGGGGGCTGAGGCTGTCCTGCATGCCATTGACCGAACCGTTGGAGGCCGCGGTGGTGGTCACCGACCACAGCACGGTGCCGGTGGTGCCGAAGCGTGTTTCCTTGCCCTCCAGCGGTGCGGTTTGCTCCACCGCCGGGTTGTTCAAGGTTGGGTTGGGCTGGTATTCGGACCACAGCGACGTCGCGCCGCCGATCAGGAACAGCGCCAGCATGCACGCGAGGATCGCCCGGCTCTGGCGCAGGTCCTTGACGTAATGGCCGAAGGTAAACACCAGTGCCACCGGGATCAGAATGATCGAGGCCACTTCAAACAAGTTGGCCCAGGCGGTCGGGTCTTCGAACGGATGCGCCGAGTTCACGCCGAAGAAGCCACCGCCGTTGGTGCCCAATTGCTTGATCGCAATCTGGCTGGCGGCCGGCCCCAGGGGAATCACCTGGTCCACGCCCTGCAGGGTGATAGCATCCACATAGTGGGCGAAGGTTTGCGGCACGCCCTGCCATACCAAAAACAGCGCGAGCACCAGGCACAACGGCAGCAGGCCGTAGAGGGTGGCGCGGGTCATGTCGACCCAGAAGTTGCCCAGGGTCTGGGCAGATTTGCGCCCTATCCCACGGCATAAAGCGACCAGGACCGCGAGACCGGTCGCCGCACTGATGAAGTTCTGCACCGTGAGGCCGGCCATCTGGCTCAGGTAACTCAAGGACGCCTCGCCGCTGTAGTTCTGCCAGTTGGTATTGGTCATGAAACTGACGGCAGTGTTGAACGCCAGGGTCCATTCCTGGCCGGGCAATTTCTGCGGGTTCAGTGGCAGGGAGCCCTGGAATAACAGGATCGAGAACAACAACAAGAAGCCCGCCAGGTTGAACGCGAGCAAGGCCAGCATGTATTTCTGCCAGCTCTGCTCTTGCTGCGCATCCACGCCCGAGAGGCGGTAACAGGCCTTTTCAACAGGCCCCAATACGGGCGTGAGCCAGGTGCGCTGGCCTTCCATCACCTTGTAGTAGAACCGCCCCAGAAACGGTGCCGGTACCAGTACCACGGCGAAGAAGGCGATGATCAGCCAATAGTCATAACTGTGCATAGCCCGCTCCTAGTTCCGATCCGCGCGTAACAGCGCAACCAGCAGATAAATGAACAGCGCCACGGCCAATAGCAGTGACACCCCGTCCAGAACGCTCATGGAAGTCTCCCCTTCGTGCGGCGATTGCCGCGTGTGGGGGCATTGTCCGCAGGAGCGGTGTAAAGGAACGAGAGCGAGGGGCTGGGTGGGGCGTAAAGATGGCGTAAAGAGTGGGTTTATGCGGGGTTTACAGGGAGATATGCAGTGGCTGGGAGGGCCTCATCGCGGCATAGGTATCTACACAACTTTGGTGTGACGCTGGACTGGTGGCGAGGGAGCTTGCTCCCGTGGCGGACTGACGGCCGGCGCCTATCTCCCTGACGCCCCAGGATCCAAATGTGGGAGCTGGCTTGCCTGCGAAGACGGCCTGACAGTCAACACAGTTGGATGGTGTACATATCCATTCCTGCGGTAACGGCCACCTAGGGTTCCGCTCTGACAGCGGCTCACTTTTGAAAAGAGCCCAAAAGTAAGCAAAAGGCTCTTGCCCCACCACTCGGCACCTCGCTTAGGCTCGGTGTGCCCGTAATCCGCCAGTGATTTGGGGGGCCGCCTGAGATCAAGATCACAAGCAGATCAAGAGCAAGATCAAGAGCGGCTCCCACATTCGACTGCGTTCTTTTCAGTTAACACTCGGTCAAGTGTGGGAGCGGGCTTGCCCGCGAATGCGCCCGCCAAGTCACCACCGCACTCATGTGGTGCAACTCATGCCACATTCAAACGCCAAACCGTCCCCCCGGCGACATAGGCACTGCTTTACGACATAGTTCTGAGGCTTGGCATAGCCACTGCAACACCTTGAATCATTCCAAACGGTTCAGGGAGCGCAGCAAAATGAACACACAACTCAAACCCACCTTGGGCACCTTGCATCTATGGGGCATCGCCGTGGGGCTGGTGATCTCCGGCGAATATTTCGGCTGGAGCTATGGCTGGGGCGTCGCCGGTACCCTGGGCTTTCTGGTGACCTCGTTGATGGTCGCCGCGATGTACACCTGCTTTATCTTCAGCTTCACCGAGTTGACCACCGCGATTCCCCATGCCGGAGGCCCCTTTGCCTACAGCCGTCGCGCCTTTGGTGAAAAAGGCGGCTTGATTGCCGGCCTGGCCACCTTGATCGAATTCGTCTTTGCCCCGCCCGCGATTGCCCTGGCCATTGGTGCGTACCTGAACGTGCAATTCCCGGCACTCGACCCCAAGCACGCCGCTGTCGGCGCCTATATCGTGTTCATGGGCCTGAATATCCTCGGGGTGAAACTCGCCGCCACCTTTGAGCTGGTGGTGTGCGTACTCGCCGTCGCCGAACTGCTGGTGTTCATGGGCGTAGTCGCCCCGGCTTTCAGCTTCAGCCACTTCGCCCTCAACGGCTGGGCCGGTTCCGACACCTTCGGTGCCCCGGCGATTGCCGGGATGTTTGCCGCCATCCCCTTCGCCATCTGGTTCTTCCTCGCCATCGAAGGCGCCGCCATGGCCGCCGAAGAAGCCAAGGACCCCAAGCGCACGATTCCAAAAGCCTACATCAGCGGCATCCTCACCCTGGTGATCCTGGCCATGGGCGTGATGTTCTTCGCCGGTGGCGTAGGCGACTGGCGCACCTTATCGAACATCAACGACCCACTGCCCCAGGCGATGAAAACCGTGGTGGGCGACAGCTCCGGCTGGTTGCACATGCTGGTATGGATTGGCCTGTTTGGTCTGGTGGCGAGCTTTCACGGCATCATCCTCGGCTACTCGCGCCAGTTCTTCGCCCTGGCCCGTGCCGGTTACCTGCCGTCCTTCCTGGCCAAACTCTCACGCTTCCAGACGCCGCACCGGGCCATCCTCGCCGGCGGCGTGGTGGGCATCGCCGCCATCTACAGCGACGGCCTGATCAACCTGGGCGGCATGACCCTGACCGCCGCGATGATCACCATGGCGGTGTTCGGCGCCATCGTCATGTACATCATGAGCATGCTCAGCCTGTTCAAACTGCGTAAGACCGAACCACTGCTGGAACGCACCTTCCGCGCGCCAGGCTACCCCATCGTGCCCGGTATCGCATTGGTACTGGCGCTGGTGTGCCTGGTGGCAATGGCCTGGTTCAATGCCCTGATCGGGCTGATCTTCCTGGGCTTCATGGCGGTGGGTTTCATCTACTTCCAGATGACCGCACAAGACCGCGTCGATGCGCCGGCGGATGCAATGTTGACCGGACAATAGCGCCTATGAGGCAGAACGGGCCTACACTGAACTACTCAGAAAGCCCGTCACTCAAAGCAGTGATTACCGTGGGAAAATTCTCCCACGACCCTCTGCCTCAAGGAGCGTCTTATGCCGTGGTATGCATGGTTGATTATGGTAGTAGCGATCGGATCGATCGTCGGTGGCCTGATGATGCTGCGTGACAGCGCCAACAAGGTGGAACTCACCGACGAACAACGTAAACGCGTAGCCGAGCGCAATGCCCAGGCAGATGCCAAGGATGCGCAGGATCGCTGAATATTGGGTTACTCCCAATCCGCCCTGGCAATATGCAAGCCGTGCTGCCCTTTGTAGGCAGCACGTTCCGGTTGGCTCCAGCCATTGAGCAAGTCATCCTCCAGCCTATATATCTCAACCCCCAACGGCCGACACACCGTCAACGGGTCCTGCGCCTCCGGCCCCCACATCGGCAACGACAAATCCCCGCCCGGGCACGTCGACAATGCACACAGCAAATCAATCTCGGCAAAGAACTCCAGGTAATCACCCTTCTGCGCCGGACAGGCTTTCATAAAGTACATGTCATCGTGATTGAGCCCGGTGCACTGAAAAATATTCAACACGTCATGCACATCGAATTCCGTCAGCCCATGGGGCAATACCGCACGGGTCAGGTTCGAGTGGCAATGGTGGTGAAAGTCCTCCCCAGTGAGCATACGGTTCACATAGGGGTCGCAGCGCGTGCCCAACAAATCATGCAAACGCCCACCGTGTTCATCGATGCCGTAGCTGGCCAGGCTGTCATCGGTGATCGTGACCAAGGGCCTTAGAAAAGGCAGGTTCGACCACAACCGATCATGGGTGCTGACATGGGCGCCTTGAAGCTGCCGGGTGCGCGCGGCCCACAAGCGTTCGCGTGGGTCGTTGGCGTTCCAGACATTAAAGTCCCCCACCTGCGGTCCCACCGGCGTGGTCACCCGAAACACATGCCCGGCCGGCACCTTCCACGCCCTCCCCGTTCGAATCGGCACCTCGAACTGTTCGATCAACGTACGCTGGCCTTTCTGATCACGAATACGCTCATAAAACGCCTTATCCACCTGCAACGCCGAACCTTTGCTGACCTGGTACGCGGCGGGATAGTCTTTGTACATGGGGCAATCCTCCATCATGGGTGATCAAACAGGGCGAGGGAAAGGTGTTCCGAGTCATCCAGGTACAGACTCATCGCCTCGCTGGCGGCCTGGGTTTGGTTGTGGGTTAGCAGTGTGTATATCTCATGGTCACGCTCCAGCCAGGGTGACTGAAACCGCTGCTCATCCGGCGCGGCGCAGAACGCCAGACGCAGCTGGGCTATTACCTGGGCGAAGAACTCGTCGAACAACGGGCTGCCCATCAACGCGACGATCTGTTGGTGAAACATCAGACTGTGAGTGGCCACGGCTCGCCAATCTTCCCGCTCCCGCGCCAGGGTGGTGGCGTCGATGGCGTTTTGCATACGTGTCGATTGAGCGTCCGTCAGCGGGCCGCTTTGGGCTATGGCCTGCAATTCCAGGGTGCGGCGGACTACGAAGAGGTCGCGTACTTCTGCTCGCTCCAGGCGCCGAACCATGACGCCCTTGTTGCGGACATAGCGAGTAAGGCCCTCCTGGCCTAGACGATGTAGCGCCTCGCGAATCGTATTGCGGGACGCGCTGTAGACCTTGACCAGGTCCACCTCGATCAGCGGCATGCCTGGTAACAAGCGGCCACCGATGATGTCGGCGCGTAGTTCCAGGGCGATCTGGTCGGCTAAAGATAGGGTGAGTGGCATCGTTACCTCGAGATTGTTGAACAATCACTGAGGAAGAGGTAACCACGTTTCGTGCCAATGCTGCGTCAGTGAGGAAATCGCAAGGTCCATTAGTTAAAGGAAAGGCCGGTGTATGACCGGCCTTCCGCGCTGTTTTCACGCCCTTAATTAATAACCAGCCTGTCGCGATTCTTTTCCAGCAATGCCTTGCCGATGCCTTTCACTTCCAGTAACTCATCCACCGCCGTGAACGGGCCGTTGCTCTCGCGATAGGCGATGATTGCCTTCGCCTTGGAAGCACCAATGCCGAACAGATCACGGCGCAGGGTTTCGGCGTCGGCGGCGTTAAGGTTGACCTTGGTGGATTGCTCGGTCTTGGTCATTTGGGTGGAGATAGGGGTTGGGGGTTCCGGCTTGATGGACGGCGCAGCGGTGGTGGCGACGGAGAGGCTGGTGAGGAAAGCGAAGATGAGGGATGAGAGGTAGAGGTTTTGCATTGGTGACGCTCCATGACATCGGTATGAGAGAAAAGCAGCTTTTCCGAAGCTGCTTTTCTAACTTAGGTGATGTTTGGGAGGTGTCAAAAATGGGTGAGTAACAGGGTGTTATTCACGGTTCCAGGCGGCGTTGTTGGTAGATCCAGTCAACGATTTCGCCATCGGGGGCATACCCACTTACCGTCTCGCGTAAAAGCTGACGAACACGATCGTAATCGTCCTTTTCTACAGCCGCGAGTAACTCGGTCAGCTTATCCTTGAGCACATCCCAAGCCAGATAGTCTTCGTTGGCACTCATGATCATGGGGTGCTGGGTGGCAACGACGTTATCACCTATCAGCAACTCCTCGTAAAGTTTTTCCCCTGGGCGCAGGCCAGAGAACTCGATAGCAATATCACCGTGGGGATTCTTGTCAGAGCGAACACTTAAGCCAGAGAGATGAATCATCTTTTCGGCTAGCTCGACAATTTTCACCGGCTCCCCCATATCCAACACGAACACATCCCCCCCTAGGCCCATAGAACCCGCCTGGATCACCAATTGTGCCGCTTCGGGGATAGTCATGAAGTAACGAGTGATCTTGGGATGAGTTACCGTCAGAGGCCCCCCAGATTTGATTTGCTTATGAAAAAGCGGAATCACAGATCCAGATGAACCCAGTACATTTCCGAAGCGAACCATAGTGAAGCGGGTCTTGTTGACACGGGAAACATTCGACTTATCGCCGAACAATATAGGAGCCAATTCACGACTGAGGGCTTGGAGAGTCAACTCTGCAAGACGTTTAGTGCTCCCCATAACATTAGTTGGGCGCACAGCCTTGTCAGTAGAGATCAGGACGAAGTTAGCAACACCCGCCTGCAGCGCTGCTTGCGCCGTATTTAGAGTACCGATGACGTTATTCAACACGCCCTCTGCAATGTTGTGCTCGACCATCGGTACATGCTTATAAGCTGCTGCGTGATAGACCGTGTCCACACCCCATGTATTCATGACATCCAGTAACTTATTCTGGTTGCGTACTGATCCAAGGATAGGCAGCAACCTGACCGGCAACGACTCACGGATGATGCGTTGTTCAAGCTCAGACAAAATGCTGTAAAGGTTAAATTCACTGTGTTCGAATAACAGTAACGTAGTAGGACGTAGTGCAAGAATCTGACGACATAGCTCAGAGCCTATAGAGCCACCAGCACCAGTCACCAAAACGCTTTGCCCTTTAATGCAGTGCTCCAACAGTTCCCCTTGTGCGGGCACTGAATCACGTCCCAGCAAATCAGCGATATCAACTTCCTGGATGTCATCCACTTTCACACGACCGCTGGCGAGATCCATGAAGCCCGGAACACTGCGTACATGCAGCGGATAGCCTTCAAGAAAACCAAGGATTTCACGTCGCCTACCTCGATTAGAGGACGGTATTGCAAGCAGAATTTCCTGGGCGCCAGTGGCATCAATCATTCGCTGAATATGGCGAGGTTTGTACACCTGCAATCCTGAAATCACTCGATCTGAAATGCTGTCATCATCATCTATGAACGCTACGGGACGCATGACACGCCCCATACGCAGGGCCGCTACTAACTGATTACCGGCAGCGCCGGCGCCATAGATTGCAACACGCGGCAAGCCGTCTTCACGGTTGGTAAACGGTACATGCTGGGCTGCAGCAAACCAATCCCCCAAAAAGTACTGACGCATAGCCAACCGTAGGCCACCAACCATGATCAAGCTCAGCCACCAATAGTTGAAGATGATTGAGCGCGGCACCACGTTTTGATGATTGCTATACCAATAGACCACCACCCCCAGAATCACGGATGAAAGGCTGACCGCCTTGATGATTGCGATCAGCGCGTCATTACCAAAATAGCGCATGACCGCCCGGTACATGCCGAAGCGGATGAAAAGCGGTATGGCGACGATTGGTGCGCTCAGGAACAACCAGCGATGCAGTGCTATAGGGTTGATCATGTCATCCACCCCTAAGCGAACGAGGAATGCCATCCACAGTGCAAACCACACAAGAAGAACGTCCGCAACAACCTGCAGGATGCGCTTGCGGCGACGGGGTAGGCCCAGCAAATATGATCGTATTGTATTCATGAACCCTTTAAACACCTTTGTTGCTCCTGGCGCTACTGCTTTGTCACATTTAAACACTTCAGAGCATTAATGACCGCGTAAATCTACTCACGAAAAATCAGGTAGCCCTCTCCAGCTCACCTGCCTTGTATTTGACTGCCAGAATTACCAGCGGGACGTACGCTATGAAAACCCCAAGCAACCCGTTCAGTCCCAACAATACAACGCAAAGTGCAAGGGGGAGCAGCCAGAAGACATTGATCACTAACACCGAGAGAGTGACGGGCAAATGGCTACCTACTTGGCGTGAGGCGAACTGATAGGCATGACTGCGATGGGCTTCGTACACTTTATCTCCCCGCATCAAGCGACGAATGAGCGTAAATGTCGCATCGACAATAAAAACGCCAAGCAAGATAAGCCACACCCACAGCAAATCAGGGCTGTGCCAGGCAGCTTGTAGGGAGAGCACACCAAGGATTACACCGAGAAAACCGCTACCGGCATCCCCCATGAATATTCGGGCGGGCGGGAAATTCCAGTAGAGAAAACCCAGTACCGCCATGCTCAATAGCAGCGGAGCCCAGATAAGCGCTTGATCCCCATTCAGCCAATAGATCAGGCAGGCCCCGAGGCAGACGCATATCGCTTCAACGCTGGCCAGGCCATCAATTCCATCCATGAAGTTGTATAGATTCAACATCCACACCAGATAAAAAGCAGCGGCGATATGCCCGAGCCAACCAAGGTCGATGACCATTCCTGGCAGCACTACCCCTGGCAAGCCTCCCAACCAAAACAGGGCCCACATCGCGGCACTGAAATGCCCTAGCAACCGCCAACGGGCAGCGATATGACCGTGGTCGTCAAGAAATCCGAGCACTGCAACTGCGGCCCCCGCCCCCAATAATGCCCATGTAAAGGAATGCGTTATTTCGTTGCCTACGAGCAGGAAAGGCAACGCAATTAGAAAGCTCAGCACAATAGCCACTCCTCCGCCTCGAGGAGTCGGGACTGAGTGCGAACTACGTGCGTTAGGCACGTCAATCAGACTACGGGCGAGTGCGTAGCGCCGTAAACACCACGTCAGGAAAAGAGCAAACGCCGCGACTGCAGGCGCAAGCCACAGTAAATGATTCATCAACAACTCCAATTACGGTCCCGAGAAGGGTCACTATTTACTTCAAGCTGCCCTGAAAACTTTCAGCTGTCTTGCGCAAGGCGGCGGTCACAGTGGAAGGTGGTGTCCACTCTAATAGCCGGCGAGTCTTAGCAATATCGACCTGCAGCGAACCACACAGCCGCTGGCCAATAGCCTTGCGTCCTATCAACGCAGCACCTAACTGCAAAAGAGCAGCGGGCACAGGTATCAATCGGGCTGGTTTACCCAGTGCAATCCCCATGCGCGTCAACAAATCGGTAGTCGACATGTCATCACCATCACTGGCCAAAAATATTTGATTAGCTGCTGCGGGGTGATCTAAGCAAACCACAATCAGATCAATCAAATTGTCGAGCGAGACTAGGCTTCGCTGATTGCGTATAGCTCCCAAAGGTAAAACAATGCCTTTGTTAAGCCAGTTCATCATGCTGCGAAAGTTGGCTTTCACTCCCGGGCCGTAAACGAGAACAGGGCGAATGATAACGACGTCCATCCCGGTTTTTTTTGCCAGTATCTTTAGCTGTTCTTCGGCTTCCTTTTTTGAAACGCCATACGGGTCGCAAGGGGCTGGCACATCGTCTGCAGTATAGGGAGCACCAGGCTGGGTTGCTTCTCCGTTCACCTTGATTGAACTGATAAAAATGAAACGTTTTACTCCGGCGTGCGCTGCTCGCTGTGCCAGCTTCAGCGTTCCGTCTACGTTGACCATACGATACTCAGTCAGCGGATCACTCGAAGCATCAGACATTACATGAACACGGGCTGCGCAATGAACCAACACATCGACCCCTTCGAGGGCCAGCAACGATTCTGTGGCTAGATAATCAGCACTAACGCGCACAGGGACGGCATTGGCAGGGAGCGTAACACCCTCTCGACGCACCAGTGCCAGCACCTGACAGTCGCCTGCGGATGCCAACCGATCAACAAGCGCGGCGCCCACAAAGCCGCTAGCGCCCGTAACAAAGACTGTCTTCCTCTGATTCAAACTATGCGCTCCAACTGCCCATACACATCCAAATGTTGTTCCACGATCTTTTCAATCGAAAAAGCACGCAAAGCCAGCTCACGGCCGGCCATGCCCATACGACTGCGCAGGGCGGGATCTTCGATCAGCACCTGCAATTGGTTGGCCAACGCCTGTGCATCACGTACGGGAACCAAAAAACCCGTTATGTCAGGGTCTATTGCGTCTCGACATCCGGGCACATCTGTAGTTACAACCGCACGACCACAGGCTGCGGCCTCCACCAGGACCTTGGGTAACCCCTCACGATAAGAGGGCAAAGTGACGATATTCGCTGCAGCAAACAGTGTAGCGATGTCATCGCGATAACCGAGTAACTCGATCACGCCATCCTCTCGCCACTGATCTATTTGCGCACGAGTCACGGTAGCCGGATTGCCTGGATCAATATCACCTATCAATTGAAACCGCGCCTTGACGCCGCGTGCAGTGAGTATTTTTGCCGCCTCAACGAACTCCTCGACACCTTTATCACGTAGCAATCTAGCTGCCAGGCATACCACAGGAAGTCCTTCAGGCTCCGGAATCGCTGTATAAAGTGACAAGTTGACGCCCGAACCACGAATCATCACGGCTTTAGATTCGTTAAGGCCGCTCATGCTTAACAGCAAATCACGATCATCGGGATTCTGAAAAATCGAGCGCAGGTTACGCTTTCCCAGAGCAAGACGGTAAAAAGTGCTGACTACTTTACGCGTAACAAGAGCCCTGAGTCCCCTTGAAAGAAACACAAAACCTAGCCCTGAAATAGCCGTAACAACACCCTTGACCGGCGCAAGACGAGCAGCGACTCCACCATACAAGACTGGCTTGATGGTTACTAAATGCAGTATGTCCGGCTTCAATCGCCAAAGTAGCTTCCAAATAGTGAACATAAGGCCAAGCTCGGCGAGAGGATTTCGACCACTACGTGACAGTGGCAATGAGTGAAACTCAAACCCTTCCGCAGCAATAGCCGCAACTGCCGGGCCTGGCATGCACGCCACATGAATCTTATAGCCCTTTGTCTGAGCGCCCTTGGCCACAGCCAGCCGATGAGAGAGAAAGAAACCCGGATCGTTGACGATGAACAGAAGAATTTTACTCATGCCTGTTCTTCCAGCCATGCCTGAAACATTAAAATGGTCCACAAATGAGACTGCCAGTTACCGCGCCCCTCGAGATGTTCCTGCCACATGTGCCTGATACGTTCAGGATGGAAGTATCCCTCCTGCCGTAGGCGTGCTTCGTTCAACAATGACTCAGCCCACTCCCTTAAAGGTCCGCGCAACCAAGCCCCCAGCGGAATACCAAAACCTTGCTTTGGCCTTTCGATCAGTTCCTGGGGAACATATCTATACAAAACTTCCCGCAGCAGCCACTTACCCTGACCGTTACGAATCTTCAAATCGAGCGGCATGCGCCAAGCCAGTTCGACGACTCGATGATCGAGCAGTGGCACACGCCCTTCAATACTTGCGGCCATGGCTGCACGGTCTAGCTTGACCATGATGTCATCCGACATATAGGTTTGGGCGTCCATGGCCATCATCCAATGCTCAAAGCTGTCAGTTTGTGGCCAGCGTGAAGGCTCGGTGAAAATGGTTTTCGGCTCTTCGCCATCAATCACGACGCTTGCAGGATCGGTCCAGTGACTGTTCAACTGAAGATAGAACTCATGGCCGTCCGCAAGCGTCAGAACATTAGCCAATTTATGTGCTTTCTCTCCCGGCGTACTGAGGTGTAGACGCTTGGGCAGTAGTGGCTTGGAGATACGAAACAGATGATCCCAGCTGGAGGGCGAAAGTGACCTTAAAAGCCCGGCGCTTGCTTGCCTGGCAAACGGAGGTAACTGTTGCATTTTCGACCAGACTTTCTTAGCGCTGAGATAGCGATTGTAACCACCGAAAAGCTCGTCTCCACCGTCACCGCTGAGCACAACCTTCAACTGCTTGCTAGCCAATTGGCTGACCAAAAAGGTAGGGATCTGCGAGCTATCGCTGAACGGCTCGCAATACATCGATGGCAGGCGTGGAATCACTGCTAACGCGTCCTCCGGACGAACATATAGCTCCGTATGCTGCGTACCCAGGTGCTGAGAGACGGCTTTGGCATGTACAGCTTCGTCGTAACCACCTTCGTCGAAACCGATAGTGAATGTACGAATCGGCTGAGCACTTTGCGCCTGCATTAGAGCTACTACCGCACTGCTATCAACACCACCGCTTAAAAACGCACCCAAAGGTACGTCAGCCAGCATTTGCTGGCCAATGCTGGAACGTAATTGTGCATCTAGCAAATCCGTCGCCTGAGAAGCAGTTCCCTCAAAGGGCTGGGCGATGCCCCTCGCAACGGCGTCGTTGAGACGCCAGTAAGATTGAGGAACTGCGATTTTTGCGGCGGGAAGATTGTTCAGCGTAAGGATTACGTAGTGACCCGGCTCAAGCTTCGCAATGCCCTTATAAATACTGTAAGGAGCTGGAATGCAATTATGACGAAGCAACAACGTGAGTGCATTACGATCCACTTCCCCAGTGAACTGTGGGAAAGCCTTGATCGCCTTCAGCTCGGAGCCTAAAAGCAGCGCGTCCCCTTGCCAGCCGTAATACAAAGGCTTTTCGCCCATCCGGTCACGCGCAAGTGTCAGCACTTGCTCTTGCCTGTCCCAAAGCGCGAAGGCAAACATGCCAACGGACGCCTGCAGGGTCTTTTCGACGCCCCAGCTTACAAGGCCTTCCAGCAGCACTTCGGTATCAGAATGACCTCGCCATGCCACCGGCGACAGCCCCTCATCCTCCAACTTCTGCTTTAGCTCACGGTGATTATAGATTTCGCCGTTAAAAACAATTACAAATCTTCCGCAACTGGAATGCATCGGTTGTCGACCCGCCTCGGACAGATCGACAATGGCCAAACGTCGATGCCCGAGCGCAAGCCCCACATTCTCATCGACCCAAACGCCACGATCATCAGGGCCACGGTGTGTGAGGGCGTCGTTCATCCGGTTGACGATTGCTGTCAAATCGCCAATACGGGACTGGAAAATTCCGCTGAAACCACACATCACTGAACATCCTGATTTAAGTAAAGCCGGTCATAAATTTCTTTGAATTTTGTCTCGGTACATTTCATCGTGAAATTTTCGACGATCCGAGTATAGGCACCCCGCCCCATCGCTGTACGCTCCGCATCAGTCTTTCCCACCACCTTCGCCAATGCTTCAGCCAATGCCTGAGGTTCGTGTACAGGTACGACAATTCCGTTTCCGCCAAGAAGAAAAGCTGCATCACCGGCATCGGTAGTTACACAAGGCAATGCCATGCTCATCGCCTCACCTAGTACATTGGGGAATCCCTCAGTAAACGAATGCAGGCAGAACATATCCATCGCCCTATAACATCCCGCCACGTCTTTGCGCTCCCCCAATAGTACAAACCGATCAGCATATCCGGTCGCAGCTATATCAGCCATTAGCGCAATATTGCCATGATCAACATCACGTCCAATCATTAAGAACTTAACGTATGGGAATCGAGCGGCAACGAGTCCTGCGGACTTAATGAAACCCGCGTGATCCTTGACTTCGTTGAAACGTCCGAGGCTACCGATAACAAAGTCATTCACCCCAATACCATGCGCTAATCGTATAACTTCACGCTCTTCGGATGAAGCTACCAGACGCTCAAGGTCGAACCCGTTGGGTATGACGATCATCTTTTTCGGGGAATAACCAACCGCGACATGCGTCGTTCGCGACGCTTCGGCAGCGCAAACAATAACGCTGGGCAAAATAGCAGAAAGCCAGGCGCACAGCCTGCGAATAACTATCGTTGCCTTACCTCCCCCCTTGCTGACATCAGTGGTTCTGATGCCCCAAATTAGCCCTTTTACGCCGACCCAGCGTGCGGCCAAACCGCCCAACAAATCAGCGTGATACATCCAGGTTTGAACCACATCAGGCTTAGTAGACTTTAAAAGACGCACCAGCTTGTTGAATGCGCTAAAAACATCCCAGGCGCCACACATGCCCAAAGTATCAACGGTGACGCCATGAGCACGCAGCAATGCGCCGACTTCGCCCAGATCCGTCAATGAAATAACACGGTGCTCGTATTCGGAGCTGGAGTTGAAAGACTCACAAAGTCGACGCAACATCAACTCAGCGCCGCCGATATTAAGGCCGACAATTACATGGGTAACTTTCATCAGCCCTGCTCCTCGAGCCAAGCCTGGAACATCAAAACGCCCCACAGCCTGCTCGAATAATCCGCATGTCCAGCAAGGTGCTGTGCCCAGATCTGGCGGATAGGCGCAGGGTGGAAAAAACCTTCCTGACGTAGCCGGCTTTCGCTCAAAAGATTTTCGGCCCACTCACGCAATGGGCCCCTCAGCCACGAAGCGATAGGAATGGAAAATCCTTTTTTTGGCCGCTCAATCAACTGCCGAGGAACATGCCGATAGAGCACCTCTCTTAATACCCACTTGCCTACGCCCTCACGAATTTTCATAGGCAAGGGAATACGCCAGGCCAATTCGACAATGCGGTGATCCAACAATGGAACACGTGTTTCAAGACTGTTGGCCATCGCGGCGCGATCAACTTTTACCAAGATATCGTCGACCATATAGGTTTGCGCATCCATCGCCATCATCCACTCTTCGTACCTGCCCGTAGTGGAAGGCCAGCTCGTGGGTGTATTCAACAGCGTTGCAGGCTCTTTTGCATCTATGACCGCGACCAGAGGATCCTTCCAGTGACTGATCATCTGACGATAAAAATCTTCTCGGGTGGGGGTATTCATAATATCCACCAGCTTCTCAACCCTGCCCCTCAAAGGCAGTAGTTTGAGTGAGCTCGCGGCCAATCGCCGCAAAGAAACCGGCACTTTACTGACGTGGTTCCACGCCTGCGGTGTGAATTGGTAGGGGTTGTAGCCACCGAACAGCTCGTCACCCG
Organism: Pseudomonas sp. MF6394; assembly: GCF_002018845.1. Lineage (NCBI taxonomy): Bacteria > Pseudomonadati > Pseudomonadota > Gammaproteobacteria > Pseudomonadales > Pseudomonadaceae > Pseudomonas > Pseudomonas sp. MF6394. Next base: position 56,499 of record NZ_MVOJ01000007.1, read on the forward strand.
CGTCGCCGCTCAGAGCGACCGTGACTTGCTGTTTTGCAAGTTGGCTAACCAAGAACGTTGGAATCTGCGAACTATCGGCAAATGGCTCACAATAAATCGCTGGCAAGTGGGGGATAACATCCAGCGCGTCTTTCGGCTGAATGTATATTTCCGTGTGCTCGGTACCCAGGTGACGGGAGACAGCCAAGGCATGCTCCGCTTCATTAAAGCCTGCCTCACTGAAACCGATGGTGAAGGTTTTGATTGGCCGCCGACTTTGTTTCTGCATCAGGGCAACAATTAAACTGCTGTCGACGCCGCCGCTTAAAAACGCACCCAGGGGCACGTCGGATAGCATTTGCATCCCAACACTTTCAGCTAGCTGCAATTCAAGCGCGTCTACAATGGCAGTTTCACTGCCTACTAGCGGCTGATCCAAACCCCTCACAACAGCGTCATTGTACGACCAAAAATAAGCTGGCTTAACCGACTCTCTTTTTTGGCCCAAGGAAATACTGACATAGTGGCCAGGCATCAGTTTTTCTATACCTTCATATATACTGTACGGGGCCGGCACATAATTATGGCGAAGGTATAAAGCCAACGCATTTCTATCAACAGTTGATTTGAAGTCTGGATGTTGCTTAAGCGCTTTAAGCTCAGACCCGAAAACCAGAATGTCACCCAACCAGCCCCAATAAAGCGGCTTTTCACCCAGCCGATCACGAGCAAGGACGAGTTTATTGTCTACACGATCCCACAAAGCGATAGCAAACATACCCACGGTAGCTTGAAGCGTTTTCTCGACGCCCCAACTGTTGAAGCACGCTAAAAGAGTCTCCGTGTCGGAGCGGCCACGCCAAGCAGGAGCCTCGAATTGACTTTCGAGTGATTTGCGCAGCGTCTGATGATTATAAATTTCGCCGTTGAACGCGATCACATAACGCCCATTCGCGCTTTCCATCGGTTGGTGGCCGGCTGGTGAGAGGTCCTGAATAGCCAGACGAGCATGACCTAATACAATCTGTGCATCATCAGTCCACGTTCCAGAGCCGTCGGGGCCACGCTTATTTATGGCCTGGACCATCTGAACGACATGACGATCAGTTATAGAGGACGGCGTCGAATGAAAGTAACCGGCTATTCCACACACTACGAAACCCTTCCCTATTAAAATTCTTCAGCCAAACAGTATAAATACTTATTTCGCCATCAGCTGCTTTTTTCAACAGTTTCTCTGATTATTCTCTCCCACTCATTAACCGCCTGATGCTGGGAATACTTGTTGACGATGACATCCCGGGCATGTTGGCCTGCACGATCTCTGTCTAACGGATTATTAATCAACGCGTTCAAAGACTGATACCACTCAGCAGGTGTAACCACTCCATAACCGATAAATCCATTTTTTAAGATCTCGCTATTCATACCAAAGTCGGATACCACGATCGGAATCCCACAAGCCATATATAGCAACATCTTATAACTGCACTTGCCTCGCGACCACTCCGTATCATCCAACGGCATGAGGCCGATATCCATGGTTGCAATAGAGCTGACTTCATTCTCAACTGCCCACTGTACAAACTCAACAGCCTCACCAGGAATCTTGTCGAAACGCGGACGCTGGTCAGAAACAATGCGTAGCTTCCAACCTTTGTTTTCCTTGAGGACCTGAGCCAGGGCGTCTTCTATATCATATAGAAACTTGAACCCTCCGGAAGTGCCCGACCATCCAATAATTTTAGCAGCGAAGTCTTTTTTCAAAGGACGAAATCTATCAACATCAACGGGTGTGGCAATAATAGTCATCGGCTTACCAAACTTGCGAAAATAGTCGGCAATATAACTATTTCCACAAACTATGTGATCTACACGCTTCGTAATTTGCTCTACCGCCCACCCATTTCTGTGTAACCAAATCGCGTCATCAACATCTAAAATTCGCGGTCTTTTGGTAAACCTTTCCAAAGTAGGAATCGTCGAAATCATCTCTCTCTGTAGTATGACCACATCATATTTAAAGCTTTTGCACACACCAAAAAGCCTGGAGCAGAATTCCTTGATGATCCAAATTAATCTTTGCGCGCGGGCACTGGGCGGATAAGCGCTTTCATAAGCATTGGAGACATGTATTTTAATGTTTTTGGCTTCTAATCCCCTCTTTAAATAGTCCACTCTAAACCGTGTGCTCGGCACCTTATCACCCTGCGTGAATGCCATAACCGAAATTTCATCTTTCATACCGTCACCCTTATAAATTATGAAATTGGTTTTTTTGAAAAAAACAACAACACAAAGACTACAATCACAAACACCTTCATGAAGAACCATAACGAAGGTAGAAACGTATCGGAAAACAATGACAATACAATCGCTGAATACAAGTAGGCCGAGATCACCATATAAAAAATGTGGCCTTGCTTAGCCTTCAGGTAAGCATAGGTTGAAGCCGCCGAATACAGCGCAATAAAAAAAACGACACCCAACACGCCGAACCCGGGAAAAATGGAAAAATACAAGCTATAAACGTTACCCTCTAACCCATCGCCATATAAGTTAAACTCTGAGTGCATGGGTAAAGGGGTGCACAACTGAACAATTGAAAGTAAGTGGCAAACGGATATGAAGGGATTCCAGTTTTCGAAGACTCGAACCGTCCCATCAAAATACAGCGAAAACAGAACCGGCCCTTGAAGCGCATAACCTGCAATGTGCGTCAGCATGATAGACATAACTTCGCCTACACTTTCATTTGAACTTACATCGATTTTATTTGTGGCTATAGCGCCTACAAATAAAACTACCAAAAAAAATAAACCCAAGGTCGCCATAATTTTAACAGGAAGTTTTTGATGCACCAACCGATAAATAAATACCAGGCCTAACAGCATTTGTATCAACCCTGCCCTACCACTCCCAACCAATATCAGAGCGCACCATGGAAAAGCGATTATGAGATACTTGAGCCACCCTATTCTCCGTTGAGCCAAGGCTATCGTAAATAACGGAATTATTACCAGCCCCAGCAGCAGATAGTTTGCTGTCAGCCGACCGAATACTGACTCCCCAGCAACCGACATTGCCCTTGCGGCGTATGATATCTGCTCAAAGTCAGAACCGAGTGCAGACAAATCACTATAAGCAACCGGCAAAACCAGAAGATGCAGAAGGGCGAATAGCAAAAACAGATCATTAAAATTAAGTTCGCGACAAAAAAAGCCTTTATGCACGAAGCTTTTGGCAAACAGGCTTATACAAATAGACACCGCACTAAATATTGCCCCGCCCAGAATAAAAATTAGCAGAGCGTCAGACTCAACGGCATAAAAACCCAACAGAGGAGTGAAGGCTATTAAGCATAATCCGCCGCCCCAAATGGCAGGAAATATAAACGAAGGATGAAACGGATCTCTCATGGTTGCGCGCGATAAAATTGCGACCGCCAACAGAGTCAAGCCTGCTAAAAAGCTATACATACCACTTCAACCTCTTATAAGCGGTCAGCAAAATTCAAAAACCTGGTTCCTTACTTTTTCACCCGATAGGAATCAACAAAATAAAAAGCACAGCCCACAGGAAACGCACACATCATCAAGAGCGATGCTTTACAACTTGGAAATATTATTTCCATCTTGTTTGTCCTTAGGGCGAATCGTACATAATTAATAGCCGATTTGAACCTGCTAGCGAGGCCCTTCAGTATCTTGAACTCTTCAAGATACACCAGACTGGCGCCACATGGATTGTTAACCCTAATTCGTACCGAGGACTGCGTGAGCCCGTCATTTCGATAAACTTTTATGCATAACTTTTCATTAACAAATCTAGCAGAATAGACAAGTGAAACTCTATTCCAAACAATGCTTTCAGCAATAAATCGCTCACCCGCAATTATGGGGAACTCATACTGCTTCAATATTTCTGTGACATTAACGCCCCACTTATCGCCCATGGAACGGTATTGACGCTGTAGATCCGGATCAGCAATATCACATATATAATTTGGATACTCTTGACCCAACACATTACTTTCATCATCCATGCATAGAACTGAGAGCGTCGAAAACTGATCTCTCTGTGAGATGTCAATATCCTCCCAATGAAATCTCAATCGTTCCAGAGCTGTGTTAACACATCGGTCATCGGAATCGAAAACCAAAAACAAATAACCTGTTGCATGCTCGACCGCAACATTATGCGCGGCATGCTTACCTTGGTTATTCTGATAAATGTAACGGATATTCAGCTCTTTCTTTTTTATCCATTCCTCGACAAGCGCCTGCGTCCCATCAGTGGAACCATCGTCAATAATCAGCCACTCAAAATCTTGAAACGTTTGCACCCTAAGCGACTCATACACCTGACTCAAAATATATGCTCTATTATAAGTCGGCGTAAACACTGTAAAATACGGCAAATTCCCCCCTAACACTCAGCAATTATTTTTTTAACAACGCAGGAACATTGGCAATCAGGTTTCTGGCGTTAAATATTAGTAATACAGCTATATAGGCCGCACCACCCAAAATCACCTTTAACGAAAAAGACAACACCGACAGCTCAAAATTGATACTGCTTACTACTGCTGCCATAACCACCACAGCAACTATAATTTGCGCCGCATTTTTATAGGGAAGACGCGGCATAGCAAATACGCGTCGCCCCAAAGCCCAGCTCAATATCAAGGAAACAAGAAAAGCGATCACCGTCGAAATCGCCGCGCCCGTAGCGCCATATTCGGCAATGAGAAAATAGTTGAAAACAACATTCACGACGGCACTCACGAAGACAATACCCATTTGTATTCGAGTGGAGTTTGACAGTTGAAATGCGTAATCGAAGTAATATGATTTTATCGTACTTAAAAACATCGCCAGCGCGATCCAAGGGATGATCACAGTAGCGCCCTCTCTAAACTTATCCCCGAGTATGGAATACGCTATATCAGGGGCAGTCAACGCCATTCCTGCCGACAATGGCACAGCCACCGCAAACACCAATGAAAAGGTCTGACGCAGTTTTAAACCCGCAGCCAGCAAACCCTCTTTAGCCAGTGCATTTATCACCAATGGCAGGGCAGCCAAATGAACGACCGATGTCAGCATGCCGATTGAATACTGGCTCAGCTCATACGAAGCTGAATAAACGCCGACAGCCTCAACCCCCACCATGCGCTCGATGAAAAACCTATCAGACGCATCAATAACAAATATCAAGAGATAAGTAATCGTTAACGGAGCACCATAAGCGAATAATTTGCTCAAGTAATCCCTATTGATAAAAAACCAAGGCAAACCACTCCATATCCGCCTACTGATTACGCATGCGGCAATCGAACCTACTATGATTGAGGCCAATATCCCTTCTGCACCAAAGCCCAGGTAGGCCGCAACTACAGATAGAAAAAAGCCAACTACACTTTTTACGGTGAGTACTTTCCCATAATCAAAAGGGTTTAAAGATGCATTTAAAACCTTTAGGTTAAGTTCATACCAACCCTGGATCGCAAACAAAAAACCGACCATCCAAAATACTATTGAAAATGATGAAAACGCGCCTAGGGCCGCGCACATAAGCGATAAAACAATCACGACCACAAAAATAATAAATGAAATCGATCTGGCAGTTCCCAACAAGCGTTCTTCATCTTTTTTATCAGTTACAGCAGGAAGATACCTACCAACCCCCAAGCTCAACCACTGTAGTAACACCGCATTACCTACACCAGCAACCAAGATAGTCAGTGAGTAAACTCCATACTCAGCAGGCGTCAAAATACGCGTAAAAATCACCAAGGCCGATAGGGACAATATTGCCGGTATCAACTTTACAACCAGATAAGCGGCACCGTGTTTTGCTAGCAACTTATTGCCCCCTGTCTATGATCCATGTATACATACATTAAAAAAGAATAACGTTAATTCAAAAAACGTACGTACCATGGCATAGCTCTTTCGACGCCCTCAACAATGTCAAAGCGAGGCTCATACTGAAGGTGTTTTTTTATTTTGCTGATATCAGCTTGTGAATGGCGAACGTCTCCAGCTCGGAAATCCCGATACACCGGAGCCTTATCATAGTTAATCCCATTTTTTGCCAATGCGTCACGCAAAGACGTAAACAGCATATTTAGGTCTGTTCGACCGCTGACCGCGACGTTGTAAACCTGATTGCGCGAAGCCGAGTCCGTCGTAGTGGCAGCCAGTAGGTTCGCTTGGATAGTATTTTCGATAAAACAAAAGTCCCGACTGGTTTGACCGTCACCATTGATAAAAACGTCATCTTTTTTAATCATGGAAGCCGCCCATTTGGGTATCACTGCCGCATATGCACCTTCAGGGTCCTGGCGCTTACCGAACACATTAAAATACCGAAGGCCAATAGTATCAAACCCATAACACTTGGCAAAAACGTCAGCGTACAGTTCGTTAACGTATTTGGTCACTGCGTAAGGAGACAGTGGTTTGCCAATGATGTCCTCTACCTTAGGCAGCCCTGGATGATCTCCATATGTTGAGCTACTTGCGGCGTATGTGAAGCTTTTTACTTTTGCATCCCGTGCTGCCACTAGCATATTTAGGAAACCATCAATATTCGTATTGTTGGTAGTAATCGGATCATTAAGAGAACGTGGTACCGATCCCAACGCTGCCTGATGTAAAACGTAGTCAACGCTATCGCAAGCCTTATGGCAATCTTCCAGTACTTTGATATCCCCTTGAACAAAAGAAAAGTTAGCCCACTGATCAGAGGAAACGGCACTTTTTACTTCATCCAAATTCCGCTGATGACCTGTTGCAAAGTTATCTAATCCAACGACCCGCTGATTCAAACCAAGAAGCACTTCCAGCAAATTAGAACCGATAAAACCTGCTACCCCGGTGATTAGCCAAGTTTTCGGAGATACCTGAAGCGAATCTAACAGTTGTTCATAGCGAGTCATAGTTATATACTCAAGATTAATAGTGAGTTAGCAAATAGAGACATTAGTCTTAAAGACGGATATCCGACTCTTCCGTGCTCAGCAAATACTTCAGATCGTAAAGTACATGCTTAGACTTGCCATAACTCCGAATCGACTCGGCACCTAGCTCGCGGAACTGTGTATGCGCCACAGCCAGCACGATGGCATCATACTTTTCTGCTTCGAGTTCGTAGACCGGCGTTATCCCATACTCGTGCTCAGCTTCACTGGCGTTAACCCATGGATCGTAGACATCGACTTCAATGTTGTATTCTGAAAGTTCTTTGACGATGTCAACGATGCGGGTATTGCGTAGATCCGGGCAGTTCTCCTTGAATGTCAGCCCCATGATCAATACGCGAGCGCCATCGACATGAATTCGCTCCTTGAGCATCGCCTTGACCAACTGAGAGACAACGTAGGCGCCCATACCGTCATTAAGGCGACGTCCTGCCAATATAATCTCAGGATGGTAGCCAATGGATTGGGCTTTATGCGTCAAATAGTAGGGATCGACACCGATACAATGCCCGCCTACCAGACCCGGCCGGAAAGGTAAAAAGTTCCATTTTGTACCCGCTGCCTTAAGGACAGCCTCAGTATCAATACCCATCTTATTAAAGATGATGGCCAGCTCATTGATAAGCGCAATGTTCAAATCACGCTGAGTATTCTCGATAACCTTAGCGGCTTCTGCAACTTTGATACTGCTAGCTTTATGGGTGCCCGCGACGATAATTTGATTATACAGCGCGTCCACCAAGTCAGCGATTTCCGGCGTCGAGCCAGACGTCACCTTCTTGATCGTGGTGACACGATGCTCTTTATCACCAGGATTGATTCGCTCCGGGCTGTATCCAGCATAAAAGTCAACGTTGAATGTCAGCCCTGAGACCTTTTCAAGTACAGGAACACAATCTTCCTCAGTTGCGCCAGGGTAGACAGTCGATTCGTAAATAACCAAATCACCCTTCTTCAACACCTTGCCAATGCTTTCAGATGCTTTTATCAGCGGCGTCAAATCTGGCTGATTGTACTCATCAATCGGGGTCGGAACTGTGACAACAAAAGTGTTGCAAGCAGCCAGCTCAGCCAAGTCGCAGCTGTAGCTCAAATAGCTGGCCTGCTTGAGCTCTTCGTCGCTGACTTCGAGGGTTGAATCATGCCCCGCTTTCAACGCTTGGATGCGCGGCTGGTTAATGTCAAATCCAACCACCGATCGCTGTTTGCCGAACTCTACTGCTAAGGGGAGGCCAACATAACCAAGGCCGATGATGGCGAGCTTAATATCTTCCAGTTTCTGCATAATTAAAAACCTAAATGATCAAAATCCAAAATACTTACTGAAACAATTCCAGTACGAAGTTCTTCAAGCTCAAAACCCACTCAGTGAGATCGATCTGTTTCCAGATACCGTTGCCCTATACGCTTCCAACGCACCCTCGCTCATACTTCTTTTGAGGGTTCTCATTAAATTACATTATTCATTACATTACGTACGAAGCTTATTGCTCTTACCAATGCCTGCCCGAACCTGCCCCTGCTGACAAACAGAATCAACACTAACGTAACGCGCTCGGAACGGAACGCCATCGCTAGCGCAGGCTTCACGTACCCACTGCAGCAAAAAAAGCACAGGACCTTGCTTGCATGGCTTTGTGCTACAAATCGTTGGATGCCTTTCAAATAAAACGGTTCCATGAAATTTGACAATCATACTACGGGATGTAAATACAAATAAGTGGTTAGTTACACTTGGCCAGCGTGATGGATCACTGTTCACAGAATCTTTCTGCTCAGGATAGAATCACCCCGGGTATTTTTCAGGCATGACCCAAAAGTAATTTGACATAGGTACATATTCCTACTTCAAAGGAGGGAAACGGGAATGAATAGCACCCACACCGCGCGTGGTATGCATGCCTGCTCAATGTGTGATAGAGGAGCTCATTCCTAAGGCTGTCGGACGATGCCTTCAGAAGAGGCCTTCTTTTCGATGGCGATATCTGAAGCATTAAAAGGCACGCGCTTCATGGTCAGCTGGCGTTTATTTACAACCATTGTACGAATGAGGGCAAGGAGAATACCTAGCATGCCGCCAAGAATCAGACCGACTGCCAGGATAAGCGCCTTCTTAGGTTTGATAGGCCCCAGTGGCTCCAACGCCTGCTTGTCAATAGTTACCAGCCTCAAGCGACTCATATCAATATTCAAGCTGCGTAGGCGCGCCTCTTCAGCACGAAGGGGCTCCACGTTGCTTAAAAACAGATCTTCATTTTCACGACGATTCAAAACCTCAATCTGCCGGTTAGATTGCAGCAACTGAAGCTCTTTAGCGATTTGCGCGATACGCCCCTCTGTGAAGTCATCAGATTTACGCTGAAGGAGAGCATTTTTCTCAGCCTCTAAAGCATCAACCCCCATGAAATACAACGGAATCTGCTGATTATTAATCTCGGTATGCATCGTGCTGCCACCCCCGCTGCGATCTGCATCACCGAGTGACGACGGGGTGGCGGGTTTTTTGATACCCAGCGACTTAGCGATGCCGATTGCTTCGTTCAACAATGCAAGCCTATCACGACGAATAGTCTTAAGCTGAGCCCTCAGAGCCTTTAGCTCGTCCTGCAACTGAGCACGACGAAGCACATCACCCTCGGTCAAACTGGCAATTTTTGCCTCTTTATCAATTTCATATCCCGAGCGGACGGCCTTGAGCTTGCCTTGAATTTCATTCAGCCGGTTATTGATGATGACGCTCAGGTCCGCGCTAATCTGCCGACGCTCGGTGGCAATGGCAAACTCGATGAATTCGTTGAGGATAGTCACGCCATCTATCCCTTTAGGGTAGCTCATCTCCAGCTTGATATAGGCGCTGAGGGAGTCTAATTTCTTGGGATCTGGCAAAATCAGATTGATGGAGTTGCGATTGAACTCATCAAAACTCTGCTCCAGGGTTCTCCCTGGACGCTCGAAGGCCTTAAATAAACTTTGACGGGCTCGGAAGAAGCTTAACCGCGTATCATAAGATTCAAGAGATGCTCCGACTTTGTTCAACGCCTCACCCGCTGGGAGGCCGTATACCCCAGACCGATTCAATGCATCCAGATCATTGATCGCCGCCGGACGCAAAACGCTGCTGACTTGAAATTCCGGAGTCGCCGAAAAAGCATAGATCGCAGCCAGAGCGCCAACGACTAACGTCACAGCGGCTATAAGGACTCTCTGTCGCCAGAGAGATTGAAAAAGGACCGCGAGATCAACTTCTTCGGACGAAGGTGTCGGGGGAATTCGGAAGCTACTACTCACAACAAAAACCTGCCTTCAAAGAGAAACTGCGGGCTCGTTATGCAGACCTGATGTGTATTTTTTTTCTAATTGGATGACCGCCAAAACCCAGCGTCTCTGCCAAATTTTGAGCGCACAAAATGCCTGTTATCGAGAACAGATTCCATTCTGCCATCTCTTCGACATATTACAAGTCTTGACATGTATGTAGGGCGATTCTGAATTTCCCAAGAGAACTGTCGCAACCAACGGGGATAGGTCGCTACGCAGCTCAAAGCGCTCGACATGATAAGGTTTCTGACAAACGGTCACCAACACCGCTGATCCCCATCACAACTGCCAACCAAGACTTAAACCTTAAGCCACCGCCTTACCCCGACGCCTACGCACAACCACCCCCAACACCGGCCCAATAATCATCCCCAAAATCAAAGCCACCACCACAAACACCGCCACCGGCATCTGCGCAGTACTCCAACCCAGGAACGACAGCGCCACGCCCTGCTGGTTCTCCAGCACAAACGCCAAAATCACCAAAGCCGCCAGCATTGCAATCAATACCGCAACAACGCGCTTAACCCCACGCATACCCTTCTCCTTCCCCAAAGACACTCAGACGCCTTCTTCCTCTTCTTCGTTCACCCGATCGCGCAATTCCTTGCCCGGTTTGAAGTGGGGTACGAATTTGCCATCAAGGCTGACGGATTGGCCGGTTTTTGGATTGCGGCCTACGCGGGGTGCGCGGTAGTGCAGGGAGAAGCTGCCGAAGCCGCGGATTTCAATGCGATCTCCGGTGGCGAGGCATTGGGACATTTGCTCAAGCATGGTCTTGATAGCCAGCTCCACATCCTTGGATGAGAGCAGCCCTTGATGGGTGACAATTCGTTCGATCAACTCCGACTTCGTCATATTTTTCCCTTCTTTTTCAAGCAGCTAGGAAAAGCGCTCCGAAGGTTTTAGCATGAGTTGATGAATTTGAACAGCCCATGTATCAACTTATCTGGGGTTGAATAAACATGCTCAGCGAGCGGTCAACCCCTTACTTACAGATCACCAACATGGTCCGCGTCACCGCGCCAGCAGGGTTCCAGCCGAACAGGTAGTCGCCCTCTTCGTCCTCGGCATCACTGGAGCGGGTGATGACTTTGTAGCCCTGCATCTTGCACTCACGGGCGGCGCGCTTTTCGCACTTCTCCCATTTGTTGCCCAGGCCAGAGCAGTCGACCTCTATACCGCTGACGCCACGCTTGGCGTGGGTCTTGGCGCTGGTGGAGGAGCAGCCTGCAAGCACTAGCAAGGCGAGTATTACGATAATTCTGTTCATTCAAACCCTTATTGAGTCAGCAACGCGAAATAGCCGTTTTTAAAACTATAGTCAGTTCTGACATTGGGCTGAATGCCTTGGTTCGGTGCAGTTGCTTCATCAAATTTCAGGCACAAAAAAGGGCGACCGAAGTCGCCCTTTTTCTACAGCTTTACAGAACTTAGTTCTGCTTAGCCATTGCCTGGCGCAGCAGTGCCGCCATGGTGGTGTCAGCAGCAGCTTCCGGAGCAGCTTCTTTCAAGCTCTGGATAGCTTCTTTCTCTTCCACTTCGTCTTTCGACTTGATGGAGAGCTGAATCACGCGGCTCTTGCGGTCAACGCTGATGATCTTGGCTTCTACTTCCTGGCCTTCTTTCAGAACGTTGCGCGCGTCTTCAACGCGGTCACGGCTGATTTCGGAGGCTTTCAGAGTCGCTTCGATATCGTCGGCCAGAACGATGATGGCGCCTTTGGCGTCAACTTCTTTCACAGTGCCTTTAACGATGGCGCCTTTGTCGTTCTCTTGAACGTACTCGGAGAACGGATCGCTTTCCAGTTGCTTGATGCCCAGGGAGATGCGCTCGCGCTCTGGGTCAACCGACAGGATAACGGTGTCCAGCTCGTCGCCCTTCTTGAAACGACGAACAGCTTCTTCGCCAACTTCGTTCCAGGAGATGTCGGACAGGTGAACCAGGCCGTCGATGCCGCCGTCCAGACCAATGAAGATACCGAAATCGGTGATCGACTTGATGGTGCCGGAGATTTTATCGCCCTTGTTGAACTGGCCAGAGAAATCTTCCCATGGGTTAGATTTGCACTGCTTGATGCCCAGGGAGATACGACGACGCTCTTCGTCGATGTCCAGAACCATAACTTCCACTTCGTCGCCGACTTGTACGACTTTCGAAGGGTGGATGTTCTTGTTGGTCCAGTCCATTTCGGAAACGTGTACCAGGCCTTCCACGCCTTCTTCCAGCTCTGCGAAGCAGCCGTAGTCGGTCAGGTTGGTAACACGCGCGGTGACGCGAGTGCTTTCTGGGTAACGAGCTTTGATAGCAACCCATGGATCTTCGCCCAGCTGCTTCAAGCCCAGGGAAACGCGGTTACGCTCACGATCGTACTTCAGAACCTTGACATCGATCTCGTCGCCAACGTTGACGATTTCGGAAGGATGCTTGATACGCTTCCAAGCCATGTCGGTAATGTGCAGCAGGCCATCGACGCCACCCAGATCGACGAATGCGCCGTAATCGGTGAGGTTCTTGACGATACCTTTGACTTGTTGGCCTTCCTGCAGGGATTCCAGCAGAGCTTCACGCTCGGCGGAGTTCTCTGCTTCCAGCACGCTGCGACGGGAAACGACAACGTTGTTGCGCTTCTGGTCGAGCTTGATGACTTTGAATTCGAGTTCTTTGCCTTCCAGGTGCGTGGTGTCGCGCACTGGACGAACGTCGACCAAAGAACCTGGCAGGAACGCACGGATGCCGTTAACGTCGACAGTGAAGCCGCCTTTAACCTTACCGTTGATAACGCCCTTGACCACTTCTTCAGCTGCGAAGGCTGCTTCGAGAACAATCCAGCATTCAGCGCGCTTGGCTTTTTCACGGGACAGCTTGGTTTCACCGAAACCGTCTTCAACCGAGTCCAGAGCAACGTGAACTTCGTCACCGACATTGATAGTCAGGTCACCAGCATCGTTGTAGAACTGTTCCAGCGGGATCAGAGCTTCAGACTTCAGACCAGCGTGAACGGTTACCCAGCGAGCTTGGTAATCGATATCAACGATAACACCGGTGATGATGGAGCCTGCCTGAAGGTTCAGGGTTTTTAGGCTTTCTTCAAAGAGTTCCGCAAAGCTTTCGCTCATTTTAATTCCTGTTGATAAGGGCGAAGAATACGCCCATCTCCACACCCCAGACGGTGTGGGTCAGTTTCAGTTAAAAGAAGCCACCGCAGGACTATGACTGGTCCCCTGCGGCCTTCTTGATCACCCGGCGATATCGCGAATGGCGATTTCACTCATGATGCGTTCCAGCACCTGCTCGATGGACAGCTCCGTGGAATCCAGCTGTATAGCGTCAGCCGCCGGCTTGAGCGGGGCTACCGCACGCTGAGTATCACGCTCATCGCGTGCACGGATCTCATCTAGCAGACTCGACAGACTAACACCATCGACTTTGCCCTTCAACTGCAAGTAACGGCGGCGTGCCCGCTCCTCGGCGCTGGCGGTCAGGAAAATCTTCAGCGGTGCCTCGGGAAACACCACCGTGCCCATGTCGCGGCCATCGGCCACCAGGCCCGGCGCTTCCTGGAATGCGCGCTGGCGCTGCAGCAGCGCCTCGCGTACGGCAGGCAGCGCGGCCACTTGGGAGGCACCCGCGCCGATACTCTCGGTGCGAATCACATCGCTGACTTCATCACCTTCCAGAATAATGCGCTGCAACTGACCCTCGGTCGCCGCAATGAACTGCACATCCAGATGGGCGGCAAGTTTGGTCAGCAATTCTTCGTTGGTCAGGTCCACACCATGGTTGTGCGCAGCGAACGCCAGCAGGCGGTACAGCGCGCCAGAATCCAGCAGGCACCAACCCAGGCGCTTGGCCAGAATGCCAGCGATTGTGCCTTTGCCCGAGCCGCTTGGCCCGTCGATGGTAATCACCGGTGCTTTGATATTCACAATTGAGCCTCTTGGGCAACACGGATGCCGACTTGGGCACACAGTGTCAGAAAGTTCGGAAAAGACGTAGCAACATTGGCGCAGTCAAGGATACGAATAGGCGCCGTCGCCCGCAGGGAAGCCACACTGAACGCCATGGCAATCCGATGATCGCCATGGGCATGCACTTCACCGCCGCCCATCGGGCCACCGTCAATGATAATCCCATCAGGCGTGGGTTCACACTTCACGCCCAGGGCCAACAGACCGTCGGCCATGACCTGGATGCGATCGGACTCCTTGAGGCGCAGCTCCTCGGCCCCGCGTAAAACAGTACGGCCCTGAGCGCAAGCTGCAGCAATAAACAGCACGGGGAACTCATCAATCGCCAACGGCACCAGGGCCGCTGGAATCTCGATGCCCTTGAGCGCGGCGGCACGCACACGTAAATCCGCAACCGGCTCGCCGCCCACCTCGCGCTGATTTTCGAGGGTGATATCAGCCCCCATTAGCCGCAGGATGTCGATTACCCCGGTGCGGGTCGGGTTGATACCGACATGCTCCAGCAGCAGCTCGGATCCCTCGGCAATCGAGGCCGCCACCAGGAAAAACGCCGAAGACGAAATGTCCCCCGGCACTTCAATACGCGTAGCGGTCAACCCATGCCCTGACGCCAACGATGCCGTCGCGCCCTGCACCGCCACCGGGTAGCCAAAGCCGCGCAGCATGCGCTCGGTGTGGTCGCGGGTCGGTGCGGGCTCGGTCACCGAGGTTTTACCCTCAGCGTACAACCCCGCCAACAACAGGCAGGATTTCACCTGGGCACTGGCCATGGGCAATACATAGTTCAAGCCTTTGAGCGATCGCCCGCCACGAATGCTCAGTGGCGGACGCCCGTCCGGCCCGGTTTCGATGATTGCGCCCATTTCCCGCAGCGGCTTGGCTACGCGGTTCATCGGGCGCTTGGACAGCGAGGCATCGCCGGTCAGCACGCTGTCGAAGCGCTGCGCCGCCAACACACCGGCCAACAGGCGCATCGACGTGCCGGAATTGCCTACATAGATCGGCCCCGGCGCAGCCTTCAGGCCCTGCAGGCCGACGCCATGAATGGTCACGCGCCCATGGTGCGGCCCCTCGATCACCACACCCATGTCGCGAAAGGCCTGCAAGGTCGCCAGGGCGTCTTCACCCTCAAGGAAGCCTTCCACCTCGGTCACACCCTCGGCCAACGAACCCAACATGATCGAACGGTGAGAGATCGACTTGTCACCCGGCACGCGGATGCGCCCGCTCAAGCGGCCACCCGGGCTGGCGATGAAGGTCAGGTCATCGGTGTTCACTGCGGTTTCCATATAGGCCCGGCGCGCAAGGATCTTGCTGAAATGTTCACGCGCCACCCGTGCCCGGGTGAACACGCCCAGCAGTTGATGGCCGTCTCCCGCATCCACCGCGTCGCGCAAGGCGTCGAGGTCACTGCGGAAGGTGTCCAGGGTGCGCAACACCGCTTCGCGATTGGCGAGGAAGATGTCATGCCACATCACCGGATCGCTGCCGGCAATCCGCGTGAAATCGCGGAAGCCGCCGGCCGCGTAACGGAATATCTCGAGGTTCTCGTTGCGCTTGGCCAAAGAATCCACCAAGCCAAATGCCAGCAAATGCGGCAAGTGACTGGTCGCCGCCAACACTTCGTCGTGACGCTCGACCTGCATATGCTCCACATCCGCGCCCAGCTCGCGCCAGAGACGATCCACCACTGCCAACGCTGTTGGGTCGGTTTGCGCCAGCGGCGTCAGGATGACCTTATGCCGACGGAACAGCTGCGCATTGGACGCCTCCACCCCGCTCTGCTCGGAGCCAGCAATGGGATGGCCCGGCACAAAGCGCGGCGGCATGCCACCAAACGCCCGTTGTGCAGCGCGCACCACGTTGCCTTTGGCGCTGCCCACATCGGTAAGAATTGCTTGCCCCAGGTCCATACCTGCCAGTACCGCCAGCAATTTCTCCATGGCCAGGATCGGCACGGCGAGCTGGATCACATCCGCGCCCTGGCACGCAACGGCCAGGTCCGCCTCACAGCGGTCCACCACCCCCAACTCCACCGCCAACGCGCGCGATTGCGGGTCGAGGTCCACGCCCACCACTTCGCCACACAGGCCGCTTTCACGCAGGCCTTTGGCGAAGGAGCCACCGATCAACCCCAGGCCGACCACCACCAGGCGACCGATCATAGGCACAGCAGGTTGCAATGCAGTGACATCAA
This sequence comes from Pseudomonas sp. MF6394, assembly GCF_002018845.1. Lineage (NCBI taxonomy): Bacteria > Pseudomonadati > Pseudomonadota > Gammaproteobacteria > Pseudomonadales > Pseudomonadaceae > Pseudomonas > Pseudomonas sp. MF6394. Next base: position 72,952 of record NZ_MVOJ01000007.1, read on the forward strand.
CCACGGGCCAGAACCTTGGCCAGCGCCTCAAGGAAGCGGCTGTTCTCAGCCGGCAAACCGATGGTGATACGCAGGTGGTTCGGCATGCCGTAGTTGGCCACCGGGCGCACAATCACGCCCTCGCGCAGCAAACCCTGGAACACCGGCGCGGCCACTTGGCCGAGGTCGACGCAGATGAAGTTGCCCTTGGACGGAATCCAGCCCAGGCCCAGCTCACGAAAGCCTTCCTGCAACTGCAGCATGCCGCTTTCGTTGAGGCGACGGCCTTCTTCCAGGTATTCGGCATCCTTCACCGCCGCACAGGCGGCCGCCAGGGCCAGGCTGTTGACGTTGAACGGCTGACGCACGCGGTTCAGCACATCGGCGACCACGGGCGTGGACAAGCCATAACCGACCCGCAGCGACGCCAGGCCGTAAGCCTTGGAGAACGTACGCGACACCAGCAGGTTCGGGTAGGCCGCGAGGAAATCCAGGCCGTCTGGCAAGTCGCTGCCTTCGGCGTACTCGATGTAGGCTTCGTCCAGCACGACCAACACGTGCTCCGGCACATCCTGCAGGAATTCGTTCAGTGCCTGCTCGTCAAACCAGGTGCCGGTCGGGTTGTTCGGGTTGGCGATAAACACCACGCGGGTGTGCTCATCAATGGCCGCCAGCATCGCCGGCAGATCATGGCCCCAGTCCTTGGCAGGAATCACGCGAGCATCCGCCCCCACCGCCTGGGTCACGATCGGGTAGACCGCAAACGCGTGCTCGCTGAACACCGCGTTCAAACCTGGCGCCAGGTAGGCACGGCCGACCAGTTCAAGGATGTCGTTGGAGCCGTTGCCCAAGGTCACTTGGTTCAACTCGACCCGGCACTTGTCCGCCAGCAGCGACTTGAGCGCAAAACCGTTGCCGTCGGGGTAACGGGTCAGCTCGGCCAGCTCTTCACGAATCGCCGCCAACACTTTGGGGCTCGGCCCCAGCGGGTTTTCGTTACTCGCCAGTTTGACGATCTTGGACGGGTCCAGATTCAACTCACGGGCCAACTCGTCCACAGGCTTGCCTGGAACGTAAGGCGAGAGTTGTTGCACGCCCGGCTGCGCCAGGGCGAGGAAGTTGCCACTCATGTCAAAGCCTCACAAAACCGCTTTCGGGTAAGAGCCCAGCACCTTGAGTGCCACGGCTTCCTGACTGATCTTCTCCAGCACGCCCTTGACCAGCGGGTCGCGGTGATGGCCGATGAAGTCGATAAAGAACACGTAGGTCCACTTACCGCTGCGCGAAGGGCGAGTCTCGATGCGCGTCAGGTCAATCCCGTTATCGTGGAACGGCACCAGCAGCTCATGCAGCGCGCCGGGCTTGTTGCTCATGGAGACGATGATCGAGGTCTTGTCGTCGCCAGTGGGCGGCACTTCCTGGCTGCCGATCATCAAAAAGCGCGTGGAGTTGTCCGGGCGGTCTTCGATTTTCTCGGCCAGGCGCGTCAGGCCGTACAGGCCCGCGGCCATATCGCCGGCAATCGCCGCCGAATTCCACTCACCCTTGACCCGCTTGGCCGCCTCAGCATTGCTGGACACCGCCACGCGCTCGACATTCGGGTAATGGGCGTCCAGCCACTTGCGGCACTGGGCCAGGGACTGGGCGTGGGAATAGATACGGCTGATGCTGTCGGTCTTGGTGTTTTCACCCACCAGCAGGTGGTGGTGGATACGCAGTTCCACCTCACCGCAGATCACCATGTCGTGTTCGAGGAAGCTGTCCAGGGTGTGGTTGACCGCGCCTTCGGTGGAGTTTTCCACCGGCACCACGCCAAAATTCACCGCACCGGCCGCGACTTCACGGAAGACTTCGTCGATGGCCGCCATCGGCTTACTGATCACCGCGTGGCCGAAGTGCTTCATGGCCGCCGCCTGGGTGAAGGTGCCTTCAGGGCCGAGGTAGGCCACTTTCAGCGGCTGCTCCAGCGCCAGGCACGAAGACATGATTTCACGGAACAACCGCGCCATCTCTTCGTTGCCCAACGGCCCCTTGTTGCGCTCCATCACACGCTTGAGCACCTGCGCTTCACGCTCGGGGCGGTAGAACACCGGCACTTCGCCTTCCGCGAGGGAGGCCATCTTTACCCGTGCCACTTCCTGGGCGCAGCGCGCACGCTCACTGATCAGCTCCAGGACTTTCTCGTCCAGGCTGTCAATGCGCACGCGCAGGGCCTTCAGTTCTTGCTCAGACATTAGCCGTGTTCCTTCTCGAACTCTGCCATGTAGGCAACCAGCGCATTGACGGCGTGGATGTCGACGGCGTTATAAATGGAGGCGCGCATGCCGCCCACCGAGCGGTGGCCCTTGAGGTTCAGCAGGCCGCGCGCGTCGGCGCCAGCCAGGAACGGCTTGTCGAGGCGGTCGTCAGCCAGGCGGAACGGCACGTTCATCCACGAGCGGTCAGTGAGGTTGATCGGGTTACTGTACAGGCCGCTGGCGTCGATAAAGTCGTACAGGACACGCTTCTTCTCTTCGTTGAGCTTGCCCATGGCCGCGACACCGCCCTGCTCCTTGAGCCATTCGAACACCAGGCCCGACAGGTACCAGGCAAACGCCGGCGGGGTGTTGTACATCGAGCCGTTATCGGCCGCGACCTTGTAGTTGAGCATGGTCGGGCACAGCGAACGGGCACGGCCCAGCAGGTCTTCGCGGATGATATTGACCAGGATGCCGCTCGGGCCGATGTTCTTCTGCGCGCCGGCGTAGATCATGCCGTACTTGGACACGTCGGTCGGGCGCGAGAGGATGTCCGAAGACATGTCGCACACCAGTGGCACGTCACCGACTTCAGGCACCCAATCAAATTCCAAGCCACCGATGGTTTCGTTCGCGACGTAGTGAACGTAGGCCGCGTCCTTGGACAGCTTCCACTCGTTCTGACCGGGAATGGCGAAGTAATCGTAGGGTTTGGCGGTGCCTGCCACGTTGACATGGCCGTAGCGCGAGGCTTCTTCGATAGCCTTCTGCCCCCAGATACCGGTGTCGATATAGTCGGCAGTGCCGCCTTCGGGCAGCAGGTTCAGCGGCAACTGGGCGAACTGTTGGCTCGCGCCGCCTTGCAGGAACAGCACTTTGTAATTGGATGGGATGTCCAGCAAGTCGCGCAGGTCCTGCTCGGCCTTGTTGGCGATGGACACGAACTCATCGCTGCGATGGCTCATTTCCATCACGGAGAGGCCTTTTCCATGCCAGTCGAGGAGTTCACCCTGCGCACGCTGCAGGACTGCTTCAGGAAGCGCCGCGGGACCGGCACAGAAGTTATAGGCTCTCTTGCTCACATCCAATCTCACTCTGATCTGGTGGTAGTCAGGCAAACATATCAGCCGACACCGGACCCCATGTGGGAGCGGGCTTGCTCGCGAAATCGATCTAACAGGCGCCACCTTGGGTGAATGTCAGTCCGCCTTCGCGAGCAAGCCCGCTCCCACAAGGGATCTCCATGGTTGTCGATATTTCCATCCGGACAAACAACAAGGGGGCGAATCTTCATCCGCCCCCTGTGTGTCCGCTTATTCCTGCGGTTCTTCTTCGTCTGCGGCAGCGTCGAGGGTTGGCTCGTCAACGTTGTCATCGCCGGCTGCGATCACCTCGCCTTCAAATTCCTCACCTTCGAGCTCTTCGCCTTCGACTTCCGAAGGCTCCTGCACACGTTCCAGGCCGACCAGTTTTTCGTCCTTGGCCAGCTTGATCAGGGTCACGCCCTGGGTGTTACGGCCCAGGCTCGACACTTCCGCCACACGGGTACGCACCAGGGTGCCCTGGTCGGAAATCAGCATGATTTCCTCGCCATCGAGCACCTGTACCGCGCCTACCAGACGGCCGTTGCGGTCGTTGCTGACCATGGCGATCACGCCCTGGCCGCCACGCTTGTACTCCGGGAACTCACTGATGGCGGTGCGCTTGCCATAACCACGCTCGGAAGCGGTGAGGATCTGGCTGCCTTCTTCCGGGATCAGCATCGAAATCAGCTTCTGCCCTTCTGGCAGGCGCATGCCGCGTACACCGCGGGCGGTACGGCCCATGGCACGCACGTCGGATTCCTTGAAGCGTGTGACCTTGCCGCCATCGGAGAACAGCATGACTTCGCGCTCGCCATCGGTGATGGCTGCGGAAATCAGCACGTCGCCTTCATCCAGCTCCAGGGCGATCAGGCCCACGCTGCGCTGACGGCTGAAGGATTCCAGCGGGGTCTTCTTCACGGTGCCTTTGGCGGTGGCCATGAAGATGAAGTGACCTTCGGTGTATTCCTCGACCGGCAGCATGGTGGTGATGTACTCATCACTGTCCAGCGGCAGCAGGTTGACCAACGGACGACCACGGGCAGCGCGGGAGGCCTCCGGGATTTCGTAGGTCTTGAGCCAGTACACCTTGCCCTTGCTGGAGAACAGCAGCAGCGTGGTGTGACTGTTGGCGACCAGCAGGTGAGCGATGTAGTCCTCATCCTTCACGCCGGTAGCCGATTTACCTTTACCGCCACGACGCTGGGCCTGGTAAGCCGCCAGCGGTTGGGTCTTGGCATAGCCACCGTGGGAGATGGTCACCACGCGCTCTTCTTCCGGGATCATGTCACCCAGGGTCAGGTCCAGGCGCGCATCGAGGATTTCGGTGCGGCGCACGTCGCCGTATTCGGCGCGGATCACTTCCAGTTCTTCGCGGATCACTTCCATCAGGCGCACGGCGCTGCTGAGGATGCGGATCAACTCGCCGATCTGATTGAGGATCTCCTGGTACTCGGCCAGCAGCTTCTCGTGCTCAAGGCCGGTGAGGCGGTGCAGACGCAGCTCCAGAATGGCCTGGGCCTGCTCTGGCGACAGGAAGTACTTGCCTTCACGCAGACCGTATTGCGGGTCCAGGGTCTCCGGGCGGCACGAGTCGGCGCCTGCGCGCTCAACCATCGCGACCACGGCGCTGGATTCCCACGGCGTGCTGATCAGCGCTTCCTTGGCTTCCGACGGGGTTGGCGAGGCCTTGATCAGGGCGATCACCGGGTCGATGTTCGACAACGCAACCGCCTGGCCTTCCAGGATATGGCCGCGCTCGCGGGCCTTGCGCAGTTCGAACACGGTGCGGCGGGTCACCACTTCGCGGCGGTGACGCACGAAGGCTTCCAGCAGGTCCTTGAGGTTCAGGATGCGCGGGCGGCCGTCGATCAGGGCAACCACGTTGATACCAAACACGCTTTGCAGCTGGGTCTGGGCGTAGAGGTTGTTGAGGATCACCTCTGGCACTTCACCACGGCGCAGCTCGATTACTACGCGCATACCGTCTTTGTCGGACTCGTCGCGCAGCTCGGTGATGCCTTCCAGCTTCTTCTCTTTAACCAGCTCGGCGATCTTCTCGATCAAGCGTGCCTTGTTCAGCTGGTACGGGAGTTCGGTGATGACGATCTGCTGGCGGCCACCGACCTTGTCGATGTCTTCGATCATCGAGCGGGCACGCATGTAAATACGCCCGCGACCGGTACGGTAGGCTTCGATGATGCCGGCGCGACCGTTGATGATCGCGGCGGTCGGGAAGTCCGGGCCGGGGATGTATTGCATCAGCTCATCGACGGTCAGCTCAGGGTTGTCGATAAGGGCCAGGCAACCGTCGATGACTTCACCGAGGTTGTGCGGCGGGATGTTGGTGGCCATGCCCACGGCGATACCGCTGGAACCGTTGACCAGCAGGTTGGGGATCTTGGTGGGCATGACAGCCGGGATCATTTCGGTGCCGTCGTAGTTCGGCACCCAGTCCACGGTTTCTTTGTGCAGGTCAGCCAGCAGCTCGTGCGCCAGCTTGGTCATGCGCACTTCGGTGTATCGCATGGCCGCGGCGTTGTCGCCGTCCACCGAACCGAAGTTGCCCTGGCCGTCTACCAGCAGGTAGCGCAGGGAAAACGGCTGCGCCATCCGAACGATGGTGTCGTACACCGCAGTGTCGCCGTGAGGGTGATACTTACCGATCACGTCACCGACAACACGGGCAGATTTCTTGTACGGCTTGTTCCAGTCGTTACCCAGCTCGCTCATCGCGAACAGCACACGCCGGTGCACGGGCTTCAAGCCATCGCGCGCATCAGGCAGTGCCCGACCGACAATTACGCTCATCGCGTAGTCGAGGTAGGACTGTTTCAGCTCGTCTTCGATATTGACCGGGAGGATTTCTTTGGCCAGTTCGCCCATGAGAAGCCTGATTCCTTTTTCGGGTGAAACCTCGTCACATCCATTCGGGACGAACGAAGCTCGCCGCTGCCGGCACGGTGCCTGACAACGACTTACGACAAATCAACGAGTTATGACACGGATCTGCACGTTATAGGCCACCCCTCGGGGCAGCCCTGGAAACCGCCGGATGTTATCACAATCGCCGCCACGCACCTATCCCCCTGATGCGCATGGAGGCTAGTAATTTGACGGATGACAGGCTTGAAGGGGACGAGAGGGGCTCAGAGGCGCGGTGGTGCTTTTTTTTGAGGGTGGAATGCAGGAGTTTTGTTGACTTCAAGGGCCAATCGCAGGCAAGCCAGCTCCCACCTTTGATTTGTGAACACCGTTAAATGTGGGAGCTGGCTTGCCTGCGATAGCGCCCCCACAGGCGCCCACACACTCAATGCAGGCGCTTACGGCACATCAACTTGGCCAACTTGGCCACATCCGGCCGCTCCACCACGCCCTTTTCAGTCACGATGACATCAATCAGATCCGCAGGCGTCACATCAAACACAGGGTTAAACGCCGCGACATCCAACCGCTGCCCATCAACCTCCAGCAACTCGCCACTATCGCGCTGCTCCAGCGCAACATCATCGCCAGTAGCCATCATCAAATCCAGGGTCGAACTCGACGCCACCACCATAAAGCGCACGCCATGGTGCATGGCACACACGGCCAGCTGATAAGTGCCGATCTTGCTGATCACATCGCCATTGGCCGCGATACAGTCAGCACCGACCACCACCCAGGTCACGCCTTTGGTCTTGAGGATATGCGCCCCGGCGGAGTCGGCATTCACCGCCACCGGGATGCCCTGGCCCGCCAACTCCCAAGCCGTCAGGCGCGAGCCTTGCAGCCATGGGCGGGTTTCATTGACATAGACCTGCTCGACCAAGCCCTCCAGATACGCTGCATGAATCACCCCGAGGGCTGTGCCAACGCCGCCGGAGGCCAACGCGCCGGCGTTGCCATGGGTGAGGATCGCCTGGGCGTTGCCCTGGTGCTTGCGAATCCGCTCCATACCCAACTGGGCCATGACCACATTGGCCTCCCGGTCGCTTTCATGGATCGCCACGGCTTCGGCTTCCAGCACCACCAGCGGGTCGGCGTGCTGCTTGAGGCGGTCGAGGCGGTCGCGCATGCGCTGCAAGGCCCAGAACAAGTTCGATGCGGTCGGTCGAGTATGGGCCAGCAAGGCGTAGTCTTCTTCCCACGCGGCCTGCCAGTCACCGCCCTCGGCGATGCGCTCGCGGGCGGCGAGCACCAAGCCATAGGCGGCGCAGATGCCGATAGCCGGCGCGCCCCGCACCACCATGGTGCGAATGGCGTCGGCCACTGCTTCAACAGTAACGCAGGCTACCCAGCTCTCACGGGACGGCAAAACACGCTGATCGAGCAGGTGCAGCGCGCCATCACGCCATTGGATGGCCTTCACTTTCTCTGCAGCCAACAGTCGGTCGCGCATCCCTTACCCCGCACTCATGAACAAAAGCCGCCGATTATAGCGATCCGCCAGCCAGGACGCTCGGGTATACTTCGCCCTTCTTTTATAGCTGCCTGGGAAGAAGCCTGCGATGACCTCCACTGCCGCCCCGCTCGACTTGTTGCTGCTGCCGACCTGGCTGGTACCCGTCGAGCCCGCTGGCGTGGTGCTCAAGGAGCATGGCCTGGGTATCCGCGATGGCTGCATTGCCTTTATCGGGCCACGGGACGCGGCGTTGAAGCTGGCGGCGCGCGAGGTGCGCGAACTGCCCGGCATGCTGCTCAGCCCCGGCCTGGTCAACGCCCACGGCCATGCCGCCATGACCCTGTTCCGCGGCCTGGCCGACGATTTGCCGCTGATGACCTGGCTGGAAAAACACATCTGGCCCGCCGAAGCCAAGTGGGTCGACGAAGCGTTCGTGCGCGACGGCACCAACCTGGCCATTGCCGAGCAGATCAAGGGCGGCATCACCTGCTTCTCGGACATGTACTTCTACCCCAAGGTCGCCAGTGACTGCGTGCACAACAGCGGTATGCGTGCGCAGATCGCGCTGCCGATCCTCGACTTCCCGATCCCCGGCGCCAGCAGTGCCGACGAGGCGATTCGCCAGGGTATCGAGCTGTTCGGCGACCTCAAACACCACCCGCGCATCAAGATCAGCTTCGGCCCCCACGCGCCGTACACCGTATGTGATGCCAACCTGGAAAAGATCCGGGTGATCGCCGAAGAGCTGGACGCCGTGATCCATATGCATGTTCACGAAACCGCCTTTGAAGTGCAGCAAGCCGTCGAGCAGACCGGCGAGCGTCCATTGGCGCGCCTGGCTCGCCTCGGCCTGCTGGGTCCGCGCTTTCAGGCCGTGCACATGACCCAAATCAGCGAAGACGACCTGGCTTTGCTGGTAGAAAGCAACACCAGCGTCATTCACTGCCCGGAATCGAACCTGAAACTGGCCAGCGGCTTTTGCCCAGTGGAGCGCTTGTGGCAGGCTGGCGTCAACGTGGCCATCGGCACCGACGGCGCTGCCAGCAACAATGATCTGGATTTGCTCGGCGAAACCCGCACGGCGGCGATGCTGGCCAAGGCCGTGGCCGGCTCGGCGACTGCGCTGGATGCCCACCGCGCCTTGCGCATGGCCACGCTCAACGGTGCCAGGGCAATGGGCCTGGACAGCCAGATTGGCTCATTGGAAGTCGGCAAGGCAGCCGACATCGTCGCCTTTGATCTTTCCGGGCTGGCGCAACAACCGATCCACGATCCGGTCTCACAGCTTATATATGCCACCGGGCGCGATTGCGTGAAACACCTTTGGGTCGCCGGCAAGCCATTGCTCGACGACCGGCAATTGACCCCCATGGATGAACAACAGTTGACCGCCACGGCCATTGCCTGGGGCCAACGCATCAGCGGGCACAGCGAATAACGCCGTTGCTGAACCCATGAGCTCAGCAACGACAAACCGACTTATCAGATTCAGAGGATTCACCATGAACAACGTCGACCACGCCGAAATCGCCAAGTTTGAAGCCCTGGCCCACCGCTGGTGGGACCGCGAGAGCGAATTCAAACCCCTGCACGACATCAACCCACTGCGGGTCAACTGGATCGACGAGCGCGTCAACCTGGCCGGCAAGAAGGTGCTGGACGTCGGTTGCGGCGGCGGCATCCTCAGCGAAGCCATGGCCCAGCGTGGCGCCACCGTCATGGGCATCGACATGGGCGAAGCGCCGCTGGCCGTGGCCCAGTTGCACCAGCTCGAATCCGGCGTGAGCGTGGAATACCGCCAGATCACCGCCGAAGCCCTGGCCGAAGAAATGCCTGAGCAGTTCGACGTGGTCACCTGCCTGGAAATGCTCGAACACGTGCCAGACCCGTCCTCGGTGATCCGTGCGTGCTTCCGTATGGTCAAGCCCGGCGGCCAGGTGTTCTTCTCCACCATTAACCGCAACCCCAAGGCTTACCTGTTCGCGATCATCGGCGCCGAATACATCATGAAGCTGCTGCCGCGCGGCACCCATGACTTCAAGAAATTCATCCGCCCTTCCGAGCTGGGTGCGTGGAGCCGCCAGGCCGGGCTGACCGTCAAGGACATCATCGGCCTGACCTACAACCCGCTGACCAAGCACTACAAACTGGCCAACGACGTTGACGTCAACTACATGATCCAGACCCTGCGCGAGGAGTAAGCCTGTGAAGTTGCGAGCGGTTCTCTTCGACATGGACGGTACCCTGCTGGACACCGCGCCGGACTTTATCGCCATCTGCCAGGCCATGCGCGCCGACCGTGGCCTGGCGCCGATCAACCCCGAGCACATCCGTGATGAAATTTCCGGTGGTGCGCGGGCGATGGTCGCCGTGACCTTCTCGATGGACCCGGAGTCGCCGGGCTTTGAGGAACTGCGCCAGGAATTCCTGGAGCGTTACCTCAAAGATTGCGCAGTGCACAGCAAACTGTTCGACGGCATGGCCGAGCTGCTGCAAGACATCGAGAAAGCCAAGCTGATCTGGGGCGTGGTCACCAACAAGCCGGTGCGCTTTGCCGAACCGATCATGCAGCGCCTGGGCCTGGCCGAGCGTTCGGCCGTGCTGATCTGCCCAGACCACGTGAAAAACAGCAAGCCGGACCCGGAGCCGATGATCCTGGCGTGCAAGATGCTCGACCTGGACCCGGCCAGCGTGCTGTTCGTGGGCGATGACCTGCGCGACATCGAATCCGGCCGCGACGCCGGTACACGCACGGCAGCGGTCACCTACGGCTACATCCACCCGGACGACAACCCGCGCCACTGGGGCGCGGACGTGGTGGTGGATCACCCGCTGGAATTGCGCAAGGTGCTGGATAACGCGCTGTGCAGTTGCTGATGGTTCACCGACTTTACTGACCGATGGAGATCCAAATGTGGGAGCGGGCTTGCTCGCGAATGCGGTGTTTCAGTATCTGATTCAGTGACTGGCACACCGCATTCGCGAGCAAGCCCGCTCCCACAGGGAGATTCAGCGTTTTCAAATCTGAGGTTGTTTATGTTTGATTACTCTGCACCGCCAGAACTGCTCAAAGGCCGGACCATCCTGGTAACCGGCGCCGGTCGCGGGATTGGTGCGGCAGCGGCAAAAACCTATGCCGCCCATGGCGCCACCGTGCTGTTGCTGGGCAAGACCGAAGCCAACCTGGCCCAGGTGTATGACGAGATCGAGGCCGCCGGCCACCCGCAGCCGGTGGTGATCCCGTTCAACCTGGAGACCGCCCTGCCCCATCAATACGATGAGCTGGCAGCGATGATCGAAAAGGCATTCGGCCACCTCGACGGCCTGTTGCACAACGCCTCGATCATCGGCCCGCGCACGCCCATCGAGCAGTTGTCCGGCGAGAACTTCATGCGGGTGATGCATGTGAACGTCAACGCGATGTTCATGCTGACCAGCACGTTGCTGCCGCTGCTCAAGCTGTCCCAGGATGCGTCGGTGGTGTTCACCTCCAGCAGCGTCGGGCGCAAGGGCCGTGCTTATTGGGGTGCCTATGGGGTGTCCAAGTTCGCCACCGAGGGGCTGATGCAAACCCTGGCCGATGAGCTGGAAGATGTGGCCGCAGTGCGCGCCAACAGCATCAATCCGGGCGGTACCCGCACCAGCATGCGCGCCCAGGCGTACCCGGGGGAAAACCCGATGGAAAGGCCAGCACCGGAAGAGATCATGCCGGTGTACCTGTACCTGATGGGGCCGGACAGTGCCGGCATCAATGGCCAGGCCTTCGATGCGCAATAACATCTGACACAACACAAACCAAAATGTGGGAGCGGGCTTGCTCGCGAAGGCGGTGGATCAGTCTATATCTCTATTGACTGGCACTCTGCCTTCGCGAGCAAGCCCGCTCCCACATTGGTATTGCAGTGTTCTCTAGCACTCAGTTTTTGACCACTTCCTCCAAGGTGAAGCGCCCCAACGGGTTCTGCAGGAAGTTACTTACGTTCTTGCGTGAGATGTTGATGTACGGGCTGTAGTACAGGTCAATCCAGTTCACATCCTGTTTGGCCAGCTTCTGCAACTCCACATACATTTGCTCGCGCTTGGCCGGGTCTGCCTCGATCCGCGCGGCCGCCACCAAGGCCTTGACCTGGTCGTTCTTGTAGCGGGTCATGTAGTTCTGGTTGGTGTCGTGGCCCAGCACGAAGGTGGTTTTCTGGTCGGGGTCGAGGATGTCGTTGGTCCAGTACATCACCGAAATATCGTACTCACCGTCCACCAGCATCTGCCAGCTTTGGGTCGGGTCGACTTTCTGCAGGTTGGCGGTCACACCGACCTTGGCTAGCTGGTCCTTGATGATGACCGCGATCTGCTCGTCGGCCTCGTTGCCGGCGTTGACCACGTAGTTGAGCTTCAAATCCTGGGCACCCGCAGCGGCCAGCAGCTTCTTGGCTTCGGCCGGGTCGTACGGGCGTTGCAGGTTGTTGGCGTAGTGGTACAGCGAGCCCTTGGGAATGTAGGAATAAGCCACGGTGCCTTGACCGTAAGTGACCGCTTTGACCAGCGATTGCTTGTCGATGGCCATGTCCAGGGCCTGGCGCACTTGCGGCTTGGCCAACAAACCGTGCTCGTGGTTGATCAACAGGTGATCTTCACGGGTGGACGGGTCGGCGTGGATCACCACGTTCGGGTCTTTTTTCAGCTCTTGCACCCGGGAGAACGGCACAAAGATCGCCGTGTCGAGTTCGTTGTTCTGCACCATGCGCATGCGCGTGTTGTCATCGGTCACCGACACCCATTCCACGCCGTCCAGGCTCACGCTGCTGGCCTGCCAGAAATTCGGGTTTTTCTTCAGGATCACGCGGTCGCCCTTGCGCCACTCGTCGACGGTAAACGCGCCGGAAGTCACCGGGTTTTCCGAGTAGGCGTCTTCGCCCATCTTGGTCATGGCTTTTTCCGACAGGATCGACACCGTTGGCGACGCCAGTTGCGAGAGGAAAGCCACCGCCGGGGTTTTCAGGGTGACCACCAGGGTCTTGGCATCGCTGGCCGTGGCGGTGTTGATCAGGCTGAACGGGTCGCTCCACAACGAGGCCTTGTTGTCACGGATGCGCAGCAGGCTGAACGCAGCATCGGCGGCGGTGATCGGCGAGCCGTCAGAGAACTTCGCCTCGCGCAACTTGAAGGTGTAGGTCAGGCCATCCTTGGAAATGTCCCAGCTTTCGGCCAGGCCCGGTTCCATCTTGGTGCCCAGGTTATCCACGCGCACCAGGGTGTCGTAGACGTTGGCGAACACCCAGGTGTCGCGGTTTTGCGCGCTTTTGATCGGGTCGAAAGTGGTGCTGTCTTCACGGCAGCCGATGGTGAGCACACCGGCGGCCTGGGCCAGGCCGGCGGTCAGCGACCAGGCCGTGAGGGTAGCGGCGGCGAGCAATTTCAAGTGGCGCGAGTGCATATCACAACTCCTTGTTAATGAATGGCAGAGGGTCAAAGCAAAGGGTCTTCAAGCACGCAACTGTACCGATGCTCGTGCAGGAAATGGGTGGGGGGCAATACCGTGGAACACATGGCTTGCGCATACCGGCAACGCGGATGAAAGGCACAGCCTGTCGGCAGATTCAGTGGGCTGGGCGGCTCACCGGGCAACGGCTGTGCTGGCAATGGCCGGTGCGGATCGATCTCCGGGATGGCCTGGATCAGCGCCGCCGTATACGGGTGACGGGGCGCGGTGAACACCGCTTCCACCGGCCCCTCCTCGACGATCTTGCCCAGGTACATCACCGCCACGCGGTCGCACAGGCGCCGCACGATGGCCAGGTCATGGGCGATAAACAGGATCGCCAGGTTCATGCGTTGTTGCAGTTCCAGCAGCAGGTTGATGATCTGGCCCTGGATCGACACATCCAGCGCGGCCACGCATTCATCGGCAATGATCAGGCGCGGCTCCACCGCCAGCGCCCGGGCGATCCCCACGCGCTGGCACTGGCCGCCACTCAGGGAGCCGGGCTTACGCGTCGCCAGTTCGGGACGCAGGCCCACCAGTTCCAGCAGTTCGTTGACGCGCGCGGGAATCTGCGCCACCGCCACTTTGCGCTGTACCCGCAGCACTTCGGCGAGGGTTTCGCCAATGCTGTGTCGTGGATTGAGCGCGGCATAAGGGTCCTGGAAAATCATCGCGGTTTCATGCCGCAGCCGGGCAATGTCGATGGCACTGCCATGGGCCATGTCGATACCGTCGAACAGCACTTGCCCGGCGCTGATCGGGTTGAGGTGCAAAATTGCCCGGCCCAGGGTGCTTTTGCCACTGCCGGACTCGCCCACCAAACCCAGGGTTTCACCGGCGGCGAGGTTCAGCGACACCCCGTTCACCGCCCTCACCCACTGGCGGTTGAGGCCCAGCAGGCCGCTGCCGGACGCGGCAAAGCGCACCTCCAGATCCTTGATCTGCAACAGGCTCATGAACGCCCTCCCAACGGATAGTGACAAGCCACGCGTGCGCCTTGTGGCAGCAACTCGGTGCACAAGGCGCCGGCCTGCGGGCAGCGCGGGTGGAAGCGGCAGCCGTCGGGCAGTGCATCGAGCAACGGCGGCTGGCCAGCAATGGTGCGCAACAACGCATGGCCGCTGCTGTGGGCCGGCTGGCAGTCGATCAGGCCTGCGGTGTACGGATGTTGCGGTTGGTCCAGCAACTCGTATTTGCTGCCGTGCTCGCACAGGCGCCCGGCGTACATCACGGCGATGGCATCGCAGGTTTGCGCCACCACGCCCAGGTCATGGGTGATCATGATGATCGACAGGCCACGCTGGTCGCGCAGGTCGAGCAACAGCCGCAGGATTTGCGCCTGCACCGTCACATCCAGGGCGGTGGTCGGCTCGTCGGCGATCAGCACCTTCGGGTTGCAGCCCAGGGCCACGGCGATCATGGCGCGCTGGCGCATGCCGCCGGAAAACTCATGGGGGTAGTTGTCGACCCGCGCCTGTGGGTCGGGAATCCCGACCTGACGCAATACCTCGATCGCCTGCAAACGCGCGTCTTTTTTCGACGCGCCTTGGTGCAGGCGGATGCCCTCGGCGATCTGCTCACCGATGCGCATCAACGGGTCGAGGTGGCTGCTGGGGTTCTGGAACACCATGCCCAACTGCCCGCCGCGTACAGCGCGCATGCCGGCATCATCCAGGGCCAGCAGGTCCTGGCCGGCCAACCGCACCGCGCCGCCCTGCACGCGCAGATTGGGTGACGGTAGCAGGCGCATCAAGCCGCGGCAGGCCATGGTCTTGCCCGAACCGCTCTCGCCCACCAGGCCGAGGATTTCACCTTCGGCCAGGTCGAAGGACACCCTGTCCACCAAGGTGATATCACGCCCGGCGTTGTTGGCGATCACACTGAGGTCGCGCACCTGCAACAGGCTCATGAACGCTCCCCCAATACCTGCGCAACGCCGTCGGCCAACAGGCTGAAGCCCATGGCCAAGGTCACGATGGCCAGGCCCGGAAAGGTGCAGATCCACCAGGCGGTGGTGATAAAGGCTTGCCCCTCGGCCACCATCGTCCCCCATTCGGCGGTCGGTGGTTGCACGCCCAGGCCCAGGTAACTGACGGCGGCGCCGTTGAGCAGCACCAGTACCGCGTCGGACATGGAAAACACAATGGAACCAAACAGCGCATTGGGCAGCAAATGCCGGAACAGAATGCGCCCATGGCCAAAGCCCAGGCTTTTGGCGGCCAGGGCAAACTCGCTTTCCTTGAGCACCAGGATCTGCGAGCGAATCAGGCGTGCGTACGACACCCAACCCACCAGCGCCATGGCGATGTAAAAACTCTGCAAGCCCGGCCCGAGGATGGCCATGATCGCCAGCATCAGCACCAGGAACGGGAACGCCAGCACCACATCGATCACGCGCATGCAGACACTGTCGAAACGCCCGCCGATGTAACCCGAAACCGCGCCGATAAAGGTGCCGATGATGAACGGGAAGATCACTCCGATCACCGCCAGTTGCAGGTCGACGCGCGCACCCCAGATCACCCTCGAGAGGATATCCCGGCCGTAATTGTCCGTACCCAACGGATGGGCAAGGCTGGGGGCCAGCAAACTGATGCTGGTGTCCTGGGCGATAGGGTCGTAGGGCGCGACCCACGGCGCAAACAGCGCCAGGGCCAACCACGCGAACAGGATCAACAACCCCCATGCGGCGGTCAGTCGGCCATTGCGAAAACCAAAGCGCAGGCGCAAGCGCCACGGGGCAATCATGGGGCGGCTGCTCATTGCATCTTCACCCGTGGGTCGAGGGCCACGGTTACCAAGTCGGCCAGGAAGTTGACTACCACCGTGGCACAGGCCAGCACCATCGCCACGCCCTGCACCACCATGTAGTCACGGGTGAAAATGCCGCGCACCAGCAATTGGCCGATGCCTGGAATCGCGAACAGGCTTTCGATGACCACCGTGCCGCTGATCAGCCAACCGATGTTGACGGCCAGCAGGTTGATCGCCGGCACCAGGGCGTTGGGCAGTACATGCCGGCGAAACACCGCGCCTTCAGGCAGCCCGCGCGCACGTGCGGCGGTGACGTGGTCCGCCTGCAACTCCATCAACATGCTCGCCCGCAGGTTGCGCACCAGCACCGCCGACAGCGCCAGGGCGATGGTCAGGCAGGGCAAGAGCATGTGGTGCGCCTTGTCCAGCCAGGTGCGCCCGTAACCAGACACCGGGAACAGGCCCCATTTCACGCTGAGCAGCAGGATCAGCATCAACCCCAGCCAGAACGCCGGCATGCCCAGGCCGACCGTGGTGAACACGCGGATCAGCTTGTCCGCCCAACGGCCTTGCTGGCGCGCCGCAATCGTTGCCAGTGGCAGCGCTATCAACAAAGCCAGCACCACGCTGCCCAGCACCAGCACCAGGGTCGGCTCGATGCGGGTGACGATCAGTTTGAGGGCGTCGACCTTGTACAGCAGCGATTGGCCGAGGTCGCCCTTGAGCAGGTTTTTCAGGAAGTAAAAGTATTGCAGCCACAAGGGCTGGTCGAGGCCGAACTGGGCGCGGATCTTCAACAGCGCATCTGGCGTGCTGCGCGAACCCAGCAAGGCGCGCGCCGGGTCGCCGGGAATCGAGCGCACCAGCACGAAGGTGATCAGGCTGATGCCCAGCAGCACCGGCAGCAATTGCAGGGGCCGGGACAACACAAAACGGTAGCGCGCCAGGTTCATGCGTCAGCCTCGGTGGCGAGCGAGGAAGTCCAGCAGCACCGGGAAGTACGCCTGCGGCTCCTCGTAAAACGGCATATGACTGCTGTTGGGGAACACATGCAACTCGGCATGGGGCGCCGCGAGTTTCATGCGCATCGCACAGGCGGGGGTAAGTTCGTCGTGCTGGCCGGTGGTGATCAAGATCGGCATGTTGAACTCGGCCATTTCCTTGAGACGGTTCCAGTCTTTGAGGTTGCCGATATAGAGGAACTCGTTGGGGCCTTGCATGGTTTCGTAAGGCCCCATGTTCCAGTCGCCCAGGGAGCGCTTGACCGGCTCCGGCCATTCGTCGAGGCGGCACACGTGGCGGTAGTTGAGCAAGGTGATGGCGGCCTGGTACTGCGGGTGGTCGAGGGTGCCCATGGCTTCGTGGCGTTGCATCATGGCCACGGTTTCGCTGCCCAGGGCGCCGCGCAGGCGTTCCAGCTCCTGGGACAGGTGGGGAATGTCGCCGACGGTGTTTTCCAGGATCAGGCTTTTGAGCGCACCGGGATAATGCACGGCATATTCGATGCCCAGCCAACCGCCCCAGGAATGCCCGAGCAAATGCACGCGGCCCAGGCCCAGCGCCTGGCGCACGGTCTCGACTTCTTCGACATAACGGCGGATTTCCCACAGTGCGGCATCGGTCGGTCTGGCTGATGCGCCTGTGCCAAGCTGGTCGAATGCAACCACTCGCAGGTTATGTGCTTTGAGCCAGCCATGGGCGTCACGCAGATAGTCACACGGCAGGCCCGGCCCGCCGTTGAGACACAGCAGCACCTCATCGCCTTCGCCAAAGCTGTAGACCACGAGGTTATGGCCGTCGACTTGCACGTTGTACTGCTGGTCGGGGGCAATTTCACGCCACATGCATACATTCCTTGTGTTGTATCGGCCTGGCGGGTAGCGGCCGTTTATCAGGTCAACACTACCGAGGATGCCGTGCGTCCATAACCTAGTATTTCTTATAGGTTTGGCCTGGCAGTCCTTCGCCGGGGCGTGGCATTCTACTTGCAGCAAGTCGAGATTCAAATGAATTCGGGAGCAGAACGGATGCTGGCCAAGCTGACCGCCTTCAATAATCGCCTCATACCGGGCAGGAGCCTGGATGAACAGATGGACAATACGTTTATCCTTGCCCAACAACTGGGCTTCGATGCCCTGGTGTATGACTACAGCCCGGTGCCCATCGACCTCGACGGCGCACTGATCACCCCCTCGCTGTTGCAACTGCGCAACACGCCGGCCGACTGGCACGCCTTATGGTGCAGCGAAGGGTTTTACCAGATCGACCCGGTGCAACACCTGGCACTGAGTTCGGTATCACCGTTTGTCTGGTCCTATGAGGCCAAGACCGAGACGGCCCTGCAAAAGATCATCGACCCCTGCCACGCCCCCGTTTCTTCCTACCTGCATGAACGCCAACTCACCTGCGGCGTCAGTGTGCCGATTCACCTGCCCAAGGGCGGTTTTGCCTCGCTCACCGGCTTACGCACCGGCAAGGCGCGCACGGTATTGAAGGACGCCCAACATACCCTGGCCGATTTCAGCCTGATTACCCATGCCCTCCAGGAAGCGGCGTACCCGCTGTTCAGCAAGGAGATGCGGGCTTATCCGCACATCCGCCTGACCAAGCGCGAGCGCGAATGCCTGAAATGGGCGGCTGAAGGCCTGACCGCCGCTGAAATCGCCACGCAATTGAGCCGCTCCCTGGCGGTGGTGACCCTGCACCTGGCCTCGGCGATGCACAAACTGGGGGCCAAAAACCGTGTTCAGGCGGTGGTTCGCGCCACCCATTACCGCTTGCTGGAAGGTTGAGCTTTGGGCAAAAACCTATCTGTTTTGCTAGTTACCTAAACTTTTTGTTCAGACTATCGTAACCCTGATCCTTTTTTTTCAGAGCAGGGTACGAAATGGAATTCATCGAAAAAGTTCGCGAAGGCTACGCGCCCTTTGGCGCCTATCAGACCTGGTATCGCGTCACGGGTGACCTGAGCACAGGCCGCACGCCCTTGGTGATCATCCATGGCGGCCCGGGTTGCACCCACGATTACGTCGACGCCTTCAAAGACGTCGCCGCCAGCGGCCACGCGGTGATTCACTACGACCAGTTGGGCAACGGCCGCTCCACGCACTTGCCAGAAAAAGACCCGTCGTTCTGGACCATCGGCCTGTTCCTCGACGAGTTGAACAACCTGCTGGACCACCTGCAAATCAGCGAGAACTACGCGATCCTCGGGCAATCCTGGGGCGGCATGCTCGGCAGCGAACACGCGATCTTGCAACCCAAGGGCCTGCGCGCGTTTATCCCTGCCAACTCGCCCACCTGCATGCGTACCTGGGTCAGCGAAGCCAACCGCCTGCGCAAGCTGTTGCCTGAAGGCGTGCACGAAACCCTGCTCAAGCACGAGCAGGCCGGCACCTACCAAGACCCGGAATACCTGGCGGCCTCACGGATTTTCTATGACCAGCACGTGTGCCGGGTCAACCCGTGGCCCGAAGAAGTGGCACGCACCTTCGCCCAGGTGGATGCCGACCCGACGGTGTACCACGCCATGAGCGGCCCGACCGAATTCCACGTGATCGGCAGCTTGAAGGACTGGAACGTGATCGGTCGCCTGTCAGCGATCAAGGTGCCAACCCTGGTGATTTCCGGCCGGCACGACGAAGCCACACCGTTGGTGGTCAAGCCGTTCTTGGATGAGATAGAGAACGTGCGCTGGGCACTGTTTGAAGACTCCAGCCACATGCCCCACGTGGAAGAACGCCAGGCGTGCATGGGCACAGTGGTGAAGTTTCTGGATGAGGCGTGTTCGTTGCCGCACAAAGCCCTCAAGGCCGGCTGAATCCCCGTGGGAGCTGGCTTGCCTGCGATAACACCGGTGAATTCACCATCGCTATCGCAGGCAAGCCAGCTCCCACAGGGTATACGGCGTCGCTCGCTAAACCTCGCTGGTCTCAGGCTTGGATGTTTTCCTCAAGGTATCCGCTACCAGAGGAATTTCCTTGCCCTCTGCATCAAACAACTTCCCTCCCCTGTAGTAATCGCCATCGCGCAACGCGGCCACGTCGCGAAAGCACAAGCTGCGCTCAGTCCCCGCCACGAACACTGACTGCTGGTCGGAGTTGCCGGCGGTGAAGTGGTTGAACGCCAGGTTCAGCAGAATCGCCATGATCGCCGACGAGCTGATGCCCGAGTGGAAGATGGTCGCGAAC
Source organism: Pseudomonas sp. MF6394 (assembly GCF_002018845.1). Lineage (NCBI taxonomy): Bacteria > Pseudomonadati > Pseudomonadota > Gammaproteobacteria > Pseudomonadales > Pseudomonadaceae > Pseudomonas > Pseudomonas sp. MF6394. Next base: position 93,057 of record NZ_MVOJ01000007.1, read on the forward strand.
CAGCTTGGAAACTGATCGTAGAAGCTCGGCGCGGCGATGGGGATCATGCCGAAGCCGATAGACGTGGCAACGATGATCAGGTTCATGTTGTTGCGGTAATCCACCTTGGACAGCGTGCGAATCCCGCTGGCCGCCACCGTGCCGAACAACACAATCCCGGCGCCGCCCAACACAGAGGTGGGCACGGCCGCGATCACCCGGCCCATGAATGGCAGCAGGCCGAGCACCACCAGGAATACCCCGCCAGTGGCCACCACAAACCGACTCTTGACCCCGGTCACCGCCACCAGGCCGACGTTCTGGGCGAACGCGCTCTGGGTAAACGAACCGAAGATCGGCGCGAACATGCTCGACAGCATGTCGGCACGCAAGCCGTTGCCCAGGCGCTTGGAGTCGACCTTGGTATCGATGATCTCGCCCACCGCCAGGATGTCCGCCGAGGTTTCCACCAGCGTCACCATCACCACGATGCACATGGAAATGATCGCCGCCACATGGAAGGTGGGCATGCCGAAGTGAAAGGGTGTGGGGAAACCGAACATCGGCCCCTGCATGACGCCAGAGAAGTCCGCCATGCCGAGCAGCACCGCGATCACCGTGCCAATCACCATCGCCAGCAGGATCGACAAGCGAGAGATGGTTGCGCTGCCGATCTTGCTCAGCAGCAGCACCAGCACCAGGGTCAGCGCAGCCAGGCCGATGTTGGACATGCTGCCAAAATCCGCCGCCCGGCTGTTGCCGCCCATGGCCCAGCGCGCCGCTACGGGCATCAGGGTCAGGCCGATGGTGGTAATCACAATGCCCGTCACCAGCGGCGGGAAAAACTTGGTGATCCTTGAGAACACCGGTGTGATCAACAAGCCGATAAAGGACGCGGCCATCACCGCGCCGAGAATCGCTGGCACGCCACCGGCGCCGTCGCTGCCGACCATCGCCACCATGGTCGCCACACCCGCGAACGACACGCCCTGCACCAGCGGCAACTGACAGCCGAAGAACGGGAGGCCCAGGGTTTGCAGCAGCGTGGCCAGGCCACCGGCAAACAGCGATGCAGCAATCAGCAGGCCGATATCCGCCGGCGACAACCCGGCTGCCTGGCCGACGATCAACGGCACGGCGACGATGCCGCCATACATGGTGAGCACATGCTGCAGGCCGTAAGCCATGTTGGCGGCGACGCCCAGATTTTCATCTTCGGGCCGCTGCGGTGACGCCTTCGGGATAGTCATGGTGAGGGGTTCTCTGTTTTTGTTGTGCGCTCACTGTATGCAATGTTCAGACTGTATGTCCATAGAGTTGTATACAATCAATTGAACAAGATACCCTCCAACGGCGTTACAAAAACAATCCGGCCGTCACGAGCCAGAACGCCAAAGGACAAAAAGAATGAAAAAGGCACTACAGGGCGCAACCGTCGCACTAACCCTTCTCGGCGGCGGGGAGGCTGTTGCGGTGGAGTGGATGAACAACAGCGTCGGGTTTCGCTACGGGCAGCACTTCACCAACCCGAACAACCCCGACGACTTCAGCAAGCGCATCTACAGTTTTACCCACGCCAGCGGCTACCGTTACGGCAGCAATTTCCTCAACCTCGATGTGTTCCTGTCCGACAGCAGCGACCCGCGCAAGGGCACCGACCACGGTGGCAGCGAGGTGTACGCCGTGTACCGGCATCAGCTGTACGCCTCACGCGTGTTCGACCTGCCGCCAGGCACCGGGCTGATCAAGGATTACGCGCTGACCCTGGGCTTCGACGCCAACCGCAACAACAACTTCGCTTCCGCCAAGAAGCGCGCCCTGGTGATTGGCCCCACGTTGAAGTGGGGCACCGTCGGCGTGCTGGACCTGAGCCTGATGTACTACAAGGAAAAGAACCACACCGGCATTCCCGGCGCGCAGGAGTCGAACCACACCTTCGACGACACCTACATGCTCAATCTGACGTGGATGCGACCGTTCGAAATCGGTAACCATGCGGCGAAATTTCAGGGGTTCATTAACTACGTCGGAGAGAAAGGCGAGGATTACCATGGCCGCGATACCGCAGCGGAAGCGCTGATGCGTACAGCGCTGATGGTGGCGGTGCGACCGGGTAAAAGCGTCAAGCCGAACCTGTATTTAGGAGTGGGCTATGAGTACTGGCATAACAAGTTCGGCGTGGACGGCGGCCGTGGTAGCCGCACCTCAACGCCGACGCTGAACATGGAAGTGACGTTCTAACTGAAGAAACGCAAAAAACTGTGGGAGCTGGCTTGCCTGCGATAGCGGTCTGTCAGTTAGCCCATCTGGCACTGATACACCGCTATCGCAGGCAAGCCAGCTCCCACATTTTGATCGTCTTGTCAGCTCAGGCGTTGGCCAGTTCGGAAGAATTGCCCTTCGGCCGTGCCAGCCAATACCCCAACACCGCCAGCGGCGCGGTCGCCAGCATCACAATCACCGTGATCAACAGCGGCTGTTCGATCATCGACGACACCAGCAGGCTGGCCAGGAAGCAGAGGCCCAACTGCAGGGTATTTTGCAGGGCCGCCGCCTTGCCGGAGTTTTCTGCAAAGGGCATCAGCGCATTCGCCACCACAATCGGGTAGCTGGCGCCGTTGCACAGCGCCATCAGGCAGAACGGGATCAACAAGGTGGTCAGGGTCGGCACGCTCAAGGTGGCCACCAGGTACAACGCCACCATGCTCAAGCAATAGGCGACCAGCAACCACGGCAGCAGGGTTTTACCCGGCAGGCGCTGCAAGGCGCTGCGGCAACTGTAGCCGCCGACGAGAAACGCCAGGGTCGGCAATACATAGCTGAGGCCGATGTCATTGGGGCTGTAGCCCATGCCACCGAGAATGAACGGCGAGGCCGTCAGCCAAGCGAAGAAGCTGGCCGAACAGGCGGCGAAGATCATCACATTGCCGGTAAACACCCGCGAGGTGAGCAATTGCCCATAGCCCAGGCGCACCGGGCTGCCCTTGTGCTCCAGACGCCTGGGCATGTTGCGCAAGAACAGGGTCGGCACCAGCAGTAACAACGACACCACCAGCAACACGCCGAAGATCGCCTGCCAGCCAAAGTGATTCAGCACCACGGCACCCAACAGCGGTGCCAGGGCTGGAGACAGCGACATCAACGGCATGATGCTGGCGAAGACGCGGTGGGCCTTGTCGGCCGGGTAGCGGTCAATCACCAGCGCCTGCCAGCTCACAGCGGCGGCACATACGCCAATCGCTTGCATAAAGCGCAGGGCCAACAGCTGCGGCGCGGTTTCGACCCAGAACATGCCCAGGCAACCGAGCACAAACAGGCTCAGGCCCGCGAGCAGAATGGGCTTGCGCCCCAGGCGGTCCGAGAGCGGCCCCCACAGCAACTGCCCCAGCGCAAAGCCTGCGAGGAAAATACTCAAGCTGGCGCCCACCGCGCCAGCACCAATATTCAACTGCTCGCCCATGGCGCCAAACGCCGGCAAGTACATGTCCATGGCCAGATAACCGAGCATGCTCAGCCCCGCCAGGTACCAGGTAAAACCAAAAGAATTTTTCATCGAAGCCTTGTAAATACTGCCATCAAACTATTTGCTGACTGGCGCCCATTATGAAGCTGACAATATCTGTGTGAAGCGATAATAATTGGACACTCTCATCAATAATTTTGAAGGCAGCACCTATGTGGTCGGAATATTCCCTGGATGTGGTCGACTCCGTCGCCCGTCACGGCAGCTTCAGCGCCGCTGCCCAGGAACTGCACCGCGTCCCCTCGGCCATCAGTTACACCGTGCGCCAGCTCGAAGAATGGCTGGCCGTGCCGCTGTTTGTGCGCCGGCATCGTGACGTGGAACTGACCCCCGCCGGGCGTTTATTCATCGACGAAGCCCGCGGCGTGATGAAAAAAATGCTCGGCACCCGGCGCCTGTGCCAGCAGGTGGCCAATGGCTGGAGCGGCCAGTTGAAGGTGGCCGTGGACTCCATCGTCAAACCCCAACGCTGCCGGCAGTTGGTGCTCGACTTTTATCGGCAGTTTCCCGAAGTGGAATTGCTGCTCGAATACGAGGTGTACAACGGCGTGTGGGATGCACTGGCGGACGAACGCACCGACATCGTGATCGGCGCCACCAGCGCGGTGCCGGTGGCCAGCCACTTCAGCTTCCGCGACATGGGCCTGTTGAACTGGCTGTGCGTGGTCAGCGCCCGGCACCCGCTGGCGGCGGTGCAAGGTTTGCTCAGTGATGACCAACTGCGCCCCTTTGCCTCGCTGTGCATGACCGACACCTCCCGCAACCTGCCCAAGCGCGACACCTGGACCCTGGATAACCAGCGCCGCCTGGTGGTGCCCAACTGGGCGTCGGCCCTGGATTGCCTGCGCGATGGCCTGTGTGTAGGCATGGCGCCGGCCCATCAGGTGTTGCCGTGGGTGGAGCGCGGGGAGTTGGTGGCGCTGCAGTTGAGCCGGCCATTTCCGGCCAGCCCGTCGTGTGTGGCGTGGGCGCAGAACAAGCTGTCGCCCGCCATGGCGTGGTTGCTGGAGTACCTGGGAGATACGGAGACCATGAACCAGGAATGGCTCAATGGTGGTGATCTCTAAAGGTATACAGGCTCCCCTGTGGGAGCGGGCTTGCTCGCGAATGCGGTGTATCAGCCAATGCATCTGCAAGCTGATACACCGCATTCGCGAGCAAGCCCGCTCCCACATTTTCTAATCGTATTTCAGTCCAGTAGGCGGGTGATGGCCCGTACGATCATCTCCACTTCCTTGCGCTCCAACGTCAGCGGCGGCAACAGCCGAATGATCTTGCCCCGCGTGACGTTGATCAACAGCCCATGCTCCTGCGCCGCCCGTTGGGCCAGGTCGCGGTAAGGGCTGGCCAGCTCAATGCCGATCATCAAGCCCCTGCCACGAATCGCCCGCACGTGGGGATGTTCCTCCAACTCCATGCGCAAGCGCGCCAGCAAGTGTTCGCCCTGGCGTGCGGCATTTTCGAGCAAGCCTTGCTCCTGGATAATCTCCAGCACCGTACACCCGACGCGACACGCCAGCGGGTTGCCGCCAAAGGTGCTGCCATGGCTGCCTGGGGTGAACAGCTGCGCGACGGCGGCGCGGGCCAGGCAGGCGCCGATGGGCACGCCATTGCCGAGGCCTTTGGCCAGAGTCATCACGTCTGGCACGATGCCTTCGTGCTGGAAGGCAAACCAGGTGCCGGTGCGCCCGATGCCGGTCTGGATTTCGTCGAGCATCATCAACCAGCCGTGGCGTGTGCAGTGCTCGCGCAGGGCTTTGAGGTAACCCGACGGCGCCACCAACACACCACTTTCGCCCTGGATCGGTTCAAGCAACACCGCCGCAATGCGCGTGCCGAACTGTGCGGTGAGCGCCGCCAGAGCCGCCATGTCGCCAAAGCCAACCTTGATGAAATCGCCAGGCAGGCGCTGGAACCCCAGGCGCACCGAAGGCCCGTCGCTGGCGGCCATGGTGCCCAGTGTGCGGCCGTGGAAGGCGTTCTCCATCACCACCACCAACGGCTGTTCGATGCCTTTTTTCCAACCGTGCAAACGCGCCAGTTTCAGCGCCGTCTCGTTGGCTTCGGCGCCGGAATTGTTGAAGAACGCGCGGTCCAGCCCGGACAGTTGGGCCAGACGCCGGGCCAATTGTTGTTGCCAGTCGATGCTGTAGAGGTTGGAGGTGTGCAGCAGCAAGCCGGCCTGTTCGCTGATGGCGGCCACTAACCTTGGGTGGGAATGGCCGACATTGGTCACCGCCACGCCGGCCACGGCGTCCAGGTATTCGCGGCCTTGCTGGTCCCATAGGCGCGTGCCCAGGCCGCGGGTGAAGCTCAGGGCCAGGGGTTGATAAGTGCTCATCAGGCAGGCGGCGGTCATGGTGGCGGCTCCAGTGCATCGTTGGGGTGGATCCAGTATGGTTAACCACCCTCGCTGGATAAACGTAGAATCGCTGCAATAACTTTAAACCAGGACTTGATAATGGACCTGTTCCAGGCAATGTCGGTGTACGTGAAAGTCGTCGAAACCGGCAGCATGACCGCCGCCGCGCAGGAATGCGGGATCTCGACCACCATGGTGGGCAACCATCTGCGAGCGCTGGAGCAACGGCTTGGCGTCAGCCTGCTCAAACGCACCACGCGCAAACAGAACCTCACCGAATTTGGCGGGCAGTATTATCAGCGCTGCCTGGAAGTGCTGGGGCTGGTGGCCGACTCCGAGCTACTGGCCGAGCAGGTCCACAGCGAAACCCCCAAAGGCAGCCTGCGCATCACCGCGCCGCCGGTGTTCGGCACTGAACGCCTGGTGCCGGCCTTGAGTGAGTTTTCCCAGCGCTACCCCCTTATCGACCTGTACGTGGTGATGAGCAATGAACGCATGGACCTGGTCGACAGCGGTTTTGACGTGGCGATCCGTCTCGGCGAACTGGAAAGCTCCAGCCTGATCGCCCGGCCCCTGCAGGCCTACACCCTCACCCTTTGCGCCTCCCCTGCCTACCTGGCGCGACGCGGCACGCCGCAAACCCCGGCCGACCTGCAGCAGCATGACTGCCTGGCGTTTGCCTACCCCGCCAACGACAACTGGCGCGACACCGACAAACTCTGGCGCATGACAGGCGATGAAGGTGAGGTGCAGGTGCCGGTAGCTGGCTCATTGACCATCAACAGCTCCCAAGGCTTGCGCCAAGCCGCCATCAACGGCATGGGCATCACCATGCTGGCCGATGCCCTGGTGCAACCGGACCTTGCGAGCGGCAAGCTGGTGGCCTTGCTGACCCCCTATAAACTGCCCAGCCGCCCGATGCACCTGATGTATCGCCAGGACCGCTACCGCCTGCCCAAGCTGCGGGCGTTCGTCGACTTTGTGATGGAGAAATGGGCGCACTAGAACGCCACGCCCAACTCACGCAAGCGCGTGGAGGTGCGCTCGGCCGATACATGGTGAATACCCTGCCAGCCCAACGCGATGGCGGCCTCGATATTGCCGGCGACGTCGTCGATGAACACCACTTCACTGGCCTGGATGTCTGGCAAGTGTTCCCGCACTTGACTGAGGCTGGCGTGGTAGATCGCCGGGTCAGGCTTGATCAGCTTCACCTCGCCGGACACCAGAATATTGCGAAAACGCGTCAGGAACGGGTAGTTGGCCCGGGCGTAAGGGAAGGTTTCAGCCGACCAGTTGGTGAGCCCGAACAGCGGCATATCAACCTGGTGCAACGCTTCGAGAATCGCCACGCCCTCGGGTAATTCAGCCCGCAGCATTTCGGGCCAGCGCTCGTAATAAGCCTGGATCAGGGCCTTGTGTTCGGGGTATTGGGCAATCAGGGTGCGGGTGGCTTCGGCCAGGGAGCGACCGGCATCTTGCTCGGTGTTCCAGTCTTGCGTGCAGATGGTGTCGAGAAACCACTGACGCTCGACGTCGTCGGCAATCAGCTTGCGGTACAGGTGCTGCGGGCTCCAGTCGAACAGGACACCGCCGAAATCAAAAACTACTGCACGAATCGTCATCAGATCCTCCGTTAGCGTGGCTTGATAGCAGCTGGAGTCTGACAGATCTACAAGAGGGAGGCGCGCGACGGGGCGTAAGAAGTGTCTGAAAAGACAGGTGGGAGGAGGCACGGCCTAATTGAGCGAACGCAATGCTTAAAGCAACGAAGATCAAATGTGGGAGCTGGCTTGCCTGCGAAAGCGGTAGTACAGCCTCAGATGCTGCGACTGACACACCGCCTTCGCGGGCAAGCCCGCTCCCACATTTTTTACCGCGTTTTAGGCTTGGATCAGGCCGTTGATTTTGACGGTCGGGTTCACATCCGCGTCGTAATCCACGCCGTCGACTTCAAAGCCGAACAAGCGCAGGAACTCAGCCTTGTAACCGGCAAAATCGCTGATCTCGTTGACGTTGTCGTCGGTCACCTGGTTCCACAGCGCGGCCACGGCGTCCTGGACCTTGGGTTCCAACTCGGCCAGGTCGGCACGCAGGCGGCCATCGGCGTCGAGTTTCGGCTGGCTGCCGTACAGGCTGTCTTTGAACAGGCCGTAGACCTGCTCGATGCAGCCTTCGTGGGTGCCCTGCTCTTTCATCACCTTGAACAACAGCGACAGGTACAGCGGCATGATCGGGATCGCCGAGCTGGCCTGGGTGACCACGGCCTTGAGCACCGACACGCGGGCGTCGCCCTTGAGCGCAGCGAGGTTTTCGCGCAGGGTCAAAACTTTCTTGTCCAAGTCTTTCTTGGCTTCGCCAATGGAGCCGTTCCAATAGATGTCCTGGGTCAGCTTCTCACCCAAGTAGGTGAACGCGGTGGTCTTGGCGCCTTCGGCCAATACATCGGCGTCACGCAGGGCGTCGATCCACAGCTGCCAGTCTTCGCCGCCCATGACCTTCACGGTACCGTCGATTTCTTCCTGGGTTGCAGGCTCAAGCGTGGTGTCGACCACTACGCCCTTGTCGGTGTTGATCCCGCGCAGGGTCACGGCCTTGCCGATTGGCTTGAGAGTGGAATTATGCACCATGCCTTGCGGGTCGGTACGGCGTGGCGCGGCCAGGCTGTAGACCACCAGGTCGATCTTGCCCAGGTCTTTCTTGATGGTCTCGATGGTCAGGCGCTTGATCTCGTCGGAGAACGCGTCGCCGTTGATGCTCTTGGCGTACAGGCCTTTTTCCACGGCAAACTTCTCGAACGCCGCGCTGTTGTACCAGCCGGCGGAGCTCAGCTTGCCTTCTTCGCCTTCTTTCTCAAAAAACACGCCCAGGGTGTCGGCGCCGCAGCCAAACGCAGCACTGATGCGCGCGGCCAGGCCGTAGCCGGTGGAGGCACCGAGGACCAATACCTTTTTAGGGCCGCCTTCGATGACGCCGTTTTTGGTTACGTAGTCGATCTGCTCTTTGACGTTCGCTTCACAGCCAACAGGGTGAGCGGTCACACAGATAAAGCCACGAACCCGCGGTTTGATGATCATAAAAATTTCTGCCTCTTCCAAGGTGCCGAAGGCCAATAGTGGCCATTCAACTTCAATCGTACCGGTCTATGACGCCTGAAAAACCGAAGCGTCACGATAGTCGCAAATCTTCTGTTCTCAAAATTCAATCCACAAAACGTCGGAGCCTGCACGGCAACGGTTACAAATTGTGCAGCGGCTTCACAATTTCACCCTATTAAAAAACGCCTGCGAGCCTCATAACCCCCTATGATGACGATATTGTTTCAATATATTTCGGCTTTGGAGCCTCGTTTCATGAGCAAAAATGCTGTCGGCAAAAAGCTGGTGTCCCTGGCCTGGGTGCTCGGCGTTCTGCTGTTGATCTACTGTTTCCCGCGCAGTTGCCTGGTGTTTCTGCTGTTGGTGGTGTGCTGCGGCGTTTATGACTTCCTGCGTAACGGCCTGTACGACCGCGACACCATCAAGAAGTATTTTATCGGCAACGGCCGTAATACCTGGGTGCTGGCACCGTTCAACACCCTGCTCGACCTGCTCAGCAGCCGCAACCGACATGTCTACACCCTGAACGACCTGCCACCGGCCTGGCGCGAAGACCTGCAACAGGTGATCGACGACGCCATGGCTCGCAAGGATGAAATCATCAGCTACCTGGACGAGCGCATGGCCGAGAAGAAACGCGGCATGTTGTTCTTCCAGTGGTACGGTCGCCCGATCGAAACCACGCTGGATATCCCGCAACTGCGCAAGAAACTGCCATTCGTGAAAACCATCGGCGTCTCGGTGTTCAACGAGAACCGCTCGACGTCGTTCCACTTCGGCCCCCTGCGCATGATGTTCCGTGTGCTCTACAACATGGCGCCGGCACCGCACCATGAGGGCGTGTATATCCAGGTGGGCAAGCACAAGCACTACTGGCACGACGACCCGCTGTTTATATTCGATGACACGCTGATGCACGCGTCCTTCAACAAAAACGACGCCAAACGCTACTGCCTGTTCATTGATATTGTGCGCCCGACCTTGCTGCCCTCGGTGCTCAACGCCGTGATCGCAGGGTTTGCCGGCCTGGTCTTTACCCTGCGTCGGGTTTTCTACAAAAACTGGAAGCTGATTCAGTAAGTTCTGCGGCATGATGGTGTTGGACGGCATTTGCGCTCGGCCTTGCGCCTGAGGTAAATATCCGTCTCGTGCGACCTTAAGTGGCGCTCACCTTTCTCAAGCCATCGCCCCCAAGCGGGCGCGGTGGCTATGCTTTCAAGGAATCAGAATGCCCCAACGTCAAGTCATCAATGCCTCTGTCAGCCCCAAGGGCAGCCTCGAAACCCTGTCCCAGCGTGAAGTGCAGCAACTGAGCGAAGCCGGTACCGGCAGCATCTACACCCTGTTCCGCCAATGCGCCCTGGCGATTCTCAACACCGGCGCGCATATCGACAACGCCAAGACCATCCTCGACGCCTACAAAGACTTTGAAGTACGCATTCATCAGCAGGACCGCGGCGTACGTCTGGAACTGCTCAACGCCCCGGCCGATGCCTTCGTCGATGGCGAAATGATTGCCAGCACCCGCGAGATGCTGTTCAGCGCCCTGCGCGACATCGTCTACACCGAGAACGAGCTGGACAGCCAGCGTATCGACCTGAGCAACTCCCAAGGCATCACCGACTACGTGTTCCACCTGCTGCGCAACGCCCGTACGCTGCGCCCGGGTGTGGAGCCCAAGATCGTGGTGTGCTGGGGCGGCCATTCGATCAACACCGAAGAATACAAATACACCAAGAAAGTCGGGCACGAACTGGGCCTGCGCAGCCTCGACGTGTGCACCGGCTGCGGCCCCGGCGTGATGAAAGGCCCGATGAAGGGCGCGACCATTTCCCACGCCAAGCAACGCATCACCAATGGCCGTTACCTGGGCTTGACCGAGCCAGGCATCATCGCCGCCGAAGCGCCGAACCCCATCGTCAACGAACTGGTGATTTTGCCGGACATCGAAAAACGCCTGGAAGCCTTCGTGCGTGTCGGTCACGGCATCATCATCTTCCCCGGCGGCGCCGGCACGGCCGAGGAGTTCCTGTACCTGCTGGGCATCCTCATGCACCCGGACAACCGCGACTTGCCGTTCCCGGTGGTGCTCACCGGGCCCAAACATGCCGCGCCTTATCTGGAACAATTGCACGCGTTCGTCGGCGCCACCCTGGGCGAAGCGGCGCAGAAGCATTACCAGATCATCATCGACGACCCGGCTGAAGTGGCCCGCCAGATGACCACCGGCCTCAAGGCGGTGAAGCAGTTCCGCCGCGAGCGTAACGACGCGTTCCACTTCAACTGGCTGCTGAAGATCGACGAAGGCTTCCAGCGCCCATTCGACCCCACCCACGAAAACATGGCCAGCCTGCAACTCAACCACGCGCTGCCGGCCCATGAACTGGCGGCCAACCTGCGCCGGGCGTTCTCCGGGATTGTGGCGGGTAACGTCAAGGACAAGGGCATTCGCCTGATCGAAGAAAACGGCCCGTATGAGATTCACGGTGACCCGGCCATCATGAAACCGCTGGATGAACTGCTGAAGGCCTTCGTGGCCCAGCACCGCATGAAGTTGCCAGGCGGCGCGGCGTATGTGCCGTGCTACCGCGTGGTGCAATGAGCTAGCGGCGGTCGGTCATAGTTTGTATCCGTTTGGGGCATGGCTCGGCGTGTGAGGTTCAAGAGTTAGGACTAGGGTTTTACTATTCCTTCCAACTCACCCACCTCAGCGAGCGACCTATGGACCAACGGATATTGTCCTCTGTCATTCCTTACCCTAAGTTAAGGAGTATCACGATGGAGATCTTCACTATGGCCACCGCCACACTCACTTCAAAAGGGCAAATCACCATCCCTGTCCAGGTCAGAACGGCCCTGGGCCTGGAAACAGGCGACCGGGTGGAATTCGTTGAAATGGAAGACGGCAAGTTTTCCATGATTGCCGCAAGCAAAACCGTCAAGGACCTCAAGGGTCTGATCCGCAAGCCTGCCCATGCCGTGTCTATCGAAGACATGAACCGCGCCATCGCGGCCCAGGGAGCAACCGCTGGATGATTGGCCTGGATACCAACGTACTGGTGCGTTACGTGACCCAGGACGACCCGGTTCAATCCGCTAAAGCATCCCAACTGATCGAATCGCTCACCGCCGCCTCGCCAGGCTTTGTCAGCCTGGTGACGCTTACGGAGTTGGTGTGGGTGTTGCAGTCCTGTTACCAGTCGGCCAAAGGCGACGTGGTAATGGTGCTGGAAACCTTGTTGCACACGCGGGAGCTGACCGTCGAGCACGCCGATATCATCTGGCAGGCACTGCGCAAGTTCACCGCAGGCAAAGCCGACTTTGCCGACTGCCTGGTTGAACGCTGCGGCCATGCGGCAGGGTGCGAGTACACCGCCACCTTTGATCTGAACGCGACCAAGGCAGCGGGGATGAAACGGCTCAGCTAGCCCGCTTTGTTTGTGTAGGAGCGAGCTTGCTCGCGAAAAACTCACAGGCACCGCCTGCAACCTGAATGCCCGCGTAACCGTTGACGTTTATCGCGAGCAAGCTCGCTCCTACAGAGGAAAGGGTGAGGCGGTTTGGTCAGCGTATCCAGCCACCGACCTGCCAATGGTAGCCATCGTTACGCTGCACCCAGTGCGGGTGTACATAACGATAGCCCTGGCGCACCGGCTCCCAATGGCCGTGCACCGCCACATAGCGCCCGCCTTCCCAGCGCCAGTAACCGCGTGACCAGATATAACCCTCGCGTACCGCCGGTTCGACTTCGATCACTTGCACCGGTGGCGGCTGCGGCGCCACCACCTCAACATATTCACGTTGCACCGGCCTGCGCTCATGCACCACACGCTCTTGTACACACCCAGACGCTGCCACCACCATGGCGGCCAATGCTGCATAACGTAGCAACATACAAAACCCTCGGGCGCGAGCGCCCAACACCTGCACTGGTAAAAATCCCCCCTTGTTACAGCCGCGCTCCTGCTTGGCCCTGGGTACTTTTTAACAGGCGGTGTCTGTCAGATTGCTGAACCTGCAAGCCTCAGGAAGTACAGGCGACAGTCGGTCGCTTCAGGCGCACCAGTACCAGCCCCGCCACGACTACGGCAACGCCCGCGTAAGTGGATGCATGAATCACATCGCCAAACATCAACGCCGCCCACACCAGAGTCACCGGCGGCTCCAGGTACACCAGCGCCGCCACATGCGTTGCAGTCATCACCCGCAGCAGCATCCACAGGCTCAAGTAGGCGAGGAAAGTGGAGAATACGGTCAGCCACACAATCGAGATCAGTACGTTGGTGTCATGGGGAATACTCAGGGTGTCGGTGTAGATCACGGCCGCGGTAAAACCTATCAAGGTCAACAGCGACTGGATAAACAGCGGCAACACCAGCCCGCTGTCCTGGCTCTGCACCGAGCGACGCTCGTACAAGGTCGCCAGCGTTAACCCAAGTGCCGACACCAGAGGCAGCAGATACATGACCAGCCCGACACGCTGCCCGCCACCGCCATACTGCCCAGCAATTACAATCGACACACCGACAAAGCCGATCATCAACCCCACCCACTGCCAGCCGCCACTGCGCTCGGACGCCCTGCCCGTCGACAATGCCGCTGTCATCAACGGCTGCAACGCCGCAATGATCGCCGCGATGCCGGGCGGCAGGCCGTTCTGGATCGCCACGTAAACGCAGCTCAAATAGAGGAATTGCGACAGGAAACCAACGACCGCGTGATGGCGGATCTGCTGCCAGGAAACCCTCAGCAAACGCCTGTTCAAAAACAGCGCCAGGCATAGCGAAACCAACAGAAAACGCCAGAAAAGCAGGTTGAACGCATCTCCACCCTGAGTCCCCAGCTTGGCGGCGATAAAGCCTGAACTCCAAGACAGCACAAACAGCGCCTGCAACAGCCCCAACCCCAAGGTAGATCGCTTCATATAGCCTCCCGTCGCTTTGATCGAGTTAAAGGCTAAGGGCGGCGCCCGCTTCTGTATATTTGAATAACCGGAACAACCAATCCGAAAAAATAGAATCATGGCCAAACAACTGAACATCGAACTGTTGCGCACCTTCCATGCGGTGGCACGCTTTCGGCGCTTCAACGAGGCGGCCGAGCATGTGCACCGCAGCGCCTCCACCGTGACCACGCAGATCCAAAAGCTGGAGGAGCAGATAGGCCAGCGTCTGTTCAGCCGCAGCAACCAGGGCGTGGAATTGACCCTGTATGGCCAGAAACTGCTGGGGGAAACCACCGAGTTTCTGAAAAGCCATGACCGTTTGCTGATCTCACTGATGCCCCAACGCATGCAAGGCAAGATCCGCCTGGGCGTGCCAGATACCTATGCGCCCGCCTTCATACAGGAGTTTGTGCCGCGACTGATCGCTGACAACCCCCTGCTGGAGCTGGAAATCGAAGCGCGCACCAGCGGGGAATTGCTGGGTTTATTCATCGCCAACCAGCTGGACCTGACGCTCACCGTCAGCCCACGCCCCCTGGCCCAAGGTGAACGCCTGGGGCCCGTGCAACCGCTGTGGGTGGCGGCCGAGGGTTTCAGCTCGCCGCCGAATGTGCCATTGCCCGTTACCGTGCCCATCGCGGGTTGCCCTTATCGAGCGGCAGCGTTACAGGTGCTGAAAGATCACGGGGTTTACCATCGCGTACTGCTAGAAAGCCCCAACTCATCGGCGGTAGAGGCATGCGTGCGCAGCGGCGTGGCCGTGGGCCTGATGGAGGAAAGCCGCATGGGCGAAGGGCTGAGGCAAATGACGGAGCTGCCAGCCCTCCCCGCGCAGCATCTGTACCTGCTGTGCGATACCGCTAATGCACTGGCACTGCACCTGTACGAGCAAGTCAGGTATTTCAGAGTCTGAACACCGCCCACAAAAAAGCCCGCTGACCGTCGCCGGTTCAGCGGGCTTTTTCGTGGGTGTGGCTTACAGCGCCAGGTCAGAAACCGGCTTGCTTGGCTCAGCCGCAGGCTTGGCAGCCTCGGTGGCCTGTGGAGCAGCCAGCTGCGGGATCGCAGGTGGCGGGGTCAGTTGCAGGATACCGGCGGTGTAGGCCCATTCCTTGGCAACCGCTTCAGGGCTGTCGTTCAGCTTGGTGCCGTAGCTTGGCACGATCTGGTGCAGTTTTTCCTGCCAGGCCGGGCTGGCTACTTTGTCCTTGAACACCTTTTGCAGCACGGTCAGCATGATCGGAGCCGCGGTGGACGCACCTGGCGATGCACCCAACAGGCCGGCGATGGTGTTGTCGGCAGAGCTGACCACTTCGGTACCCAGCTTCAGCACGCCGCCTTGCTCTTCGTCACGCTTGATGATCTGCACACGCTGACCGGCTTGCCACAGGCGCCAGTCGGACTGCTTGGCGTTCGGGAAGTACTCTTGCAGCGCCTTGAAGCGGTCGTCATCGGACAGCATCAGTTGGCCGGCGAGGTACTCGACCAGTGGGTATTCACGAATACCCACTTTGGTCATAGGCCAGATGTTGTGGGTGGTGGTGCTGGTCAGCAGGTCCAGGTACGAGCCTTCCTTCAGGAACTTGGTCGAGAAGGTCGCGAATGGGCCAAACAGAATCACGCGCTTGCCATCCAGCACACGGGTGTCCAGGTGCGGAACCGACATCGGAGGCGAACCTACCGAGGCCTTACCGTAGGCCTTGGCCAGGTGCTGCTCAGCGATGGTCGGGTTCTCGGTCACCAGGAACGAACCACCGACTGGGAAGCCTGCGTATTCCTTGCCTTCAGGAATGCCCGACTTCTGCAGCAGGTGCAGGGCACCGCCGCCGGCGCCGATGAACACGAACTTGGCGTCGGTTTCAGTCTTGGTGCCGTCTTTGAGGTTTTTGTAGCTCACACGCCACGAACCGTCGGCGTTCTTGGTGATGTCCTGCACTTCGCTCGACAGTTTCAAGTCAAACTTCGGCGTGGTTTGCAGGTGAGCGACGAACTGGCGGGTGATCTCGCCGAAGTTCACGTCGGTGCCGATCGGGCTCCAGGTGGCCGCGATTTTCTGGTTGGGGTCACGCCCTTCCATCATCAGCGGAACCCACTTGGCGATTTGCGCCGGGTCTTCGGAGTACTGCATGCCAGCGAACAGCGGGCTGGCCTTCAGGGCTTCGTAGCGTTTTTTCAGGAACTTGATGTTGTCATCGCCCCACACAAAGCTCATGTGCGGAGTGGAATTGATGAACGAACGCGGGTTCTTCAACACGCCCTGCTGAACCTGCCAGGACCAGAACTGACGGGAGATCTGGAACGCTTCGTTGATCTCGACCGCTTTCGGGATCTCAACGTTGCCGTTCTTGTCTTCCGGGGTGTAGTTCAGCTCAGCCAGGGCCGAGTGACCGGTACCGGCGTTGTTCCAGCCGTTGGAGCTTTCTTCGGCCACGCCATCGAGGCGCTCGACCATCTCCATGGACCAGTCCGGTTCCAGCTCATTGAGCCAGACACCCAGGGTCGCACTCATGATGCCGCCGCCGATCAGCAGCACATCGACTTTCTTTGCCTCTTCCGCGTGAACGGACGTGATCCCCATCGACAAAGCGAGCCCCAGCAGGGCAGTGTTTACTTTTTTAAACATCAGTAGCACCTATGATAAAACGCCATCCGCCCTACCGCCCCTGATCATGAGTAACCCTCGTTCACGCTACGTCAGGCAACGTACCGCGGGGTCTGCACAGTCACATAAAGGCTGCAGGGTGGGCACACAAGGCCGATGGATCGACCTCACTGTTATGTCCCTTCTGCGCTGACTTCTTATCATTATTGGCTTCAGCTACCTGGGCGACAGCCAACCGCTGGGACGTATACGGGTGTACGCACCAGGGAAAGACTAGCCCAAGACGGCGCGCAGAATATCACGCTAAACAGCGTTTATGCGCCGTTTGGCCAATTGACAGGCCTAAATCGCGGGTTTTAATGCGCCCCTGTCAAGCCTGGCAGCCGCGACCTGCGGTCACAGGCGTGGAACTCTGCCGAAAATGACGGTTCTAGACACCTTCGTCGCGGCTTGCGTAGCATCGACGACGTCCTTCGTGCACACCCTCCACACAGAGTTACCCATGACAATCCAGCAAACACCCGGGCAGGTACTGCCCGCGCGCAGCGCCGCCAAAATGGAAGCGGCCATGGCCGTGGGCGCTTTCGCGATCGGCACCGGCGAATTCGCCATCATGGGCCTGATGCCCGACATCGCCCAGAACCTGGGCCTGAGCGAACCCCAGGTGGGCCACGCCATCAGCGCCTACGCCCTGGGCGTGATGGTCGGCGCCCCGCTGCTGGCCATCCTCGGCGCCAAGCTGCTGCGCAAACACATGCTGCTGTTGCTGATGGGCCTGTACGCCCTGGGCAACTTCGCCACCGCCTTCACCCCCACCTTCGGCTCGCTGGTGGCCTTCCGCTTTATCAGCGGCCTGCCCCACGGCGCGTACTTCGGCATCGCCGCCGTGGTCGCCTCCAGCATGGTACCCACCGACAAACGCGCCGGTGCCGTGGCCCGCGTGATGATGGGCCTCACCCTGGCCATGCTGCTGGGCAACCCCATCGCCACCTTCCTCGGCCAACACCTGGGCTGGCGCTCGGCGTTTGCCCTGGTCAGCGTGATCGCCCTGCTCACCATCGCCCTGGTCTGGCAATTCGTGCCCCACCGCCACGACGAACAACGCAGCGACCCGCGCAAGGAACTGCGCGCCTTCACCAAACCCCAGGTATGGATGGCCCTGTCCATCGGCGCAATTGGCTTTGCCGGGATGTTCTGCGTATTCAGCTACCTGGCGCCAACCATGCTGGAAGTGACCAAGGTCTCGCCGCAGTGGATCCCCTTCGGCCTCGCCGCGTTTGGCGTCGGCGGCATCATCGGCAACATTGCCGGTGGCAAGCTGTTTGATCGTATGCAGTTCCGGGCGGTGGGCTTGATATTGGTGTGGTCGATGGCGGTGTTGTTGTTCTTCCCCTTCGCTGCGTCTTCGCTGTGGGGCGTGCTGCTGAGCATGGGGTTGGTGGGCACCATGGTCGCGTTGGCGGCGCCGTTGCAGATTCGGTTGATGGACATTGCCCATGAAGCGCCAAGCCTGGCGGCGGCTTCGAACCATGCGGCGTTTAACTTGGCGAATGCGCTGGGGCCGTGGTTTGGGGGGATGGCGATTACAGTGGGGTTGGGCTGGACCAGCACTGGCTACATCGGTGCTGCCACAGCGCTGGTGGGCCTGGGCCTTTACCTGACCGCCCGGCGCATGAAAGGCGGCCACTAACGCCCTACTGGATCAAACTGTGGGAGGGCTTCTTGTAGGAGCGAGCTTGCTCGCGAAAAACTCACAGACGCCGCGTTTCTTCAGGAAGCCCGCGTTATCGTTGACGTTTTTCGCGAGCAAGCTCGCTCCTACAGAAGGCGATGACGCTTAACTGACAGGTATTAGTGCTTGCCCCCCACCCCATCAATCATCATGCAACAACCCCGAACCATACTCCCCATAACTACTCCCCAGCCCACTGCCACCGAAATTCATCTTCGCGGCTTTGTTGGGACTATGGTCACCAAACGCCTGGCACCCGCCTGAAAAGCACGGGTCGCTGCTGGTCACGCTCGATGAAGATGAACAAGCGCTTAACAACAACGTGCCGGTGATCATCACAACTTTGACGAGGTTCGAGATCATGGTTTCAACTCCCTGTGGGCTGGAGGCGCTGGGGGCCTCTCTCAGTAGGGGATCGTAGACCTCAACGGCGCAGGGAATTATGAAACTTTGCTGGAAGACAGCATGAGTTCAGGTTGCCGCCTTGGGTAAGGCGGCAGGGTTGGTTGTTAGGCTTTAACTGAGGCGGTTACAGGCGCAACCTGCTCCTGGACTCGGTCAACAAGCAGCGAGCTCAACTCGATTAACTGCTGAATGCCCAGGGCGATAGCGCGCTGGGAGTCGTCGAGGTCGAAAGCCAAGGTGGCGGCCATTTCGTTGGCGGATGCGAGGTTTTCGGCGGCGTTGGCCAGGAGGGTTTCGGGGTCGATGGTTGGGTTTACGAGGAATAGGTTGTTGCTTGGGCGTTCGACGGGCGCAGCGTCGTCGGATGGGGGCAAGTGATGGTTGATTGCGCGCTGGGCTGCGGCTTGAAGCTTGGAATCAGAGGATGCCGCGTTTGAAGCATAAGGCGGATTAGGTGTGACCTTGTACATGGCGAAGCTCCTTAACTATTCAGGAACTACCAGTCTCACTTCCACATGAGAGGTGGCAGCTGTACGCAGGTGTGGAAGACCAGGGCTAAGGACCCGGCGCACCGAAGTGCCCCGCGCACAGCCGCCGAAACACATGATACAGGCGTAAAAAAACGCCGGTAGGTGTTTGTGACGATTGCGTCTTAGCTTGGTACGGACTTCCACATCCGACCGCTGGTTTTCCAGCGGTTTGGGGAGGTTAGCTATGAGTGATCTGAGGGGCAAGCTGAGAAAAGTGTGGGAAGTTTCCCGATGGGTTTTGGATCTGAGATGAAGGTATGGTGGTCTGACTCCGAAGCGCGACCAATACCTATTATTTGCTGAAAGGAAGCCTAAACTTTTAATACACAGTGGAAGCGAACAACTCCCCCCATTGAACACTCAAGACAATTACCTAAGCAAGCTCCCAAGGTTTATCATTTCTGCCATCGACTGGCTTCAACACCCCATCCTTTCTCATCGCCATTGCCGTCCACCGAACGTCGTACTGCCAAGTAAAGAGAAGCGAGCCGGACCGCTTTATATCAGACTCATAATGGTCCCATATATATTTGGCGACATCCCTCGGCCAACCAACCCCACCCATGGATTTCAACGCGGTAACAACCCAAGGCTTCATATCCTCTCTTGTAATCATAAATACCTGTTCAAATTTACCGAGATATCGTATCAGACCACCATACCGGTTTTGAGTTGGCATAGGAAAAGCAAACGATTCACTCCCAAACACACCTCACCACGACCTCTCGATTCAACCCAGCGTTCCAAGGCGTAAGATGCCCCAAAACCTCCTTTCATCGAGGCTGCCATGACTGGAATATCCCTAAACCTGCCGGAAGACTTATCCAATTCTCTCGCCGACCTAGCAAAAACCAACGGTCAGACAGCAAGCTACCTAGCAATGGACGTTCTTCGCGACTACATCGAGCACGAAAAAACGCTGACCGCCCAAATTGAGCTGGCAGTAAAGGAAGCTGGCCAAGGCAAATTCGCCACCGATGACCAAGTAGCAGCCATACGCGCTAGGCGCTGGAGCATGAATCCGGGTTGAGTGGCTTGAAAAAGCATTCAAAATTTGGAAAACGAAGCGAAATCGCTCTCGAAAATCCAAAGGTAAAGGATGACAGATTTGTCTAATATTAGGGTCTGGCGCCACCCGATCATCACCCAGCCCCCTCCGACCCATTCCTGATAAACTGCCCACCCTTCGCATTCTCCATCCAAGACTCCAATGCCTTCAGCCATAGCTCCACCGCAAGCCCTCTCCCGCCGCTTCTCCGTCGCCCCCATGATGGACTGGACCGACCGCCACTGCCGGTTCTTCCTGCGCCTGCTGTCCAAACACGCCCTGCTCTACACCGAGATGGTCACCACCGGCGCTATCCTCCACGGCGACCACGACCGCTTCCTACGCCACAACGAAGCCGAGCACCCGCTGGCGCTGCAATTGGGCGGCAGTGTTCCGGCTGATCTGGCCGCCTGCGCCCGTATGGCCGAAGCGGCTGGTTATGACGAGGTGAACCTGAACGTTGGCTGCCCGAGCGACCGCGTACAAAACAACATGATCGGCGCGATCCTCATGGCGCACCCTGCCCTGGTGGCGGATTGTGTGAAGGCGATGCGCGATGCGGTGTCGATTCCGGTGACGGTGAAGCACCGTATCGGCATCAATGGGCGGGACAGTTATGCCCAGTTGTGTGATTTCGTCGGCACGGTGAAGGATGCCGGTTGCACCAGTTTTACCGTGCATGCGCGGATTGCGATTCTGGAGGGGTTGTCGCCCAAGGAGAACCGGGACATTCCGCCGTTGCGTTATGACGTGGCGGCGCAGTTGAAGCAGGATTTCCCTGAGCTGGAGATTAATCTCAATGGCGGCATCAAGACGTTGGAGCAGTGCCAGGAGCATTTGCAGACGTTTGATGGGGTGATGTTGGGGCGGGAGGCTTATCACAATCCGTATTTGCTGGCGGAGGTGGATCAGCAGCTGTTTGGCAGCACCGCGCCTGTGATCACCCGCGCTGAGGCGTTGGCGCAGTTGCGTCCGTATATAGCCGAGCACTTGGCAACAGGCGGCGCGATGCATCACATTACGCGCCATGTTCTGGGGCTGGGGACCGGTTTCCCGGGGGCGCGTAAGTTTCGGCAGTTGTTGTCGGTGGATATTCATAAGGCGGTGGATCCGTTGGCGTTGCTGGATCAGGCGGGGGAGTTGTTGGAAGGGCGTTGATTGGATAGCTGCAGGGGGCAGGCTTTTTGTAGGAGCGAGCTTGCTCGCGAGAAACCCATAGGCGCCGCGTTTATTCAGGAAGCGCGCGTTATCGTTGGCGTTTTTCGCGAGCAAGCTCGCTCGTACAGTATTGGGGCCGATGGGGTGGTTATCGGGCAGTTGGGTTGAACCTGCCATCGATTTTGCCCTCCAACTGAGCACCACTGCCGGTAATTCAAACGGCTGTTTTCAGGTTATTGCCCTCGCAAACGACCTAACGCATTTGCGCCCTTGAGCGCCTGCCAGCGCTCGGGTAATGTCACTAGACCCACAGGACAGAGCACGCCCATGACTTCCAAGCTGGAACAACTCAAGCAATTCACCACCGTCGTAGCCGATACCGGCGATTTCTCCACGCTCGCCAAGCTCAAGCCGCAAGACGCGACCACCAACCCTTCCCTGCTGCTCAAGGCTGCGTCGATTCCTGGCTATGCCAAGCTGCTGGATGAGTGTGTGCAGGATTGCAACGGCGATGTGGGCCTGGCCAGTGACCGCTTTGCGGTGGCGGTGGGTCAAGAGATTCTCAAAGTAGTGCCGGGCCGTATTTCCACTGAGGTGGATGCGCGCCTGTCATTCGACGAGGCCGCGATTCTCAAGCGTGCGCACCGTCTGATCGACCTGTACGACAAAGCCGGCGTTGGCCGTGACCGCGTGCTGATCAAGATCGCCTCCACCTGGGAAGGCATCCGCGCCGCCGAGAAACTGGAAAAAGAAGGCATCCAGACCAACCTGACGCTGCTGTTCTCGTTTGCCCAGGCCGTGGCCTGTGCCGAAGCGGGTGTGTTTCTGATTTCGCCGTTCGTGGGCCGTATCTACGATTGGTACAAGAAGGCCAACGGCACCGACTACACCGGCTCCGAAGACCCGGGCGTGCAGTCGGTGACGCGCATCTACAACTACTACAAGGCTAACGGCTACAAGACCGTGGTGATGGGTGCGAGCTTCCGTAACCTCAGCCAGATCGAAGAGCTGGCCGGGTGTGACCGCCTGACCATCAGCCCGGACCTGCTGGAGAAGCTGGCAGCCGATGAAGGCAAGCTGGAGCGCAAGTTGGCGCCAGGCCACGCCGGTGAGGCGCGGGTGCATATGACTGAAGCGCAGTTCCGTTGGGAGTCCAACGAGGACGCGATGGCGACTGAGAAGCTGGCGGAGGGGATTCGTCAGTTTGCTCGGGACCAGGAGAAGCTGGAAGCGTTGTTGTCGGCCAAGCTGTAACGGCAGCTAGCGGCAAAAAGGGCGGCACCTGTGAGGGTGTCGCCCTTTTTTGTCTTTCGACCCTCTTGAGCCAGCCTCAGATCAACCTGTGGGAGCGGGCTTGCTCGCCAATGCGGTCTGCCAATGAATACATCTTTGGCTGAACCACCGCATTCGCGAGCAAGCCCGCTCCCACATTGGAATGTTATTGCAACTGGAGATCAGTGCCGCTCGAGGGCGTTGACGAGGTCGTGGAAGGCTTCGCGGTTGGACTCATTCAAGCCCATCAGGATCTTGTGCGCTTCCAGCACCTTGACCCGCACGACTTCCTCGGACTGGTCCTGGGACGGCAGGTCGGTGAGGCATTCCGGGCAGGGGATTGGGCGGTCAACGATGTTGAACACCTGGTCAAAGCCCATGGACTGCAACAGACGGGTGATATCTTCGTGGGTGGTGACCACGGTCGGCAACAGGCCGACCTTCTGCCGCGACAGAATGGACAACTTGGCCAACAGGCCCAGGGTGGTGCTATCGATGCTGCGCGTTTCGGTCAGGTCGATCACGATCGCCGAAAAGTTCAGCGCTGTGAAGATCCGCTCGATCGTCGCATCCAGGGCCGAACACAAGGTCAGGCGCACTTCACCGACAAATTTCAGGACGAAGGTCCCGTCTTGCTCGGCGAATTGGATTCTTCCGGTACTCATCAAAGATTCCTGCTCAACACCAATAGGGCGATATCATCCGGCATCTCCCCTAGCGTGGCCAATCCAAAAACCTGCCGCAGGCCATCCAGGCTGCCGCCCGCCGACTTGACCTTTTGGGGCAAGGCGGCTTCTTTCTCTTTGAGTGTAGGCTCTGGAAGAAGGTCCAGAATACCGTCGGACATCAGCGTCAGGCTGAAGGTCGGCGGCAGTTCCAGGATGTGGTCTTCGTAGGTGGCTTCGTTAAACAAGCCTACGGGCAGGCCACGCCCTTCCAGGTAGCGCACACTGTCAGGAGTGTACAAAACAGGCATCGGCAGGTGACCGCCAATACTGTAGGTCAAAAGACCGGTTTCTTCGTCGATCACGCCGCCGACCATCGTCACGTGCTTACCCAGCTTGCAGCTGATCAGGCCTCGGTTGATGTGGCCCAGCACCTCGGAGGGGGTGAACTCCGGCAAGGTGCCATTGCGCTTGGACTCAAACAACAGCCGTGTGGTCATGAACTTCAACAACACGGTGACAAACGCCGAAGACGCGCCGTGGCCGGATACGTCGGCCAGGTAGAACGCCACGCGGCGCTCATCGACGCGGAAATAGTCGACAAAATCACCCGAGAGGTACAACGACGGGATGATCTGGTGGGCAAACTTGAATTCGTCAATCGTCCAGGGGCTTACCGGCAGCATGTTCATCTGCACCTGGCGACCGGCGTTCTGGTCTTCCTGTAGCAGGTTCAGGCTGGCTTCGAGTTCGCGGTTGGCGGTCTCGAGCTTTTCGCGGTAGCGCTGGTTTTCCAGGAGCAGGCGTGCACGGTCCAGGGCGCGGCGCACCGAGTGCTCCAGCACGGCCAGGTCTTCCAGGGGCTTGATCAGGTAATCGGCGGCGCCCAGGCGCAAGGCTTCAACGGCATCGTTCATGACACCGGCACCGGACACGACAATCACTGGCGTTTGCGGGGCAAGGTCGGTCACCTGGCGAATCAGCTCCAGGCCGCCCATCTGAGGCATGCGCAGGTCGCAGATCACAAGGTCGGGCTTGTCGCGCTCGAATACCTGGAGACCCTGTTGGCCATTACTGGCCTGCAGGACGCTGAAGCCACTGTCTTCCAAGTAGGCCGCGAGGCTCGCGCGCACTACTTCGTCGTCATCGATTATCAGCAGCGTGGCACTGGTTTTTTGCATGTGGGCAAACGGCGCCAGAATTAGGTTGGCGTAGGCGGCTCGGCAATGGCCGGGCTCACGTACTGGATTCGCTTTCTAGCCTCTCTGTCCTACAAAGCATTGGGATTTGGCCCATGCACAACGGTAAAGCAGAGGTGCCCTTCTAAGGCGCAGACGGTACTCCCATCCGTGAGGGGTTTCAAGCTCATGCCGATGGTCGCCGGGCGTCTTTACACCACAAATCACCGGGAGTTATAAGAACCCTCACAACCACAACGCAAAGTAAGGATGGATGCTGTGAGCGAACACGAGCGCGACTACGCCGAAAAACGCGATTTCATCCGCATGCGAATAGATGCCGATGTGTCTTTGATCCATGCCGGGCAGGAGATTGCCGGTACCTGCGTGGACCTCTCCAGTTCCGGCATGCAGGTGCAGGCACCCCGCCAGTTCACTGTGGGCGACCTGCTGACCGTGCGCGTCGACTCAGAACACGCTGCCCTCAAAGGCCTTGAGGCCGATACAGAGGTGGTGTGGGCCAAGGCGGCCGGGGACGAGCAGCAACTAGGCTTGAAGATTTTGAAAATGCGCTGAAAAGCGCGCACAAAAAAGGCGACCCTATAAAGGTCGCCTTTTTCATTTCAAAACGTCACAGCTTAAAAGTCGTCGACGACCTTGCCGTCCTTGACCTTGAACTCGCGGTTCTGCAGGTAAGCGTTACGAATGAAGGTGTACTTGTCGCCGCTGATCAGCTTTTCGCTGTCGAGCAGGCTGGCGCGCACGTCGACGACGTTGAGGCCGAAGGTGCTGTTACGCCAGCCGATGTCGTTCATGTAGCGGTACGGTTGGGTGTAGCTGTCGACGTATTTGGACGGCGCATCACGCAAGGTGCTTGGGCCCAGCAACGGGATCATCACGTACGGGCCGCTGCCCACGCCCCAGTAACCCAGGGTCTGGCCGAAATCTTCATCGCTGCGCTGCAGCCCCATTTTGGTGCCGACGTCGATAAAGCCCAGTACGCCAAACGTGGTGTTGACCAACAGGCGGGCGGTGTCGACGCCTGCATTGTGCGGCTTGAGTTGCAGCACGTTGTTGGCCAGGTTGCCGACATCACCGATGTTGCGGAAGAAGTTGTGAACGCCGTCCTGCACAAATTGCGGGGTGACGAACTGATAGCCCTGGGCGAGGGGCTTGAGGGCGTAGGTGTCAACGGTGTCGTTGAAGGTGAAGATGGGGCGGTTGACGCTTTCCCATGGGTCATCTTCCGAGGCCGCTTGGGCTGCGAAAGGCGCTAACAGGATGGTGGCACACACCGATAGCTGAGCGAAGTACTGGCTCCAGCGCATAGCTTTTGCTCCTTGAATGGTCTGTCATGGGCGCTATGCCCTGAATAAGGCTGTCAGTATATGACGGAAGTGTCGATTTAGGCAGCTACCTGGAATCGTCTTACGGAAAATGCACAAAATTCCTACAAATATCGACAGTGTCATCCCCTTGTCATGCCGCCCCGATAGCGTTTCAGCTATTTCAGGGACGTTCAGATGCCACACGCCGAGATTGCCGTCGCCGCCGCCCCCTCGTTGACCGCCGTGTTATTTGGCCTGAGTGGCTGCCTGGTGGATTTTGGTTCCCTGGCGCGCACCGACTCACCTTGCGCCGGCGCCGAGGCCACACCGGGGGCGTTGAAAAGCCTGCGCAGCCTCAAAGAACAAGGCGTGCCCTGCGCCTGGCTGGATGAACTGCCGCCCTCGGTAACCACGCCACTGTGCGCCGGCCTGCCTGGCTGGCTCAAGGCCGCCTCGCCCTCCTCCATTCGCTGGCCCGCGCCCCACGCCTGCTGGCAAGCCTTGATGGAGTTGAACATCGAACGCCTGGAAGGCTGCGTACTGGTCAGCGGCGAGCCGCGCCTGCTGCAATCGGGCTTGAATGCCGGCTTGTGGACCATCGGCCTGGCCTCCTGCGGTTCGCTCTGCGGCCTGTCGCCCCAGCAATGGCAGGCGCTCACCGAGCAGCAACGCGAACACAAGCGTGGCAAGGCCACGGTGGCACTCTATGGCCTGGGCGTGCACTCGGTGATCGACCACCTCGGCGAACTCGGCACCTGCCTGGCCGACATCCGCCTGCGCCAGCTCAAGGGCGAGAAGCCCTGATCGAGATCATGCACAGTTGGCCCCAGTGGATTAATCTACAGGTCAGCCCGTAGACCTTTCACGGCGCGCCGCGGTCTATGCCAGTGCCTATCGATAAAAGGAAAGAACGTCATGCCTGATCGCAAAAAACTGGAAGAACAGGTCGAGATCCTGCGCGGGCAGTTGGAACAGGACCCGCCGCTGCCAGTGGAGAAACGCAAAGCACTGGAGGCGCTGATTGCCAAGTTCGAAATGCAACTTGAATTGGAACCGGCGACTCAGACACCCAGTATTTCCGACGATGTGAATCAAGCGGCCATAGAGTTTGATGCTGAACATCCAGTCATCTCTGGGACCTTGCGCAATATCATGACCACCCTGGCCAATATCGGCATCTAACCCAAACCCAAGCCAAACACAAAACCAAATGTGGGAGCGGGCTTGCTCGCGAATGCGGTGTATCAGTCAGTTCATGTGTAACTGACCCACCGCATTCGCGAGCAAGCCCGCTCCCACACAAGCCCCCGTCCACATTGGGATCTGGGTAAGGCTTACTGACGCGCCAGGCGCACGTTCAGGAACTGGGTATTTTCAGTGCTGCGGTACGGGTTGATATCCAACCCACCCCGGCGCACATACCGCGCATACACGGTCAACTTCTCCGGCTTGAGCAAGCGCTGCAAGTCCAGGAAGATCCGCTCCACACACTGCTCATGGAAGTCCGAGTGCTGGCGAAAGCTGACGATATATTCCAGCAGGCTGGCATGATCCAGCGCCGCACCGCGATATTCCACCACCACACTGCCCCAGTCAGGCTGGCTGGTCACCGGGCAGTTGGATTTGAGCAGGTGGCTGTGCACGCTCTCCTCCACCACGCGCGAGTCATCGCAACGCAGCAGTTCCGGGCGCGGGTGTTCGTAGCTGCTGACGTTGATATCCAGGTCGTCAATGCACACCCCCGGCAATGCCATCACGCCTTCGGCCTCGATATCGGCCAGGCTGCGAATGCGCACGTTCACGGGCTTGCCGGCCGCAAAGCTGAGGTCGGTGCGCAGGGTGGCTTCAAGGCTTTGCGTGTCGGCAAACGCGGTCTGGTTCAGCGAGTTGAGGTACAACTTGAACGACTTGGACTCGATGATGTTCGGCGAGTCGGCGGGAATGCTGAACTCACCGATGGCCACCACCGGCTTGCCGGAAGGCAACAACCAGGACAGTTCGAAGCAGTTCCAGAAATCCACGCCCTTGTACGGCAGGGTCTCGGCGCTCAGGCCCAGCTCGGCCCACTTGGCGGCGCGTGGAATCGGAAACAGCAACGAAGGCGTGTAGGTGGAGATGTATTCACTGGACTTGCCCAGCGGCGAATGTTCGGCTGCGGGATGCATGGCGGAAACCTGGCTAAATAAACCGCGCCAGTCTACCAGCCTTTGCCCCCGCCCTTAACAAACGCCTCACTCAACGGTCAGTTTGCCGACCATGCCCGCCTGATAATGCCCAGGCAGGTTGCAGGCGAACTCAAGGCCTGTGGCCTGCTTGAACGTCCAGGTCAGCTCGGCCGTCTTGCCCGGCTCCACCAGCACGCTGTTGGGATCGTCGTGCTTCATACCGCCCATGTCGCCATGGCCCATGGCGCTGTGGTCCATCTTGCCCATGCCAGTGGCGGTCAGCATGCCGCTGGCCTGCATCTGCATCATCTCTTTCTGGTGGGCGGCATGCATGGCCGCGTCGCCCAGGTTGAACTCATGCAGCAACTGGCCTTTGTTGACCAGCACGAAGCGCACGGTTTCACCGGCTTTGACGTCCAGGGACTTGGGCTCAAAGGCAATGTCCCGCAGCGTGACTTCAACGGTGCGCGTGGCTTTATCCGCCGGGGCCGGCTGGCCGAACGCGTAGGTGTGAGTCGCATCCGCCAGTGCATTGAAACTCAACGCCAGCAGGCAGCCCGCCAATAACAGGGGTGTACGCAACGCCATCTTTCACTCTCCACAATAGGTATCCAGCTTGGGCAACACTTTAAGATGGCCTCGCTGCCAGCCAGCTGACTGCTAGATTACAACTTTGTCAGCTTGCGCCCATACCCTGACGAGCACGGTATAAAGCCCAATGTTTTTTTGTAGGAGCGAGCTTGCTCGCGAAGGACTTAAGCACAACGCGTCAAGCCTGACAGCCCGCGTTACCGTTGGCGTTTTTCGCGAGCAAGCTCGCTCCTACATAGCCCCTATCAAGAGCCCGATATGAAACTGCTGATCGTCGAAGACCAACCCAAAACCGGTCATTACCTGCGCCAGGGCCTGACCGAGGCGGGTTTTACCACCGAGCTGGTGGCGGACGGCACCAGTGGCCAGCACTTGGCGCTGACGGGCGACTATGACTTGTTGATCCTCGATGTGATGCTGCCCGGCCGCGACGGCTGGCAAATCCTGCAGGCGGTGCGCAGTGCCGGCCTGGACATCCCGGTGCTGTTCCTCACCGCTCGCGATGCCGTCGAAGACCGAGTACATGGCCTGGAGCTGGGCGCCGACGATTACCTGGTCAAACCCTTCGCCTTTTCCGAACTGCTGGCGCGGGTGCGCACCTTGTTGCGCCGGGGCAGCAGCACGCCGCAGGACACCCTGTTGCAACTGGCCGACCTGAGCCTGGACTTGATCCGCCGCCGCGTCGAGCGCAGCGGTCAGCGCATTGACCTCACCGCCAAGGAGTTCGCCCTGCTGGAGCTGCTGCTACGCCGCCAGGGTGAAGTGCTGCCCAAGACGCTGATCGCCTCCCAGGTGTGGGACATGAATTTCGACAGCGACACCAACATCATCGAAGTCGCCATTCGCCGCCTGCGCCTGAAGGTCGACGACAATTTCCCCAACAAACTGATCCACACCGTGCGCGGCATGGGTTACGTGCTGGAGGAGCGGTTCACGTGATCAAGCGCCTGTCCCTGACCAGCCGCCTGGCGCTGCTGTTTGCCGCCTGCACGGCGGTGGTCTCGTTGATCGCCGGGGTGTTGTTCAACCGGGCCAGCGAGGCGCACTTCATGGAGCTGGACCAGCAACAGCTCGAAAGCAAACTGGTGGCCCTGCGCAGCACCTTGCAGGGTGTCGCCTCACCGGAAGACCTCGCCCAGCGCACCCCTCAACTGCGTGCCGAACTCGATCACCAGCCCGACCTCACCTTGCGCATCACCGGGGCGGGTCAACGTTGGCTGGACGGCGCGCCCAACCTTAGCTTGCCCCAGGCGCCCGGCCTGCATAGCCTGCAGCAGGCGGGCACCGACTACCGCGTCTTCATCGCGCCCTTGACGCCAAGCCAACTGGATTCGCCCCAGTTGACCCTGATCCTCGACATCACCCACCACCAGCACTTTCTGCAACGCATGCAACGCTTGATCTGGCTGACCGTCGGCCTCTCGGCGCTGGCCACTGCCCTGCTCGGCGCCTGGGCTGCGCGCAGTGGCTTGCGACCGCTGCGGCGCATGGGCGAAGTGGCCGCCAGCGTCTCCGCCCACTCCCTCACGCAACGCTTACCCCAAGAGCAAATGCCGGTGGAACTCGCGGAACTGGCCCAAGCCGTCAACGCTATGCTGGCGCGCCTGGACGACGCCTTTCAGCGCCTGTCCGCCTTCAGCGCGGATATCGCCCACGAACTGCGCACACCGCTGTCCAACCTGCTGACCCAGACCCAAGTCATCCTCACCCAACCGCGCCCGCTGGAGGATTACCGCGAGGCGCTGCACAGCAACCTCGAAGAGCTGCAATGGATGGCGCAACTGGTCAACGACATGCTGTACCTGGCCAAAGCTGACCACGGTTTGCTGATGCCCAGCCGAGAAGCGCTGGATTTGGGTGATGAGGTCGACGCACTGTTGGAATTTTTTACCCTGCTGGCGGAGGACGCGCAGGTGACGCTGGTGCGCGAAGGCACCGCCCAGACGATGGGCGATCGCGGCATGTTGCGCCGGGCCCTGTCGAACTTGCTGGATAACGCGCTGCGCTTTACCCCACCGGGCGGTGAAGTGCGGGTGCGGATCGAGAGTGGCGTGACACTGACGGTGGAGAACAGCGGGGAAGGCATTCCTGCGCCGTTATTGCCGCGGCTGTTTGACCGTTTCTACCGAGCCGATCCGTCCAGGCGTGCGGGCAGCAGTGAACATGCGGGGCTGGGGTTGGCGATTACCCAGTCGATTGTGCGGGCGCATGGCGGGAGGATTTATTGTGAGTCGCAGGCGGGCTGGACAAGGTTTGTGATTGAGTTGCCCAAGGGGGATTGATGCAAGCTGGGCCGGCCTCTTCGCGAGCAAGCCCGCTCCCACATTTAACCGCATTCCAAAGGGTGTACGCGGACAAATGTGGGAGCGGGCTTGCTCGCGAAAGCGGTTTTAAAGGTTACGAATACCTGAGCGCATGCGCCGGCTCAATCTTAGCCGCCCGATACGCCGGGTAAATCGTCGCCAAGAAACTCAACACAAACCCCGCCGAGCAAATCAGCAACACATCCCCACCTTGCAGCTCCGACGGCAGGTTGCTGACAAAGTACACATCCGAACTGAAGATATGCTGCCCGCTCACCCGCTCCAGCCAGCCCACCAGCTCACTCACGTTCAGCGCCGCAATCACCCCCAGCACGCCGCCGATCAAGGTGCCGACCACGCCAATCACGGTGCCCTGCACCATGAAGATCGCCATGATCTGCCGAGGTGTAGCGCCGATGGTACGCAGGATGGCGATGTCCGCGCCCTTGTCGTTTACCACCATGATCAAGGTGGCGATGATGTTGAACGCGGCCACGGCGACGATCATCAGCAACAGCAGGCCGATCATGGTCTTTTCCATTTTCATCGCGCTGAACAGACTGCCCTGGGTGTGGGTCCAGTCATCCGGCTTGTAAGCCGCGCCCAGGCTGGCGGCGATGTCCGCCGAGACTTTGGGCGCTGCATACAGGTCCTTCACCGCCAGGCGCACGCTTTGCACCTGATTGGGCTGCCAATGCTGGATTTCAGCGGCGTCGGCCATGTGGATCAGGGCCATGGAGCCATCCAGCTCGGCGCCAACCTTGAAAATGCCCACCACGTTCAGGCGCTGCATGCGCGGGGTGATACCGCCTGGGGCGCTGCTGAGTTCCGGCACGATCAGGGTCAGCTTGTCGCCCACGCTCAGGCGAAAGCGGCGTGCAGTGATATCACCGACCACCACCCCGAACTCACCAGGTTTGAGGTCGTCGAGTTTACCGCGCACGATGTGCTGGGCCACGATCGACACCTTGCCTTCCTGGGCCGGGTCGACGCCGCTGATTTCGATCGGCTGCATCGCGCCCTTATAGGAAAACATGCCATCCATCTGGGTGAAGGGCACGGCGGCGGTGACTTGCGGATTCTTCATCGCAGCGGCGGCCACCGGCTGCCAATCGTCAATCGGCTTTACGCCGACGATAGTGGCGTGGGGCACCATGCCGAGGATGCGCGAGCTCATTTCTCGCTGAAAGCCGTTCATCACCGAAAGCACCACGATCATCGCCAGTACGCCCAGGGCGAGGCCGATCATCGAGGTCATCGAGATAAACGAGACAAAACGGTTGCGGCGCTTGGCGCGGGTATAGCGCGTGCCGATAAAAATCGATAACGGTCTGAACATTCGCGGGCACCGTTGGAAAAATGAAAAAGCCCGGCCTCAAAAAACCGGGCTTGCAACAGGTCAGATAGCGACCAGATGACCTTCCTGCAAATGCAGTACGCGGTCCATCTGCCGGGCCATGCTCATATCATGGGTGACCACCAGGAACGCGGTGCGCATCTGGGTGCTCAACTCCAGCATCAAGTCCTTGATGCCCTGGGCGGTGTGGGAGTCGAGGTTGCCGGTCGGCTCGTCGAGCATCACCAGGCCGGGGTTGTTCACCAGGGCACGGGCAATCGCCACACGCTGGCGCTCACCGCCGGACAACTCCGCTGGCTTGTGCTCCAGGCGATGGCCCAGGCCGACGCGTTCGAGCAAGGCCGTGGCACGCTGGCGCGCTTCGGGAATTGCGGTTTTGCCGATCAACAGCGGCATGCACACGTTTTCCAGGGCGGTGAATTCCGGCAGCAAGTGGTGGAACTGGTACACAAAGCCCAACGAGCGGTTGCGCAGTTGGCCACGAGCCTTTTCATTCAAGGCCGACAGTTCTTCACCGGCCAGCCATACGCTGCCCTGGGACGGCGTATCGAGGCCGCCCAACAGGTTGAGCAAGGTACTTTTGCCGGAACCGGAACTGCCGACGATCGCCACGCGCTCGCCAGGGTGCAGTTCAAGCTGCAGGTTGGACAGCACCACCACCGACTCCGGGCCCTCCTCGTAGGATTTGCCCAGGTTGCGGCAGCTCAGGATTGCTTTTTCACTCATGCCCGATTCACTCATAACGTAATGCCTGTGCTGGCTGGGTACGTGCCGCGCGCCAGGCTGGATACAGGGTGGCAAGGAAGCTCAGGACCAACGCGGCGCCGCCCACCATCAGCACGTCCTGGGTTTGCACCTGGGACGGCAAGTAATCGATGAAGTAGACGTCGGCGTTGAGAAACTTGTGGCCGATCACCTTTTCAAGCAGGGCGATGGCGGCGCTGACGTTCAGCGCGGCCAGAATGCCCACCGCCGTGCCGATCAAGGTGCCGACCACGCCGATCACGGTGCCCTGCACCATGAAGATCGCCATGATCTGCCCCGGCGTGGCGCCCAACGTACGCAGGATGGCGATGTCGCCCTTCTTGTCGTTCACCACCATCACCAGCGTAGAGATGATGTTGAAGGCCGCCACGGCGACGATCAGCAACAACAACAGGCCGATCATGGCTTTTTCCATGCGGATGGCCTGATACAGGTTGCCGTGGGTGCGGGTCCAGTCGCGGGCGTAATACTCGGTCTCCCCCAGGTGCTGGGCAATTTCCCAGGCGCCGCGCGGGGCTTCGAACAGGTCGTTGAACTTCAGGCGCAGGCCCTGCACCTGGTCGGGCTGCCAGCGATGCAGGCGAGCCAGGTCGGTGAGGTTGGTCAGGCCGATGTAGCCGTCGATCT
Organism: Pseudomonas sp. MF6394; assembly: GCF_002018845.1. NCBI lineage: Bacteria > Pseudomonadati > Pseudomonadota > Gammaproteobacteria > Pseudomonadales > Pseudomonadaceae > Pseudomonas > Pseudomonas sp. MF6394. Next base: position 126,690 of record NZ_MVOJ01000007.1, read on the forward strand.
CGCCAGCGCCAACGTGAAAGGTGCCCACCACGGTAAAGCGCTTCATGCGCGGGAACATGCCGGCCGGGGTCACGGTGACTTCCGGGGCGACGAAGGTCAGCTTGTCGCCAACCCCCACGCCCAGCTTGGCCGCGGCCTTGTCACCGATGACAATGCCAAAGCTGCCAGGCGCCAGCGCGTCGAGCTTACCTTGCAGCATGAACTTATCGATGATCGAGACGTTGTGTTCCTGGGCCGGGTCGATGCCATTGAGCAGGATCTTCTGCACTTTGCCGTCGTTGGTCAGCAGCCCCTGCATCTGGGTAAACGGCGCGACCGCCACCACCTTGGGGTTCTGCTGGACCTTGGCGGCCAGGCTTTGCCAGTCATTGATCGGCGCATCGCCTTCAATGGTCGCGTGGGGCACCATGCCCAGCACGCGGGTGCGCATCTCATGATCGAAGCCATTCATCACCGACAGCACCACGATCATCACGACCACGCCCAGGGCGAGACCGATCATCGAGGTCAAGGAAATGAACGACACAAAATGATTGCGACGCTTTGCACGGGTATAACGCGTGCCGATAAATACGAAGAGAGGTCTGAACATGTCGGGGCTTGTTCGGAGGAAAAGAAGACGTCCCGGTGGCGGGGTCTGGTCAGCAGCTTTACACTCAGACCATTACCGTTACCTGGGGTTCGCCATGTCGACATTAGATGAAGAAGAGCGCCGCGAATACTACCGTATCGATGACATGATCGCACTTCAAATCAAACCCCTGTCTGGCCCCGACGCGGCGAGCAAGGAAGTGTTGCTGGATGATTCGCCGCTGTTCAATCTGCTCAGCGAACTGCACCTGAGCGAATTCGAAGCCCAGCACCTGCTGCGCCAGATCAACGAGAAAGACCGCAGCCTCGCGGCGTTCCTCAAAGTGCAGAACAAACGCCTGGACCTGCTCAGCCAGGTCATGGCCCGCGGTTTGCTGAACGAGGTAGGTGCGCCGCAACCGGTGATCCTCTCCGAAGGCGGCATCGACTTCCAGCACCCCACGCCGCTGGCCGCCGACACTCACCTGGCAGTCAAGCTGGTGCTGATGCCCCAGGCGCTCGGCCTGTTGCTGCGCGCGCGGGTGACCCATTGCGACCCCAAGGGCGACGGCTTTGATGTGGGCACGGAATTCGAGTCCATGACCGATGCCCAACGCCAACTGCTGGCGCGCTATATCCTGCAGAAACAGGCCCAGGAACGCCGCCTGGCGCGAGAACAAAGCGAAGACCTCTGAATGCGTATTCACGACGCCAGCCATCCTGGCGCAAAGGAGCAACTGTGACCCTGATTTACGGCCACCGCGGTGCCAAAGGCGAAGCACCGGAAAACACCCTGACCAGCTTTCAGGAGTGCCTCAAGCACGGCGTACGCCGCTGCGAGCTGGACTTGCACCTGTCCATGGACGGCGAGTTGATGGTCATCCACGACCCGACGCTCAAGCGCACCACCGACCGGCGCGGCAAAGTCGTCGAGTATTCGGCGGCTGACCTGGTGAAGATGGACGCGCGCAAAGGCGGCCCAGGCTGGGTAAGCCCCTGCCCGATCCCACGCCTGGAGGCGTTGTTCGAACAGTGCGACTTCGATCACTGGCAACTGGAAGTCAAAAGTGCCTCGCGTACCCGAGCCGCCACCACCGTGCTGGCGATTCGCGAAATGGCTGTGCGCTTTGGCTTGATGGACAAGGTTACGGTGACGTCAAGCTCGCGGGAAGTGCTCAAGGCCGCCGTGGAACTCACCCCAGACCTGTCACGCGGCCTGGTCGCTGAATACGCCTGGCTCGACCCGCTGAAGGTCGCGCAGAACTACGGCTGTGAGTACTTGGCATTGAACTGGACGCTGTGCACCCCCGAGCGGCTGGAAAAAGCCCAGCGCCAGGGCTTGCATGTGTCCGTGTGGACAGTCAACGAACCTGCGCTGATGCGCAGGCTCGCCGACTTCGGCGTAGATAGCCTGATTACAGACTTTCCCGGTTTGGCCACTGCCACCCTCGAGAATTACTGAAATCGGTCTCCCCGGCCGGCTCAGGCCACCGGCCGGAGCCGCTCAAAAAAGCCGGTTGAGGCCGTCGTAGGCCGCTACCCGATAGGCTTCGGCCATGGTCGGGTAGTTGAAGGTGGTGTTGACGAAATACTTGAGGGTATTTTGCTCACCCGGCTGGTTCATGATCGCCTGGCCAATGTGCACGATCTCCGAGGCCTGGTAGCCGAAGCAATGCACGCCGAGCACTTCCAGGGTTTCGCGATGGAACAGGATTTTCAGCATGCCTTGCGGCTCGCCGGCGATCTGCGCACGCGCCATGCTCTTGAAGAACGCCTTGCCCACTTCGTAAGGCACCTTGGCCTTGGTCAGTTCGTGCTCGTTCTTGCCGATGGAGCTGATCTCGGGAATCGTGTAGATCCCGGTCGGCACGTCGTTCACGTAGCGCCAGCTGCCATTGTCGACAATGCTGCCAGCGGCCGAGCGGCCCTGGTCATGGGCAGCACTGGCCAGGCTTGGCCAGCCGATCACGTCACCGGCGCCGTAGATGTTCGGCACGCAGGTGCGGTAGTTCTCATCCACTTCGATCTGGCCACGGCTGTTGACCTTGACCCCGATGTTTTCCATGCCCAACTTGTCGGTGTTGCCGGTACGGCCGTTGCACCACAACAAGGCGTCGGCCTTGATCTTCTTGCCGGACTTGAGGTGCAGGATCACCCCGTTGTCCAGGCCTTCGACCCGCTCGTACTCTTCGTTGTGGCGCACGGTGATGTTGTTGTTGCTGAAGTGGTAGCTCAACGCCTGGGAAATTTCCGAGTCGAGGAAGCTGAGCAACTGGTCACGGTTGTCCACCAGCTCCACCAGTACACCCAGGCCGCTGAAGATCGAGGCGTATTCACAGCCGATCACACCGGCGCCGTAGATGATCAGTTTGCGCGGGGTATGGCCCAGGCTAAGGATGGTGTCGCTATCGTAGATACGCGGGTGGTGGAAATCGATGTCCGCCGGGCGATACGGGCGCGAACCGGTGGCGATGATGATGTGCTTGGCCACCAGCTTCTCGACCACGCCATTGGCGCAGACCACTTCGACGGTTTGCTCGTCGGCGAAGCTGCCGGTGCCGAAAAACAGGTCGACGCGGTTACGGGCGTAGTAGCCGGTACGCGAGGCGACTTGCTTGGAGATGACTTTTTCAGCGCTTTTCAATACGTCCGGGAACGAGAACCAGCGCGGCTCACCAATGGCCCGGAACATCGGGTTGGTGTTGAACTGCATGATCTGCCGTACCGAGTGACGCAACGCCTTGGACGGGATGGTACCCAGGTGGGTGCAGTTACCGCCGACCTGGCGACGGCTATCGACCATCGCCACCTTGCGCCCTGCTTTGGCAGCGTTCATCGCCGCACCTTCTCCAGCTGGGCCGGAACCCAGTACCACCACGTCGTAGTTGTAGACAGCCATGCGTACTCCTCAGAACAGGCCAGGCGTACGGTTGGACGCCGGGCTAAATCATGCCGCGGCCAGCGTGCATGAAGGACAATTTGGCTCAAGTGTGTGAACCGGGGCACAGTCTATAGAAGGCCGAGCGCCGCGAACATTAACCCTTGGTCGCGTCGTAGGCCAGTGTTGCCATACTACAGGACGCAAACCAGCGCCGAATTCAGGATGAGCCATTATGCGACAACTATTTTTTTGTTTAATGCTGATGGTGTCGCTCACGGCGCACGCCAACGATGCGCAGCGGCTCAAGCAGGCGAGCTTCCCGGCACAGGTCGAGGGGCTGGCCTTGAAAAGCCAGGCGGTGTTCAACTATCTCTGGGCGGATGTGTATGCGGCGGCGCTGTATGCACCAGCTGACCTGCCGGCAAAGCAGGCCTGGGACCAGCAGAAGGCTGTGCGCCTGGCGCTGTATTACTTTCGCGACATCGACCGCAACGATGTGATCAAGGCGGCCACCGTCACCCTGGAACGCCAGCAGGCCAATGCCGGGTTGAACTCGGAGATAGCCAAGCTGCATGCGCGCTTTCGGGATATTCGCAGCGGCGATCGCTATACCCTGGATTTTCGTCCGGGGCGCGGGTTGAATCTGGAGATTAATGGGCAGGTGGTGTTCAGCAGCCCGGACGCTGAATTAGCGAAGGCCTACCTGGGTATCTGGCTGGGTCCCAAAGGGCTGTCGGACAGTTTGCGCAATACGCTACTCAAGTGAGGGCGGCGTTGACGGTTCCATCGTCATCGCGGGCAAGCCCGCTCCCACAGGTAAATGCATTTCAACTGTGGGAGCTGGCTTGCCTGCGATAAGGCCCTCCCAGACACCACAAAACCCACAGGCATAAAAAAGCCCCGAACCAGTCGGGGCTTCTTCATTCAGCGCAAAGGCTTAGCGCGGAAACGCAGGCGGGTTGACCCCAGCCATGTCTTCCATCACGCGAACCACCTGGCAGCTGTAGCCGAACTCGTTGTCGTACCACACGTACAGCACAACACGGTTGTCCTGGGTGATGGTCGCTTCGGCGTCCACCACACCGGCGTGGCGCGAGCCCACGAAGTCGGTGGAGACCACTTCCTGGGAATTGACGAAGTCGATCTGCTTGTGCAGGTCGGAGTGCAGCGCCATGTAGCGCAGGTACTCGTTCATCTCTTCGCGGGTGGCGGCTTTCTCAAGGTTGAGATTGAGAATGGCCATCGACACGTTCGGTGTTGGTACACGGATGGCGTTACCGGTCAGCTTGCCAGCCAGCTCAGGCAGGGCCTTGGCAGCAGCGGTAGCAGCACCGGTCTCGGTGATCACCATGTTCAACGCGGCGCTACGGCCACGGCGATCGCCCTTGTGGAAGTTGTCGATCAGGTTCTGGTCGTTGGTGTACGAGTGAACGGTTTCAACGTGGCCGTTAACGATGCCGAACTTGTCGTTCACAGCTTTGAGCACCGGCACGATGGCGTTGGTGGTGCAGGAAGCGGCGGACACGATCTTGTCGTCAGCGGTGATTTCAGCGTGGTTGATGCCGTGCACGATGTTCTTGAGCTTGCCCTTGCCAGGCGCGGTCAGCACAACGCGGTCAACACCCGGGCACGCCAGGTGCTGGCCCAGGCCCTCGGCATCACGCCATACGCCGGTGTTGTCCACCAGCAGGGCGTTCTGGATGCCGTACTGGGTGTAATCCACCTCAGTCGGGTTCTTCGCGTAGATCACCTGGATCAGGTTACCGTTGGCGGTGATGGTGTTGTTTTCTTCGTCAATGGTGATGGTGCCATTGAACGAACCGTGTACCGAGTCGCGACGCAGCAGGCTGGCGCGCTTGGTCAGGTCGTTCTCGGCGCCTTTGCGCACCACGATGGCACGCAGGCGCAGGCCGTCGCCGCCACCGGTTTTTTCGATCAGGATGCGCGCCAGCAGGCGGCCAATACGACCGAAGCCGTACAACACCACGTCGGTGCCTTTACGGGCGGCAGCGTTTTGCTGGCCAACCACATCGGCCATTTCTTCACGCACGAACTGCTCGGCGGTGCGGCCAGCGCCTTCTTTGCGGAATTTGTACGCCAACTTGCCCAGGTCTACCGAAGCCGCGCCGAGCTTGAGCTCGCTCATGGCTTTGAGCAGTGGGAATGTTTCGTGGACGGAGAGTTCGCTGTCGTCGGCGGAGCGATGGCGCGCAAAGCGGTGGGCTTTGAGAATCGCGATGACAGACTGGTTGATCAGGCTGCGGCCATAGATCGAGCTCACCACATTGTTATTGCGGTACAGCTGACCGATAAGCGGAATCATCGCTTCAGCGAGTGCTTCACGGTCGATCCATTCACCAAGACACTGGTCGGGCTTCTGAGTCACGGGAACCTTCCACATGTAGGGGCAGAAAAAAGGGGCTACATTATGTCGCCCGACTGGCCGTTGAGCAATGCGCGAGGGGCAACAAAAAGCCCTTGCAAAAAAATACCGCCGCGCTACAGCCCAGTAAATACGCGGGTTCCAGAAGGCCACTAGTCGAGCGACGGTGCCGACTTGTCCGTAACCCTCCTAAACATTCGCGCTTTTTGGCACTACATATTGAGTCAAAACCGGCCATTGTTTGTCTTAGCCACTACATTTCCTACAAACCGTAATAGGCACAGTCAGCAACTGACAGGCGGCACCTGGGGCCGTTACAATTACCGACTTTGTCGCAACGCTTGGAGCTCAACCTTCCGTGCCCGTTCTGCGTCTACCGCTTCTCCCTGCCGCGGCAGGTAAACAGCATTGGGGCAACCTGCCCGGTGCCGCCCTGAGCCTGGCCATTGCCGAGGCTGCCAGCGCAGCCAAGCGCTTTACCCTGCTGCTCACCGCCGACAGCCAAAGTGCCGAACGGTTGGAGCAGGAGCTGAGCTTCTTCGCCCCGGATTTGCCGGTGCTGCATTTTCCCGACTGGGAAACCCTGCCCTACGATCTGTTCTCGCCGCACCAGGACATCATCTCCCAGCGTATCGCCAGCCTGTACCGCTTGCCGGAACTGGCCCATGGCGTGCTGGTGGTTCCGATCACCACTGCCCTGCATCGCCTGGCGCCAACCAAGTTCCTGCTCGGCAGCAGCCTGGTGCTGGACGTCGGCCAGAAGCTCGATGTGGAGCAGATGCGCACGCGCCTGGAAGCCAGCGGCTACCGCTGCGTCGACACGGTGTACGAGCACGGTGAGTTCGCGGTGCGCGGCGCCTTGATCGACCTGTTCCCGATGGGCAGCAAGTTGCCGTACCGCATCGACCTGTTCGATGACGAGATCGAGACGCTGCGCACCTTCGATCCAGAGAACCAGCGCTCAATCGACAAGGTCGATTCGATCAAGCTGCTGCCGGCGCGGGAGTTCCCGCTGCAAAAAGACGCGGTCACCCGCTTCAAGGCGCGCTTTCGTGAACGCTTCGACGTGGATTTCCGTCGCTGCCCGATCTTCCAGGACTTGAGCAGCGGCATCACGCCCGCCGGTATCGAGTACTACCTGCCGTTGTTCTTCGACGAAACTTCCACCCTCTTCGACTATCTGCCCCAGGACACCCAGGTGTTCTCGCTGCCGGGTATCGAACAGGCGGCGGAAAACTTCTGGAACGACGTGCGCAACCGCTATGAAGAGCGCCGCGTGGATCCGTCCCGGCCTTTATTGCCGCCTGCTGAACTTTTTCTGCCGGTGGAAGACTGCTTCGCGCGCCTGAAAAACTGGCCGCGGGTGGTCGCCAGCCAGCAGGACGTGGACGCCGGCAGTGGCCGCGAGCGTTTCCCGGCGAGCGTGCTGCCCGACCTGGCGATCCAGGCCAAAGCCACGCAACCGCTGGAGGCGCTGTCGAATTTCCTCGGCGGCTTCCCTGGCCGCGTGCTGTTTACCGCCGAATCCGCCGGTCGTCGCGAAGTGCTGCTGGAGTTGTTGGAACGCCTGAAGCTGCGACCGAAAACTGTCGACAGCTGGCCGGATTTTGTCGCCAGCAAAGAGCGCCTGGCGATCACCATCGCTCCGCTGGACGAAGGGTTGCTGCTGGATGACCCAGCGCTGGCGTTGATCGCCGAGAGCCCGCTGTTCGGCCAGCGCGTGATGCAACGCCGTCGCCGGGAAAAACGCGCAGACGCCAACAATGACGCAGTCATCAAGAACCTCACTGAGCTGCGCGAAGGCGCGCCGGTGGTGCATATCGACCACGGTGTAGGCCGCTACCTGGGCCTGCAGACCCTGGAGATCGACAACCAGGCCGCCGAATTCCTCACCATGGAATACGCAGAGGGCGCCAAGCTTTACGTGCCGGTGGCCAACCTGCACCTGATCGCCCGCTACACCGGCAGCGACGACGCCTTGGCGCCGTTGCACCGCCTGGGCTCCGAGACCTGGCAGAAAGCCAAGCGCAAGGCCGCCGAACAGGTACGCGACGTGGCCGCCGAACTGCTCGATATCTATGCCCGTCGCGCCGCCCGCGAAGGTTATGCGTTCGCCGACCCGAAAGCCGACTACGCCACTTTCAGCGCCGGCTTTGCCTTCGAAGAAACCCCCGACCAGCAAACCACCATCGAAGCGGTGCGCGCCGACATGCTCGCGCCCAAGCCGATGGACCGCCTGGTGTGTGGCGACGTGGGCTTTGGCAAGACCGAAGTGGCCATGCGCGCTGCCTTTATTGCGGTACACGGCGGTCGCCAGGTGGCGATCCTGGTGCCGACCACGCTGCTCGCCCAGCAGCACTACAACAGTTTCCGCGACCGCTTTGCCGACTGGCCGGTGACCGTGGAGGTGATGAGCCGCTTCAAGTCCGCCAAGGAAGTGAATGCCGCCGTCGCCGATCTGGCCGAAGGCAAGATCGACATCGTGATCGGCACCCACAAGTTGCTGTCGGACGATGTGAAGATCAAGAACCTGGGCCTGGTGATCATCGACGAAGAACACCGCTTTGGCGTGCGCCAGAAAGAACAGCTCAAGGCCCTGCGCAGCGAAGTCGACATCCTCACCCTCACCGCCACGCCGATTCCGCGCACGCTGAACATGGCGGTGTCGGGCATGCGCGACCTGTCGATCATCGCCACGCCACCGGCGCGTCGTTTGTCGGTGCGCACCTTCGTGATGGAACAGAACAAGAGCACGGTCAAGGAAGCCCTGCTGCGCGAACTGCTGCGTGGCGGCCAGGTGTACTACCTGCACAACGACGTAAAGACCATCGAGAAATGCGCCGCCGATCTCGCCGAACTGGTGCCGGAGGCCCGCATCGCCATCGGCCATGGGCAAATGCGTGAGCGCGAACTCGAACAAGTGATGAGCGACTTCTACCACAAGCGCTTCAACGTGCTGATCGCCTCGACCATCATCGAGACCGGCATCGACGTGCCGAGCGCCAACACCATCATCATCGAGCGCGCTGACAAGTTCGGCCTGGCGCAGTTGCACCAATTGCGCGGCCGCGTCGGGCGCAGTCACCACCAGGCCTATGCCTACCTGCTGACACCACCGCGCCAGCAGATCACTTCCGATGCGGAAAAACGCCTGGAAGCGATCGCCAATACCCAGGACCTCGGCGCCGGCTTTGTATTGGCCACCAACGACCTGGAAATCCGGGGTGCCGGTGAATTGCTCGGCGATGGCCAGAGCGGGCAGATCCAGGCGGTGGGTTTCACGCTGTATATGGAGATGCTCGAACGCGCGGTAAAAGCCATCCGCAAAGGCGAACAACCGAACCTCGACCAACCTTTGGGCGGTGGGCCGGAGATCAACCTGCGCTTGCCGGCGTTGATTCCCGAAGACTACCTGCCGGATGTGCATGCACGGTTGATCCTGTACAAGCGCATTGCCTCGGCGGCCGACGAAGAAGGCCTCAAGGACTTGCAGGTAGAGATGATCGACCGCTTCGGCCTGCTGCCGGAGCCGACCAAGAACCTGGTGCGCCTGACCCTGCTCAAGTTGCAGGCCGAGCAGTTGGGCATCAAGAAAGTCGACGCCGGGCCGCAAGGCGGGCGTATCGAGTTCGAAGCGCAGACGCCGGTCGACCCGTTGGTGCTGATCAAGCTGATCCAGGGCCAGCCCAACCGCTACAAGTTCGAAGGGGCTACGCTGTTCAAGTTCATGGTGCCGATGGAACGTGCCGAAGAACGCTTCAACACCTTGGAGGCGCTGTTTGAACGCCTCATTCCGAAATCCGTTTAAGGACGCCCCCATGCGCGTGTTCCGCATTTTGAGCCTGTTGTTGGTGGTACTCGCACCATCGGCCTTTGCCGACAGCCTGTATCAGGTGGAAATGATCCTGGTGCGCCAGAATGCGGAACCTGTGATCAACAGCCGCGCCGCCCCGGAAAACTGGGATGCGGGCGCGCCGCGCCTGGGTGAGCGAATGAGCCCGCCGCGCCTGGGTAATATCGTCGACAAGCTGCGCGCCGACGCCAACTACACGGTGCTCGCCCACAAAGCCTGGGAACAGAACCTGGGCGAGCAACCGGTGAAGGTGGCGATCACCGATGGCCAGGAGCAATTCGGCCAGTTCCCTATCGAAGGCGTGTTGAGCCTGCAACTGGGGCGCTTTACCGATATCGACGCGGATTTCTGGATCAACCAGTTCGACGGCAACGGCAGCGTGATTGCCAGCCAACACTTAAGCCAGAAAGACGTGCGCACCAAGAACAACCAGCTCAACTACCTGGACGGCGGCCACCTGGCGCTGCTGATCAAGATCACCTCGCTGACCGCCAAGCCACCCAGCGCACCACCGCCCGACCTTCAGGACTGATTGCGCGCCATGCCCCTGACGTCGTCGTTGACCAAACCCCTGGCCCCTTCGTGGGCCAACCGCTTCAAAGAGCAAAGCCTTGAGCGCGGGCGGCGCTACGCCCTGGAAAACCGCGTGCGCATCGTCGAGTGCGGCGACAGCACCATCACCGCCAGTTGCGAAGGCTCGGGCGGCAATGTTTACCGCCAGACCATCTCACTGCGCGAATCGGCCAAGGGCCTGCTGATCCTGGTGGACAGCCGCTGCACGTGCCCGGTACACACCAACTGCAAACACATTGCGGCGGTGCTGCTCAAGGTTCAGGAAACCCTGGCCTACCCGGCAGCGGCCCAGGATGCGCAACTGCTGGAAAAGCTCCAGGCGGTGCTGGATAACCGCGTGGTCCTGCCCCAGGTGGTGATGGACGACGTGCAACCGGTGCCCCGCCTGTGGCTGGCCAGCGTGGAGTTCAGCGCGTTCGAGCCGCGCAACGGCAAGATGCAGCGCTATATCCAGCACCGTGCGGCGCTGTCGTTCAACTACCTGGGCAACTATGTCAGCGGGCAAAAAAATGCCGACATCATTGTGCGCCAGGAGACCCAGAGCCTGCGGATCAAGCGCCAACCCGAGCAAGAACAAGCCTATCGCGAACACCTGCGCCTGCTTGGCTTCAAGATCGCCACGCGCCAGAGCAAGGCCCTACCGGAAAGTGCCGGCGAGCTGTTCGAGATGGTCAATGACAGCGCCTGGCTGAACTTCACCCTCAATGTGTCGCCGACCTTGCGTACCGAGGGCTGGGAACTGCAGATCGATGAAGACTTCGGCTTTGACCTCAGCCCCGTCGATGACTGGTATGCAACAGTCGATGAAGGGCCGGAACGTGACTGGTTCGACCTGGAGCTGGGCATCATCGTCAACGGCGAACGCCTGAGCCTGCTGCCGATCCTGCTGAACCTGATGCGCTCCCATACCGAGATTCTCAACCCGGAGAAGCTCGCGCGGCGCCGCGATGAAGAGCTGATCCTGGTCAACATCCCCGGCCTGCCCAACGGCCACGGCCCGCTGCAAGTGGCGCTGCCCTACGGCCGCTTGAAGCCGGTGCTGGCGACCCTCGGCGAGTTTTACCTGCAGGAAGCCGGCACCACCGCGCTGCGCCTGGCCAAGGCCGACGCGATTCGCCTCAACCCGCTGGAAGACCTGCCACTGCAATGGGAAGGCGGCGAGAAGATCCGCAACTTCGCCCAGCGCCTGCGCGATATCAAGGACTTCACCTGCGCGGCGCCTGAAGGCTTGAATGCGACCTTGCGCCCCTATCAACTGGAAGGCTTGAGCTGGATGCAGTCACTGCGCCAACTGGAGGTGGGTGGGATACTCGCGGATGACATGGGCCTGGGTAAAACCCTGCAAACCCTGGCGCATATTCTTACCGAGAAAATCGCCGGGCGCCTTGATCGGCCGTGCATGGTCGTGATGCCTACCAGCCTGATCCCGAATTGGCTCGATGAGGCTGCGCACTTCACCCCGCAGCTGAGAGTGCAGGCACTTTATGGCGCGGGGCGTAAGAAACATTTCGCCAACCTGCAGGACTACGACCTGCTGCTGACCACCTACGCCCTGCTGCCCAAGGACATCGAACAGCTCGCCGCCCTGCCCTTGCACGTCTTGATCCTGGATGAAGCGCAGTACATCAAGAACCCGTCCAGCAAGGCGGCCCAGGCCGCGCGCGAGCTGAATGCCCGCCAGCGCCTGTGCCTGAGCGGCACGCCCTTGGAAAACCACTTGGGCGAGCTGTGGTCGCTGTTCCACTTCCTGCTGCCGGGTTGGCTGGGCGACGTGAAGAGTTTCAACCGTGATTACCGCGTGCCGATTGAAAAACGCGCCAGCGAGGTGCGATTGCAGCACCTCAACGGCAGGATCAAACCCTTCCTGCTGCGCCGTACCAAGGAGCAAGTGGCAACCGAACTGCCGCCCAAGACCGAGATTATCCACTGGGTCGACCTCAACGAGGCCCAGCGCGACGTGTACGAAACCATGCGCCTGGCCATGGATAAAAAGGTCCGCGACGAAATCACCCGCAAGGGCGTGGCCCGCAGCCAGATCATCATCCTTGAAGCCCTGCTGAAACTGCGCCAGGTGTGCTGCGACCTGCGCCTGGTCAACGACGCTACCCTGCCCGCCCGTGGCAGCAGCTCGGGCAAGCTCGACAGCCTGATGGACATGCTTGACGAGCTGTTTGCCGAGGGCCGCCGGATCCTGCTGTTCTCACAGTTCACCTCAATGCTGAGCCTGATCGAGGCCGAACTGAAAAAACGCGGGATTGCCTACGCCCTGTTGACCGGCCAGACGCGGGATCGACGTACACCGGTGAAAGACTTCCAGAGCGGCAAGCTACAGATCTTTTTGATCAGCCTGAAAGCAGGCGGCGTGGGTTTGAACCTGACCGAAGCCGACACGGTTATCCACTATGACCCCTGGTGGAACCCGGCCACGGAAAACCAGGCCACCGACCGTGCGTACCGCATCGGGCAGGAAAAGCCGGTGTTCGTGTACAAGATGATTGCCCGGGGCACGGTGGAAGAGAAAATTCAGCACTTGCAGAAGGAGAAGTCCGATCTGGCGGCGGGCGTGCTGGATGGACGAACCACGGGGGATTGGCAGTTGGGCAATGAAGAGATTGAGGCGTTGTTTGCGCCGTTGCCCAACAAGCAAGAGAAGCGCTGACTGTTAGGCCGCCTTCGCGAGCAAGCCCGCACTTGAATGTATTCACAAATCAAAATGTGGGAGCGGGCTTGCTCGCGAAGGCCGCACCGCGGTCTTCAGCCTGGCAAAGGCGCAAACAGCGCCTCAATATCCCGCTGCTCCAGCTTCCAACCCGCACTGGCGCCACCTTCCAGCACCCCATCGGCCAACGCAGCCTTCTCCAGTTGCAACGCCTGGATCTTTTCCTCCACCGTACCCCGGGCAATCATCTTGTACACAAACACCGGTTTGTCCTGCCCGATGCGGTACGCACGGTCGGTCGCCTGATTTTCCACCGCCGGGTTCCACCACGGGTCGTAATGAATCACCGTATCCGCCGCCGTCAGGTTCAAGCCCGTCCCGCCTGCCTTCAGGCTGATCAGGAATAGGGGTGTCTTGCCGCCCTGGAAGTTCTCAACGGGCGTACGTCGGTCAACGGTGTCTCCCGTCAGGATCGAATACTCAACCCCACGCAGCTTGAGCTCTTCTTCGATCAACGCCAGCATCGAGGTGAATTGCGAGAACAGCAAAATCCGCCGCCCCTCGCTGAGCAACTCTTCCAACATGTCCATCAAACTGCCCAGCTTGCCAGTGTCGGCCTTGGCCGCTTTAGTCATCGGCACAGACTTGACCAGACGCAAGTCACAGCACACCTGGCGCAGTTTGAGCAGGGCTTCGAGGATGATGATCTGGCTGCGGGCCACGCCATGACGACTGATCTCGTCGCGCACCTTTTTATCCATGGCCACACGCACTGTTTCGTAGACATCCCTCTGTGCATCGCTGAGCTCTACCCAGTGCACGATTTCCGACTTGGGCGGTAACTCCGTGGCAACCTGTTCCTTTCTGCGCCGCAACAGGAACGGCTTGATACGTGCCGTGAGGTGCTGCATACGCTGCGCATTACCGTGTTTTTCGATGGGCGTGCGGTAATCGCGATTAAAGCTCTTGCTATCGCCCAACCAGCCCGGCAACAAGAAATGAAACAGTGACCACAGCTCACCCAAGTGGTTTTCCAACGGCGTACCGCTCAAACATAAACGCTGGCCGGCCTCCAACTCACGAGCCGCCTGGGCTGCCTTGCTGTTGGGATTCTTGATGTTTTGCGCTTCGTCGAGGATCAGCACACTCCAACATTGAGGCTGCAGCACTTCAAGGTCTCGCGACAGCAGCGCGTAAGTGGTGAGTACCAGGTCGTAATCGGCCAGGCGCGCGAAGTCAGCCTGGCGCTGCGAGCCGTGCAGCGCCAGGACCTTGAGTTGAGGGGTAAAACGCGCGGCTTCATCCATCCAGTTGGGGACCAGGCTGGTGGGCATCACCGCCAGAGCAGGCGCCTGCAAGCGGCCGGCCTGTTTCTCACAGAGCAAATGGGCAAGGGCCTGCAGGGTTTTCCCCAGGCCCATGTCATCCCCAAGAATCCCGCCGACGTCCAGCTCGCGCAGGGCTTGCATCCAGTTAAGGCCTTCGAGCTGGTAGCCACGTAGTTCGGCGTTCAGGCCCTGAGGAGCAGGTACATTGACGTGCGTGGCCTCCTTGAGACGCTTGGCGAAATCACGCAGCCGCTCGCCGCCCTGCCAGACCAAGGGTATTGCATCCAGGGTGCTGAGCCGTGCCGCGTCGGGCGCGCTCAACCGCAGTGCATCGCCTTCAGGTGCGCGCAGGTAGAGTTCGCCGAGGGTCGCCATCAGGGGTTTGATACGGCCGTAAGGCAGCGCGACTTTGGTGTGAGTGCCAGCGCCCAAACTGACCAATACCCGCTCATCATCGTCGCGTTCAGCCATGTAAGTGGCATCAAGCAGCTTGGGTTGACGACGCATCAACTCGAGCATGATTGGCAACAGGCTGTGCCGCTCGCCATTGACCTCGACGCCCAGTTCAAGGTTGAACCATTCATGACCCGGCGTCTCTTCGATATCCGCGTACCAGTGATCCACCGCCTCCACGTCGTAATAAAAGCCCGGATGGATGACCACCTCCCACCCGGCCTCACGCAAAACCGCCAAATCGCGTTCAACAAAACGCAGCCAGGCTTCATCAGTGGGTAGATCGAACATCTCTCCCGCACTGGCAGGCAACGCACGGGTTTTGCGAGTGACCGTTTTAAGGCCGATCTTTGTGAGGGTCTTGCGCAGGGCTTTTTCAGCCACCGGCTTGCGTTGGATATGTTGGGTTTCGGTGCCGTTGAGAAACAGGATGTCCTCAGTGCCCTTGCCGCTGACCAGGCAGGCGTCGTATCGGTAAGCCAAGGCGGCGCGGTGTTCAAAAGTGAGCATTTGCCGATGGTGCGCCTGGCTGTAGACGTAGGACTCATCGCTTCCCAGCGTGAGACATCCTTGAGGCTCTAACGTATCCACCACACGCTCGGTCAGCTCCCGCGGCGGAGGAATCACCTTGGATATCGAACTGATGCGATGGCTGAATAACGCGACCTGATCAGCTGGAATCGTCGGCAAGGCGCAAAGATGCATGGCCAGATTATCGTCCAGCCCGTGCTCGACCACCCCGATAGCCAGGTTATCGCGGTCAAGATAATGAAGCGGTTTAAGGGGCAATACCTCGCCCAACTCGCGCCCGTTGCTGATCCACTTGGGAATGTGATTGCCATCGGACAACATGGCCCAATCAAAACGCGCGGGCCGGGCCGGGCCGGGCTTAAGCGCCAGGCCAGAGCCCTGCTCAATAAACAGACGTTGGGTTTTCAGCGCCAATTGGAGAATTTCGGCCCCTGGTTCGCCGGCCAGCTGATAACGGGTGTTATAGGAACTATAAGACCGGCTCAACAACAGCAATCGACAAATGCGTGTATCCAGCTCATGCATATAGGCGGGAGCACGTCGCAATGTCTCATCGATCGAGTACAGCGGCTTGATATCGCTGTACTCACCTTTTTTCGTCACACGCGCTCGATATAGCTCTAATGACCACCTCATCGAATAGGGATCGGGGGAGAGCTGGTACAGCAAAGAGGTGCCCGTATTCCTGGGTTGTTCCTCATCCACAGGCGTGGGTTCAGGGATGCTTTCAAGCCACTTTTCGAGCTGGGGGCTGAGGCGCTCAACCGGTGTCTTTTGCTGCTTTACAGGCGGGTTCAGGTCTTCGTGCAGGACAGTCAACATAAACAGCGCCGCGGCCGCGTGCTTGCAATTGATCGCTACCGGGCAAGAACACACACACTCGACAGTCGCCCAATTTGATGTGACAACATGGGTGATCACCTGGTTGTAGACGTTGCGGCCGGAGCCCTTGCAACGCGCGATCAACCGGTGTTTTCCCACTTCGACAATTTCGAGACGACTTTCGCCAGCGTACTCGAAACCACGCTCCAGTGAACGAGGGTCAAAGCGCTCTTGCCAATCCAACTCGACGATACGTGCGATCAGGTCATTCATGGGGCAGCACTCTACAACGGTCGGCAACGCGATTTAAAGCAGGCCGACTCCCACAAAGCGGTAAGAGATAGCTACAGCAACAGCCAGACGCTTCCTACACCAAGCCTCTTTCTTTAACAGCGCAGGCGACGTTTATTCAATCAGTTGAGCGTCTCGCAACGCTGTGAGCGCCGCCAACCAGCGTGGATCCTGTTTGTAATCCGTCGACGCAACCGCCTGCCCACGCATACGCGCAATCCGCGCCGAGGGCGTGACCTTCATCCGCTGCGCTGCACTGAGCGCCAACTCGGCGGCCGCACGGTCATTGCACACCAAGCCCATGTCACAGCCGGCGGTCAGGGCCGCTTCGATCCGACTGGCCGCATCGCCGACCACATGGGCGCCGGCCATGGACAGGTCATCGCTGAAGATCACCCCGTCGAACTGCAACTCACCGCGCAGGATGTCCTGCAACCAGCGGCGTGAGAAGCCGGCAGGCTGGGCATCGACCTGCGGGTAGATGACGTGCGCCGGCATCACGGCGGCCAGTTGCTTGCTCAGGCGTGCGAAAGGCACCAGGTCATTGGCGCGAATCTGTTCCAGGCTGCGCTCGTCGTTGGGAATGGCGACGTGGGAATCGGCCTCGGCCCAACCGTGGCCAGGGAAGTGCTTGCCGGTGGCGGCCATGCCGGCGCTGTTCATGCCGCGGATAAAGGCACCGGCGAGCACGGCAGCGCGCTCGGGGTCGCCTTCAAAGGAGCGGGTGCCGACCACGGCGCTGCGTTGGTAATCCAGGTCCAGCACGGGGGCAAAACTCAGGTCCAGGCCCACCGCCAGCACCTCGGTGGCCATGATCCAACCGCATTGTTCGGCCAGGTATTCGGCGTTGGGGTTATCCGCCAGCGCACGCATGGCCGGCAGGCGTACAAAGCCTTGGCGCAGACGCTGCACGCGGCCGCCTTCCTGGTCCACGGCCAGCAGCAGGTCGGGGCGCACTGCACGAATGGCTGCGCTCAACTCGCGAACCTGGCGTGGGTGCTCGATATTGCGCGCAAAAATGATCAGGCCGCCCACTTCCGGTTGGCGCAACAGATGACGATCCTCGGCCGTGAGCCAGGTACCGGCGACGTCGACCATCAAAGAACCTTGCAGGGCAGCAGTCATAAACCTTCCTTAAATAACGCACACAACCCGTCGTCCTTGCCAGGCACGGCAAGGACGACGGGTTGCGAATAAATAGCTGAAATCGGCATGGCGGCTAGCTTAGCGGATGCAAGCGGCCGCGCCCACCCGCAGCGATCAAACCTTGGCGGCGACCGGTACGGTTTTGCTGCGTGGGCGTAACTGGGCGGCGGCCATGGCCGGATCGCTGACGCCGGTTTCGGCACGCATGCCAGCGGCGAGGAACGGCACCATCAGGCGCATGACTTGCTCGATGGAAGTGTTCACGCCGAAATCGGTCTCGGCAATCGCCCTCAACGCTTTGATACCGGACATGCTGAAGGCGGCGGCACCGAGCATGAAATGCACGCGCCAGAACAGTTCGATAGGCGGAATACGCGGGGCCGCTTCGTTGACCAGCAGCATATAGCGGCGGAACACCTTGCCGTACATGTCTTCCAGGTAACGGCGCAAGTGGCCTTGGCTCTGGCTGAACGCCAAGCCCAGCAGGCGCATGAAGATCGACAGGTCGTTGCCGCTACGAGGCTGCACGACCAACGCTTGCTCCACGAGGATTTCCAGCAGCTCTTCCAGGCTAGGCTTGTGATCGGCCTTGGCCTGGCGGCGTTCCAGCTCACGGTCGAGGCTTGCGCAGAACGGGCCCAGAAAGCGCGAGAACACTGCCTGGATCAGGGCCTTTTTCGAGCCGAAATGATAGTTCACGGCGGCGAGGTTGACCCCAGCCTTGCTGGTGATCAGCCGCAATGAAGTTTCAGCAAATCCTTTTTCCGCGAACAATTGCTCGGCAGCATCGAGAATGCGTTCAACGGTTTCCGACTGGGCCATGGCTACTCCGCCTGACAAACAAACACTTGTTTGAAACATACGTTTCAGAGTGTGTTTTGTCAAGCCTGGGGGTCCGCTTTGCGGCTGGTCGGCCATCTGTTTCATCGCTATTTAATCACATCCTCGCAGCTCTGTAGGCAGCGCCGTTTCTGCTGTGTACGACGGCTGACGGATGACCGTCCAGCGGAGCCGCTAAAAAGGATGATTGCCAAGCGCAGTTCACTGTATATAATCCCAGTCACTGTATAAAAAGACAGAGCGATCAACATGCTAAAACTGACGCCACGCCAAGCTGAGATTCTGGCTTTTATCAAGCGCTGCCTTGATGACAATGGTTACCCGCCTACCCGTGCGGAGATTGCCCTGGAACTGGGGTTCAAGTCCCCGAACGCCGCCGAGGAACACCTCAAGGCCCTCGCTCGCAAAGGTGCGATCGAGATGACCCCGGGCGCTTCGCGGGGTATTCGTATCCCTGGCTTCGAAGCCAAGGCCGACGAGTCGACATTGCCGATCATCGGTCGCGTCGCCGCAGGTGCGCCGATCCTGGCGCAACAGCACGTCGAGGAATCCTGCAACATCAACCCGACCTTCTTCCATCCTCGCGCCGACTACCTGTTGCGTGTGCACGGCATGAGCATGAAGGACGTGGGTATCTTTGACGGCGACCTGCTGGCCGTCCATACCACCCGCGAAGCCCGCAATGGCCAGATCGTCGTGGCCCGTATCGGCGACGAGGTCACGGTCAAACGCTTCAAGCGCGAAGGCAGCAAGGTCTGGCTCCTGGCCGAAAACCCTGAGTTTGCCCCGATCGAAGTCAACCTGAAAGACCAGGACCTGGTGATCGAAGGCTTGAGTGTCGGCGTCATTCGCCGCTAAAGGAGGCATCATGCAGCTCGTGCACACCCCACAACACACACAACTGTCGCTGTTCGAGGCCTTCATGGCCCAACCCCTTGCGCCAATCCTCAAGGACACGGTCGAAGCCCCCTGGGGCGGCGAACCCGAGGCGTTCAGTGAATTGTCGTTGCGCGGTGCGGCTGAGAGCTGCCTGAACCTGCTGGCACCTATCCTGCGCGAATTAAGCGAAGATCAGGACGCCCGCTGGCTGACACTGATCGCCCCGCCCGCCAGCCTTACCCAGGCCTGGCTGCGGGACGCCGGGCTCAACCGTGAGCGCATCCTGTTGCTGCAACCACGCGGCGCGCAAAGTGCCCAGCAGCTAACCTGCGAAGCCTTGCGCCTGGGCCGCAGCCATACAGTGGTGAGCTGGTTGAACCCGCTGAATGCCAGCGCCAGGCAGCAACTGATCAGCGCTGCGCGCACGGGTGATGCGCAGAGTTTGAATATTCGATTGGGGTAATGACGGGCGCGCCACAGAAACAGCCTTCACCAAGGACTCAGTGAAGAACGCGCGGCCCTTCTTCTTTCTCCGGCTCACCTTCGGCAAGGCGACCTGCCATCTGCACGCCCACGCTCAACATGGCTTTAGCCACTTCGACGTGCTGGCCTTGCAGGAAGACCTTGGCGTCTTCGGAGAAATCCAGAATAACCAGAGAACCCTCGTCCTCCGCCCGGCGCAGTTCGATTCGGCCGTCAGGCAGTTCAACAATTTCCAGAAAGGACGTTGGCATAAAAGTCTGTTCTCCACGAAAGGCCTGGGATTATATCAGTCATCCACCCAGCCTCGCAGGGGATATGGGCAGGTTTGTTGACGGCGTGATGAATGGTGCCCAGAGCAACACGCCAATCAATGTGGGAGCTGGCTTGCCTGCGATGGCGGAGTATCAGCGAATAATCAGCAAACTGAGCCACCGCTATCGCAGCATAAGTGTCTATACAACTTTGTAAGCTCTAATAGCCAACGGTAACCACGATGCGAAGCGAGTAGCTCTTGCTCTTGATCTGCTTGTGATCTTGATCTGGCTTTTGATCTTAGGCGCCCCGTTAAACCACGCTGGCCGAACGCAGGCTTGAATTCGTGGGTAACCCGGCAGGACGCCGGGTTAGCCGCCCCGCGCCATGGATGGCGCGTGGCGGCGGCCCACGGATTCAAGCCTGCGTTCGGGCACACCGAGCCCAAGCGAGGTGCCGAGTGGTGGGGCAAGAGCCTTTTGCTTACTTTTGGGCTCTTTTCAAAAGTGAGCCGCTATCAGAGCGGAACCCTAGGTGGCAGTTACCTAAATAACGGATATGTACCCGGTCCAACTGTGTTGACTGTCAGGTCGCATTCGCGAGCAAGCCCGCTCCCACAGTTTGATTGCGGGGCCTCAGGTAGATAGGTGTCGGCTGTCAGGCCGCCATCGCAGGCAAGCCAGCTCCCACAGTTTGATCGCGGGGCGTCAGGTAGATAGGTGTCGGCTGGCAGGCCGTCATCGCAGGCAAGCCAGCCCCCACATTTGCTTAGTGCAACCCCTTCAGCACTCGTTCAGCCCTTCACGAAAACGCAACGCCATCTTTTTCAACTCCTGGCGCCAGCCTTCCAACTCCCCACGGCTCAAAGGCTTGGGCTCATCCTGCTCCAACGCCACAGCGACGATCAGCGGCTGGGTGACATCCCCCTTGGGCACATGGGGAATACGCGGCGGCTGGAACATATCCGCATGGGCCTTGAGCAGCCGCGCCACCCAACTGTCAGGGCTTTGGGCCATTTCCACCAACTCGGCCAACTCGGGGATGGCCATGAAATCCAGCACTTCACGATTCATGATCATTTCCGCCCGCGGTGCGCCCGCCTGGGGCAAGCGGTAGAACCCGGCGATCTCATGGCACAGCCCCAGCAAGGCACCGTACAGGTGGAACAACGCCGCTTCGCGCCCCGCCTGTACCAGCGCGATGGCATTCATCTCTTTCCCTTCCTTGGCGCGACCAAGGGCCTCCAGGGACAAACCCGCGAAGTAAATTTTCTGATTGGTACGGGTATAGAGTTCGTTGGCCATGACGGCAATCTCCACAACGAATAGGCGTGATGCTGGCTGTGTAGGAGCGAGCTCGCTCGCGAAAAACTTCCAGGCACCGCTGGGTGCCAGGCTTCCCGCGTTTTCGTTAACGATCTTCGCGAGCAAGCTCGCTCCTACAGTAAGCAAAAGCCGTCTATACAGACGGCTTTTGGCGTTAACAGACTAGCGGATCAAGCGCCTTGGCGCTTGTCCTCGACCTTCCACTTGCCGCCGTCGTAGAACGCTTTCCAGCCAGTCGGCTTGCCGTCCACTTCGGTCTGCACGTACTGCTCCTTGGTCTTGCGGCTATAGCGGATCACGGCTGGGCGACCATCCGGGTCCTTCTTCGGCGCTTCACACAGGAAGTGGTACTTCGGATCGATCTCGTCCTTGTGCGGCACGATCTCCATCACCAACGGCGCACGGGTCTCGCGGTTTTTCGGGAACTGGCTGGCGGCCAGGAACAGCCCCGAAGCGCCGTCACGCAGGATATAGGTGTCGTTGACCTTCTCGCACTTGAGCTCAGGCATCTTCACCGGGTCCATCTTCGGCGGCGCCGCATCCCCGCTTTTCAGCAGTTTGCGGGTGTTTTTGCACGTCGGGTTGGTGCAACCGAAGAACTTGCCGAAACGGCCGGTCTTGAGCTGCATCTCATTGCCGCACTTGTCGCATTCCAGGCTCGGGCCTTCATAGCCCTTGATGCGGTAGGTGCCCTCTTCAATCTCGTAGCCATTGCAATCGGGGTTGTTACCGCAGATGTGCAGCTTGTGCTTCTCGTCCAGCAGGTAGGCGTCCATCGCCGTGCTGCAGATCGGGCAGCGGTGTTTGCCGCGCAGCACCAGCGACTCGGATTCACCCTCATCGTCAGCCGCAATTTCGTCGCCCGGCACCAGGTTGACGGTCGCCTTGCAGCGCTCTTTGGGCGGCAGGCTGTAGCCCGAGCAACCGAGGAACACGCCGGTGGAGGCAGTACGAATCTGCATCGGCCGACCGCAGGTGGTGCACGGAATATCCGTCATCACCGGCTGGTTGGCGCGCATCCCGTTCTCAGGGTTCTCGGCCACTTCGAGCTTTTTCTTGAAGTCGCCATAGAACTCGTCGAGCACGTTTTTCCAGTCGCGCTCGCCCTGAGCCACGTCATCGAGGTTCTCTTCCATGCCGGCAGTGAAGCCGTAGTCCATCAGGTTGGAGAAGCTCTCCGACAGACGCTCGGTCACGATGTCACCCATCTTTTCCGAATAGAAACGACGGTTGTGCAACGCAACGTAGCCACGGTCCTGGATGGTGGAGATGATCGCCGCGTAGGTCGATGGACGACCGATACCGCGCTTCTCCATCTCTTTGACCAGGCTGGCTTCGGAATAACGCGCCGGCGGCTTGGTGAAGTGCTGGGACGGGTCGAGCTTGATCAGCTTCAGCGTGTCGCCCTGGGCCATGTCCGGTAGCACGTCATCATCGCCAGGCTTGGCAATCTGCGGCATCACACGGGTATAGCCGTCGAACTTGAGGATACGGCCCTTGGCACGCAGCTCGAAATCGCCCGCGCCCACGCTGACGGTTGTAGACAGGTATTGCGCCGGCAGCATCTGGCATGCCAGGAATTGGCGCCAGATCAGCTCGTAGAGGCGCTCAGCGTCGCGCTCCATGCCGCTCAGCTTGGCAGGCGTGGTGTTGGCGTCAGAAGGACGAATCGCTTCGTGAGCCTCTTGTGCGCCTTCCTTGCTGCTGTAGACGTTCGGCTTCTCCGGCAGGTAGGTCTTGCCGAATTCGCTTTCAATATAGGTACGCGCCATCGCCACCGCGTCTTGCGACAGGTTGGTGGAGTCCGTACGCATATACGTGATGTAGCCCGCTTCATACAGACGCTGGGCCATCATCATGGTCTTCTTCACCCCGAAGCCCAGGCGGTTGCTCGCGGCCTGTTGCAGGGTGGAGGTGATGAACGGTGCCGACGGCTTGCTGCTGGTCGGTTTGTCTTCACGCTTGACGATGCTGTAGCTGGAGGCCTTGAGCTTCTCCAGCGCGGCCATGGCCTGGGCTTCGTTCAGCGGCTTGAAGGCCTCGCCTTTCTCACGGGCCACTTCAAAGCGCACGTTGGCGCCCTTGGCAGTGCCGAGGTCGGCGTGGACTTCCCAGTATTCTTCGGGGATGAACGCACGGATCTCGCGCTCACGCTCCACCACCAGCTTGACCGCCACCGATTGCACACGGCCGGCGGACAGGCCACGGGCGATCTTCGCCCACAGCAGTGGCGAGACCATGTAGCCCACGACGCGGTCGAGGAAGCGACGGGCCTGCTGGGCGTTGACACGATCAATGTCCAGCTCGCCCGGCTTGGAGAACGCTTCCTGAATGGCTTTCTTGGTGATTTCGTTGAACACCACGCGCTTATAGCGGCTGTCATCACCGCCGATGGCTTCGCGCAGGTGCCAGGCAATGGCTTCCCCTTCGCGGTCCAAGTCCGTCGCGAGATAGATGGTGTCAGCATCTTTGGCGAGCCGGCGCAGCTCTTCGATGACCTTTTCCTTGCCCGGAAGGATTTCATACTTGGCCTTCCAGCCATGGTCCGGGTCCACACCCATGCGCGAAACCAGTTGCTTGCGCGCTTTTTCTTTAGGCGTGAGTACCGGACCTTCGCCCGCGGCGGCCTTGCCGCGCTTGGCGGCAGGCTCCTTGCTGGCGCTAGCCGAACCGCTGGTGGGCAGGTCTCGGATATGGCCGATACTCGACTTCACCACGTACTCGTTGCCCAAGTACTTGTTGATGGTCTTGGCCTTAGCCGGGGATTCCACAATGACCAGCGATTTGCCCATGGATCGGAAAATTCCTGAATTCGAGAAGTGAAAGGCAGTTGGCGCCTGACGCGGCAACGCTATATATAGTGGCAACCGGATGAGGTCAAGCGCAGCATTCTGCGCGACCTGCCGTTATTGCCCTGTAAAAAGACTGGGTTCGGCCGTGACCAAAGCAAAGCGCGGGACCTGCTCGCCGTCAACTTCGACGGTCTCCAGGAACATGCTCAAAGGGCGCACCCAAAAGCCGTATTCACCATACAGCGCTTGGTAAAACACCACTTCTTCTTCAGTTTCAGAGTGGCGCGCCACGCTGAAAACACGGTACTGCGGCCCCTTGTAATGCTGGTAGAGCCCGGGTTCGACTTTCATGCTCTGGCCCTCATGCAAAATTTGTTGAAAAAAAATATTTAAAAGTTCCAAAAAACAAAAACCGGGGCACTGGGCCCCGGCTTCCGTCAACCGAACGTTTAGACGCGTTCGAAGACGGTGGAGATGCCTTGGCCGAGACCAATGCACATGGTAGCAACCCCAAGGTTGCCGCCATTTTGCTTCATCACGTTAAGCAAAGTGCCGGAGATACGCGCACCGGAGCAACCGAATGGGTGGCCCAGGGCAATCGCACCGCCGTGCAGGTTAACCTTCTCGTTCATCTTGTCGAGTACTTTCAAATCTTTCAGCACGGGCAGGGCCTGTGCGGCGAAAGCTTCGTTGAGCTCGAAGAAGTCGATATCGGAGATGGAAAGGCCCGCGCGCTTCAAGGCTTTTTGTGTGGCCGGTACTGGACCATAGCCCATGATCGCAGGATCCACACCCGCTACTGCCATCGAACGAATCACCGCCAGCGGCTGGATACCCAGGTCCTGGGCACGCTGCGCCGACATCACGATCATGCACGAAGCACCGTCGGTGATCTGCGAGGAAGTACCGGCTGTCACGGTGCCGCCCTTTGGATTGAAGGCTGGCTTGAGGGCCGCCAGGCTTTCCAGGGTGGTGTCCGGACGAATGGTTTCGTCGTAGTCGAACAGTTTCAGGAAACCATTCTCGTCGTAGCCGTTCATCGGGATGATTTCATCCTTGAACTTGCCTTCCACAGTCGCCTTGTGAGCGAGCTGGTGGGAGCGCAGGCCGAACGCGTCCTGGGCTTCACGGGTGATGCCGTGCATTTTGCCGAGCATTTCCGCGGTAAGACCCATCATGCCCGAGGCTTTCGCCGCGTAGAGGGACATGTGCGGGTTAGGATCGACGCCGTGCATCATGCTGACGTGGCCCATGTGCTCCACGCCGCCGACTACGAACACATCGCCGTTGCCGGTCATGATCGCTTGGGCAGCGGTGTGCAGCGCGCTCATCGACGAGCCACACAGGCGGCTGACGGTCTGGCCGGCCGCGGTGTGCGGGATCTGGGTCATCAGCGACGCCATGCGCGCGATGTTCCAGCCCTGCTCCAGGGTCTGGTTGACGCAGCCCCCGATCACGTCCTCGACTTCGTTCGGGTCGACCTTGGTGTTGCGCTCCAGCACTTTGCTGATCAGGTGCGCCGACATGTCTTCGGCGCGGGTGTTGCGGTGCATGCCGCCCTTGGAGCGGCCCATCGGCGTACGACCGAAGTCGACGATCACGACGTCTCTTGGATTCAAGCTCATAAATATTCTCGCTCTAGTCGTCTGGGCACTTAACCGAAGAAGCTCTGGCCGTTCTTGGCCATTTCACGCAGCTTCGCGGTCGGGTGGTACAGCGGGCCCAGATCAGCGTACTGATCAGCCAGGGCAACGAACTGGGCCACACCGATGGAGTCGATGTAACGCAGCGCACCACCACGGAATGGAGGGAAACCAATACCGTACACCAGGCCCATATCGGCTTCGGCGGCGGTTTCAACGATGCCGTCTTCCAGGCAACGCACGGTTTCCAGGCACAGGGCGATCATCATCCAGTTGATGATGTCCTCGTCAGACACCTCACGCTGTTCGTAGATGACCGGAGCGAGTACTTCGTGCACCGATGGGTCGGCCACTTTCTTCTGCTTGCCCTTCTTGTCGGTCTCGTAGGCGTAGAAGCCCTTGCCGTTCTTCTGGCCCAGGCGCTTGGCTTCGTAGAGTGCGTCCACAGCCGAACGACGGTCGTCTTTCATGCGGTCCGGGAAGCCTTCAGCCATGACGTCGCGACCGTGGTGGCCGGTGTCGATACCGACCACGTCCATCAGGTACGCCGGGCCCATTGGCCAGCCGAATTTTTCCATGACCTTGTCGATGCGCACAAAATCCACACCGGCGCTGACCAACTTGGCGAAACCGCCGAAGTACGGGAACAGCACGCGGTTGACCAAGAAGCCCGGGCAGTCATTGACCACGATCGGGTTCTTGCCCATTTTCTTGGCGTAGGCAACGGTAGTGGCCACGGCCAGCTCGCTGGACTTCTCGCCACGGATCACTTCTACCAGCGGCATCATGTGCACCGGGTTGAAGAAGTGCATGCCGACGAAGTTTTCCGGACGCTTGAGGGCCTTGGCCAGCAGCGAGATGGAAATGGTCGAAGTGTTGGAGGCCAGGATGGTGTCATCTTTGACCTGGGCTTCCACTTCAGCCAGCACGGCTTGCTTGACCTTCGGGTTTTCGACAACCGCTTCGACCACCAGGTCGACGTGGCCGAAATCGCCGTAGGACAGCGTAGGACGAATGCCGTTAAGCACTTCAGCCATTTTTGCAGCGGTCATGCGGCCTTTATCAACGCGGCCCACCAGCAGCTTGGCGGCTTCGGCCAGGCCCTGCTCGATCCCGTGTTCGTTGATGTCTTTCATCAGGATCGGCGTGCCTTTGGAGGCCGACTGATAGGCGATACCGCCACCCATGATACCGGCGCCGAGTACGGCAGCCTGTTTCACGTCCTTGGCAATTTCGTCGTAGGCCTTGGCCTTTTTCTTCAATTCCTGATCGTTCAGGAACAGGCCGATCAGGCTTTGCGCAG
This sequence comes from Pseudomonas sp. MF6394, assembly GCF_002018845.1. Taxonomy (NCBI): domain Bacteria; kingdom Pseudomonadati; phylum Pseudomonadota; class Gammaproteobacteria; order Pseudomonadales; family Pseudomonadaceae; genus Pseudomonas; species Pseudomonas sp. MF6394. Next base: position 153,697 of record NZ_MVOJ01000007.1, read on the forward strand.
CCGAGGTTTTCGCCAGTTTGACGAAGCCTGCCGCTTCCACTTCCAGGGCTTTGTCGCGACCGAAGCTCGCGGCCTTCTGGATGGTCTTGATCGCTTCAACCGGCGCCGGGTAGTTCGGGCCGGCCTGGCCGGCCACGAAACCTTTGGCGGTTTCGAACGACATCATCTGTTCGATGGCGTTGAGCTTGAGTTTTTCCAGCTTCGGCTGACGCTTGGCCTTGTAGTCAAATTCGCCGCTGATGGCGCCCTTGATCAGGTTCAGCGCGGCTTCGGCCAGTTTGTCCGGAGCCACTACCGCGTCGACGGCACCGACTTTCAGTGCGTCTTCAGCCTTGTTTTCCTTACCCGCGGCGATCCATTCGATCGCGTTGTCAGCACCGATCAGGCGCGGCAGGCGCACGGTACCGCCAAAGCCTGGGTAGATGCCCAGCTTGACTTCCGGCAGGCCGATCTTGGCCGTCGCGGACATGACGCGGAAATCTGCCGCCAGGCACATTTCCAGGCCGCCGCCCAACGCGATGCCATTGATGGCAGCAACGGTCGGCACGTTGAGGTCTTCGAAATCGCTGAAGATCTTGTTGGCTTCGAGGTTGCCAGCCACCAGCTCGGCATCGGGCAGCTTGAAGTTGTCGACGAATTCGGTGATGTCAGCGCCGACAATAAACACGTCCTTGCCGCTGGAGACGATCACGCCCTTGACCGAAGCATCTGCTTTGATGGTGTCTACGGCCTGACGCAGTTCGTTCAGGGTTAGACGGTTGAACTTGTTGACGGACTCACCCTTGAGGTCGAATTTGAGTTCGACGATGCCACTTTCAAGAGCCTTAACCGTGATGGCTTTACCTTCGTAAATCATCAACTGATCTCCACGATATGGAAGCTGAACAGTACACACTGGACGCTGGTCTCTGGTTTGACATTGACAGTTGAGTCAATGCTCACGCCAATCCGCCAGGCACACCCGCCAGTGCGATAGTCGGGTTTTGTATGAGTCGTCTGACAGGCAAACGCTCAATTCATACGCCCGTTTGATTTGGGTACGCCACCTTCATCCAATTCCGAGCAATTGTCAATCGCTCCAAAGGCTAGTAAAAACGCGACTTTCCAGTCATTTCAGAACCCGGCCCACAGGCAGGCCACCCGTCAATATTCAAATATTCACAGGATCAATAATAGAAAAGATGTGGGAAAAGGCTGTACAGAAAGCAATACACGGCTAGGCTAGCGGCAACCTACAGATTTACCGGCCTGCCTGGCCACCTCCAGCCCGATGATGATGTCGGGCTTTTTATTGCCCGGCTTTCCTGGCTTTTTATTTGCTCGGCTTTTCTGTAGGAGCGAGCTTGCTCGCGAAAACCTGGAGAGCGCCGCGTGTAGCCTGATTATCCGCGTTAGCGTTGGCGATTTTCGCGAGCAAGCTCGCGCCTACAAGGTTTGGGTCAGGCCAGGGCCTTGAGCAGCGTATCGATGTCTTTGAGTACGCTTGCGTCGCCCTTCTCACCCCAATACAAAGCAATCATCTGTTTGTCAGCCTCGACCTTGTAGACGTTCGCCGGCAGCGTTGCAAAATGCGGCAACAACTTCTCATCCACACAAGGTTCACGCCACTGATTGACCCATAGCCCCGGCTCCAGTTGCCAGTAACTCCAGGTTGCGGGCGTGCTACCGCGCCGTGGTCGGCAGTACTGCGCACAGGGGCTCGGCGGCTCCTGCTTGAGCCAGTGCGGCCACTCCTGAGGCGCCAACTGCATGGCCAACCCGATGCGGCGTGCCTCCATGCGCAGGGCCATGCGCCCGCTCTGCTGGCGCGAAGGACGCAGCCATACCAGGGGGCTTAAAACCACCGCAAGGATTGACACCACTATCCAGACCGTCATATGTGTACTCCCGAATTTCTAGATGAGCGGATTTGATCTGCGGCAACCCCATCCGCTTGAAAGCAGCCATACTGAACTTATTGCAGTCCCCTGGAGGAACGCCTCATGCCCTACGAACATATTCTGGTCGCTGTCGACCTGACCGAAGAGTGCGACCCAGTGATCAAGCGCGCACAGGAATCCGCGATTGCCAATGGCGCCAAACTGTCGTTGGTACACATCGTCGAGCCCATGGCCATGGCCTTTGGTGGTGACGTGCCGATGGACCTTTCCCAGCTGCAGCAGCAACAATTTGACCAGGCCAAGGAGCGCCTGGACCGTTTGATTCTCAAATACCCGCACCTGAAAAAGGAAGACTGCCACCTGACATACGGCCAACCGCGCCAGGAAATTCACCACTTGGCCAAGGAACAGGGTTGTGACCTGATCGTAGTGGGTAGCCATGGGCGCCACGGCTTGGCCTTGCTGCTGGGCTCGACCGCCAATGATGTATTGCACGGCGCGCCGTGCGATGTGCTGGCCGTCAAACTGGTAAAGAGTTCGTAAGACCGATGAAGGTCTAATGTGGGAGCTGGCTTGCCTGCGATAGCAGCCTGTCAGTTGATGCATCAAGTGGCTGATACACCGCTATCGCAGGCAAGCCAGCTCCCACAGTTGGATCGCATTTCATATTAAAAAGCCCGGCGCTCATAGAAGAGCGCCGGGCTTTTTTATTGCGGTGCGATCACTCAAGCATCCAACTCGGCCCAACGCTCAACCAACGCTTCCAGCTCCTGGTTCAACGTCTCCAAAGAGGCGATGACCTTGGCAGTTTCTGCCGCAGGGCGCAGGTAGAAACCAGCGTCAGCCATTTCCGCTTCGACCGCAGCAATCTGCTGTTCCTTGGCGTCGATCTCACCCGGCAAGGCTTCCAGCTCGCGCTGCAACTTATAGCTCAGCTTTTTCTTGGCCGGCGCAGCGTCAGCCGCCGGTGCAGGCGCTTGGGCAGCGACCGGAGCCACCACCGCCGTGTTCAAGTCTGCTTTGCCCGACTTGCTCTCGGTCACGCCCAGCAGGCGCGGTGAGCCGCCCTGGCGCAGCCAGTCCTGATAGCCGCCCACGTATTCACGCACCTTGCCTTCACCTTCGAAGACCAGGGTGCTGGTGACCACGTTGTCGAGGAATTCCCGGTCGTGGCTGACCATCAGTACGGTGCCGTTGAAGGTCAGCAGGACCTCTTCCAGCAGTTCCAGGGTTTCCACGTCGAGGTCGTTGGTCGGTTCGTCGAGTACCAGCAGGTTGGCCGGCTTGCTGAACAGCTTGGCCAGCAGCAGGCGCGCACGCTCACCACCCGACAGCGCCTTGACCGGCGTGCGCGCACGTTGCGGGCTGAACAGGAAGTCACCCAGGTAGCTGAGTACGTGGCGGCTCTGGCCGTCGATGTCGATAAAGTCACGGCCTTCGGCGACGTTGTCGATCACGGTCTTTTCCAGGTCCAACTGGTGGCGCAACTGGTCAAAGTAGGCCACGTCGATGCGAGTGCCCTCTTCCACCTTGCCGCTGGTCGGTTGCAGACCGCTGAGCATCAGCTTGAGCAACGTAGTCTTGCCGGTACCGTTGGCGCCCAGCAGGCCGATACGGTCGCCGCGCTGCAGGACCATGGAGAAGTCCTTGATCAGGAACGGGCCGTCCGGGTGATGGAAGCTGACGTTCTCCAGCACCATCACTTGCTTGCCCGACTTGTCGGCAGTATCGAGCTGGATATTGGCCTTGCCGGTGCGCTCGCGGCGCTCACTGCGCTCGACGCGCAAGGCTTTCAAGGCACGTACGCGGCCTTCGTTACGGGTGCGACGGGCCTTGATGCCCTGGCGGATCCAGACTTCTTCCTGGGCCAGCTTCTTGTCGAACAGCGCGTTGGCAGTTTCTTCGGCCGCCAGGGCGGCTTCCTTGTGCACCAGGAAGCTGGCGTAGTCGCCGTTCCAGTCGATCAGGCCGCCACGGTCCAGTTCGAGGATGCGCGTGGCCAGGCTCTGCAGAAATGCACGGTCGTGCGTGATAAACAGCACGGCGCCCTGGAAGTCCTTGATGGCTTCTTCAAGCCAGGCAATGGCGCCGATGTCCAGGTGGTTGGTCGGTTCGTCGAGCAGCAGCAGGTCCGGCTCGGACACCAGGGCCTGGGCCAGCAGCACGCGACGACGCCAGCCGCCGGACAATTCGGCGAGGGTCTTGTCGGCCGGCAGTTGCAGGCGGCTCAGGGTGCTGTCCACCAGTTGCTGCAAGCGCCAGCCGTCACGGGCTTCGAGGTCTTGCTGGACGTGCATCAGTTTGTCGAGGTCTTCCTCGGTGACGCAGTTCTGCGCCAGGTGATGGTATTGCGCGAGCAACTCGCCAACGCCGTCCAGGCCTTCGGCAACCACGTCGAACACTGTCCGTCCGTCGGCCACCGGCAATTCTTGCGGCAATTCGCCGATCTTGAGGCCCGGGGCACGCCAGACAGAGCCGTCATCGGGCTTCTGGTCGCCTTTTACCAGCTTCATCATGCTGGACTTGCCGGTGCCGTTGCGGCCGATGATGCACACCCGCTCACCACGGGCGATCTGCCAGGACACCTTGTCCAACAACGGCATGGCGCCGAAAGCAAGGGACACATCGCTGAATTTGAGCAGGGTCATACGCTTCTCCAAAAACTGGGCGCGCATTCTACCTGATGTGAGGGTGGGATGCGGTCGGCATTTTCTCTATTGACACGTTCTGTAGGACATTTCCGGCGAACTTGAACGAACCAGCCGGCAAAGCTTTCGCGGGCCGCTGGCAAAAGGCTAAGCTAGGGGCAATCAGTGTCGGCAGTGCCGGTGCTAATCGTGATTTCTCTGCACGGACGTCTCATGCGCAGTCGCCTTTTCAACTTTTTATCTTGTCTGCTTCTTTCCGCCACTGCCGTTCAATCCGCCCAGGCGGTGGACCTCACCACTCAACGCCAGTATTACGATCAAGCCAAACGTGCCCTGGCCAAGGGTGACAGCGGCCCCTACATGCAATACAGCCAGGCCCTGGCCGATTACCCGCTCACGCCCTACCTGGCCTATGACGAGTTGACCGCGCGCCTGAAAACCGCGAGCAACGAGGAAATCGAACAATTTCTCGCCAAACACGGCGACCTGCCCCAGGCCAACTGGATGAAACTGCGTTGGCTGCGCTGGCTGGCCGAACGCGGCGATTGGCAGACCTTTGAAAAGTACTACGACACCAAGCTCAATTTCGTCGAACTTGACTGCCTGCATGGCCAATATCAGCTCAGCCACAACCTGAAGGCCGAAGGCTACAAGACCGCCGAAAAGCTGTGGATGACCGGCAAATCCCAACCAGCCGCCTGTGACGCCACGTTTGGCCAATGGGCCGCTGCCGGCCAACTCACCGAGCAGAAGATCTGGGAGCGCACCAAGCTCGCCGCCGAAGCGCGTAACTACGCGCTGGCCAATAGCCTGGTGAAAACCCTGCCCACCCTCGGTGTCCAAGGCCGCTTGATGGTGGATGTGGCGCAAAAGCCCGACATGCTCAGTGACCCGTCACGCTTCCAGCCGGCCACCGAGGCCATGGCTGACGCCGTGGGCCTGGGCCTGCGCCGCCTGGCACGCCAGGATCCGGACAAGGCCATGTCCCTGCTCGACGGTTACGCCAGCAGCATGCACTTCTCCCGTGACGAAAAAGTGTCGATTGCCCGCGAGATCGGCTTGACCCTGGCCAAGCGCTTCGACCCGCGCGCGCTGGAGGTCATGACCAAGTATGACCCCGAGCTGCGCGACAATACGGTCTCCGAGTGGCGCCTGCGCCTGCTGCTGCGCCTGGCGCGCTGGGAAGACGCCTACCAGTTGACCCGCAAACTCCCACAAGACCTGGCCACCACCAACCGCTGGCGCTACTGGCAGGCGCGCAGCCTGGAACTGGCCGAGCCGAAAAACCCGCAAGCCTTGGTGCTGTATAAAAACGTCGCCAAGGAGCGCGATTTCTACGGTTTCCTCGCCGCTGACCGCTCCAAATCGCCTTACCAGTTGAACAACAAGCCGCTGGTGATGAGCCAGGCTCTGGTCAACAAGGTCCGCAACACCCCAGGCGTGCGCCGTGCCCTGGAGTTCTACGCCCGCGGCCAGATCGTCGACGGCCGCCGTGAGTGGTACCACGTCAGCCGTCATTTCAACCGTGACGAGATGGTCGCCCAGGCCAAACTGGCCTACGACATGAAGTGGTACTTCCCGGCGATCCGCACCATCAGCCAGGCCCAGTACTGGGACGACCTGGACATCCGCTTCCCGATGGCCCACCGCGACACCCTGGTGCGCGAAGCCAAGGTACGTGGCCTGCACTCCAGCTGGATCTTTGCCATCACGCGCCAGGAAAGCGCGTTCATGGATGACGCCCGCTCCGGCGTTGGCGCCAGCGGCCTGATGCAACTGATGCCCGGCACCGCCAAGGAAACCGCGCGCAAGTTCAGTATCCCCCTGGCCTCCCCGGCCCAGGTGCTGGACCCGGATAAAAACATCCAGCTCGGCGCTGCTTACCTGAGCCAGGTGCACAGCCAGTTCAACGGCAACCGCGTGCTCGCCTCCGCTGCCTACAACGCCGGCCCAGGCCGCGTGCGCCAATGGCTGCGCGGCGCAGACCACTTGAGTTTCGACGTATGGGTGGAAAGCATCCCCTTCGACGAAACCCGCCAGTATGTGCAGAACGTGCTGTCTTATTCGGTGATCTACGGGCAGAAGCTCAACTCACCGCAGCCGTTGGTGGATTGGCATGAGCGCTACTTCGACGACCAGTAGGAGCGAGCTTGCTCGCGAAGAACGTCAACGCTAACGCGTGCTTTCTGGATAAACACGGCGCCTGTGAGGTCTTCGCGAGCAAGCTCGCTCCTACAGAGGGTCCAGTGCCCGCATCGAGAGATGCGGGCATTTTTTATTTCACCTGTTCAGCTCCATCACTGAACTGCAACGCCGCCAACCGCGCATACAGCGGGTTGCTCGCAATCAACTGCTGATGCGTGCCCACCGCCACCAGCTTGCCCTGGTCCATCACCGCAATGCGGTCGGCATTCTTCACCGTGGCCAAACGGTGTGCGATCACCAGCGTGGTGCGCCCCTGCATGAGTTGCGGCAGCGCTTGCTGGATCAGGTGTTCGCTCTGAGCGTCGAGGGCGCTGGTGGCTTCGTCCAGCAGCAGGATCGGTGCGTCGACCAACAGGGCGCGGGCGATGGCCAGGCGTTGACGTTGGCCGCCGGAGAGGCCCTGGCCACTTTCGCCGAGGTGGGTTTGGTAGCCGTCGGGCATTTGCAGGATGAAGTCGTGGGCGTGGGCAATACGCGCGGCAGCTTCAACCTGGGCGGTGGTGGCGGACGGGTTGCCGTAGCGGATGTTGTCCTCGACGCTGCCAAAGAACAACGCCGGGCTCTGGGACACCAGGGCGAAATGGCGCCGCAGGTCTAATGGGTCAAGCTCGGTCAGCGGCTGGCCTTCAAGCAGGATGCGGCCTTGCTGGGGGTCGTAGAAGCGCAGCAGCAGGTCGAAGATCGTCGACTTGCCCGCACCGGACGGCCCTACCAACGCCAGGGTTTCGCCCGGGTTGATGGTGAGGTTCAAGCCGTCGATGGCGTAGCTGTCCGGTCGCGAGGGGTAGGAAAAACGCAGGTCTTGCAGTTCCATGCGGCCGCTGACCCGTTCTGGCAAACGTACCCCGCCTGTGGCCGGCGCCTGGATGTCGTTGCCTGACTGCAACAGTTCACCGATCCGCTCGGCCGCCCCGGCGGCACGCTGCAACTCGCCGAGCACTTCGCTCAGGGTGCCGACAGCGCTGCCGACAATCAGGCTGTAGAACACGAACGCCGCCAGCTCACCGCCGGAAATGCGCCCGCTGATCACGTCCATGCCGCCCACCCACAGCATCACGCCCACCGCGCCGAGCACCAGCATGATCACCAGGGTAATCAGCCAGGAGCGCTGCAAGATGCGCTTACGTGCGGTGATGAAGGCGTCCTCGACGGTGACGGCAAAGCGCTGTTCGTCCTGCACCTGATGGTTATAGGCCTGCACGGTCTTGATCTGGCCCAAGGTCTCGGCGACATAGCTGCCAACGTCCGCGATACGGTCCTGGCTCAAACGCGACAGGCTGCGCACCCGACGCCCGAAGATCAGGATCGGCGCCAGCACCAACGGCAACGCCACCACCACGATACTGGTGAGCTTGGGGTTCGTGATAAACAGCAACACGATGCCGCCGATCACCATCAGCGCATTGCGCAAAAACAGCGACAGCGATGAGCCGATCACCGATTGCAGCAAGGTGGTGTCGGTGGTCAGCCGCGACTGGATTTCCGAGCTGCGGTTGTTCTCGTAGAAGCCTGGGTGCAGGTAGATCAGGTGGTTGAACACTTGCCGGCGAATATCGGCCACTACCCGCTCGCCAATCCACGACACCAGGTAAAACCGCGTGAAGGTGCCCACGGCCAGGCCGAGCACCAACAGCATGAACAGGCCGATGGACTGGTTGAGCAGGTGCGGCGACTGGGTCATGAAGCCCTGGTCCACCAGCAGGCGTATGCCCTGCCCCATGGACAAGGTGATGCCAGCGGTGACGATCAGCGCCAGCAGTGCGCCAAGCGCCTGCCAGCGATAGGGTGCGATAAAGCGGCTGGCCAGGCGAATCGCACGGCGTTGACGGATGGAGAACATGGGAGGTATCACCAATGAGGAATCTGTACCCTCCAACATTGGGGGAACTTGCGCGAATAACAATGAGTCAGGTTAATTATGCCCACCGATGCAGGCCGCTAGAGGCTATCGGTCTAAGCCTCATCTGGAAATATGTACCGGTTTCTGGTGGACTGGGTGTTCAAACCGATGAGCGTGTAAGGAGTTGTAACGGCGCGTTCATGCGGGGGAATTAAAGTAGGTACACAACCTGATGAGGAGACAGGCCATGACCTTGCAAAATAGCAGCGACGCCAAGATTGAAGTGATCCGCCAGCCGCAACAGTTGCCTTGCTCGTATATCGATGCCAAAGGCCAGGAAGTGCAGATTACCGAAGAAATGATCCAGCAAGCCTGCAGCGAACTGGAACAGCGACTGGTCAAGCCTGCCCAGCAAGGCTGAAGCGCCCACGCTCTTTCAAACCCGGCCCCGGTGGCCGGGTTTTTTATGCCCCCTGTAGGAGCGAGCTTGCTCGCGAAAAACCTGAGGGCGCCGCGTTAAATCAGAAACGCTGCGTTATCGTTGACGTTTTTCGCGAGCAAGCTCGCTCCTACAGTTATAGGTGTACGGCACCCAGAGCAGTGACGATCTGTGACAGCACCGCCGACTCCCCCTTGATGCGCACCTTCAAGCCATCGATCTCGCGACGTTCCGGGTAATGCTTGCGCAGCAGGTCAAAGGCCTGGCGCTGTTCCTGCACGGTACCTACCAGGCTGCGACGGAAATCCGCATCGTCACGGCGTGGGTCGTACACACTGCGGCACAAGGTCGCCAGTGCCCAGGCCGGGTCAGTCGTAGCGTTAAGGTGCATCTCGGCCAGCCAGGGGGCCGGCAGCAAATCACTCAGCTGGATACTCGGCTCATGGCCCAGGTGCGCACACAGCGCCTGGTAAATCTGCGCGGTGCCGCGCTGCTTGCCATCGAGGCTGTAGCCGGCGATATGGGGCGTGGCCAGCACGCACAGGTCTGCCAGCTCGACATCCACCTCGGGCTCGCCTTCCCACACGTCCAGCACCGCTTGCAGGTCTTCGCGCGCCAGCAACACCTCGCGCAGGGCGGCGTTATCCACCACCGGGCCCCGGCTGGCGTTGATCAGCCAGGTGCCCGGCTTGAGCTGTTCCAGGCGCTGGTGATCAAACAGGTGCCAGGTTGAACCGTTGCCGGACTTGATCAGCGGCGTATGCAAGCTGATCACGTCACAGTGCTCGATGATCTGCTGCAGGCTGACGTAATCACCGTCTTCGGTGACCTGGCGCGGTGGGTCGCACACCAACACATTCCAGCCCAGGCCCTTGAGCACCTTGACCAAGCGCCCGCCGACTTCACCGGCGCCGACGATGCCGTAGGTACGCTGCTTGAGGTCGGCGCCTTCGATTTCAGCCAGGGTCTGCAAGCTGCCGAGCACGTAGTCCACCACCCCACGCGCATTGCAGCCGGGCGCGCTGGACCACTGGATACCCGCTTGCTTGAAGTAGTCGAGGTCCAGGTGGTCGGTGCCGATGGTGCACGTGCCGACAAAGCGCACGTTACTGCCCTCGAGCAGGGCGCGGTTGACGTTGGTCACCGAGCGCACCAGCAGTACATCGGCCTGCTCGACCGTGGCGCGGTCGATGGAACGGCCAGGCACACGGCGAATCTCGCCAAACCCTTCGAAGAATGCATCGAGCAGCGGGATATTTTCGTCGGCAACAATCAGCATGGCAGGCTCCTTTGGCGGATTGGCAGTGTACAGAAGATCCTGTGTAGGAGCTGGCTTGCCTGCGATTGCATCGACCCGGTTTGCCTGATGTACCGAGGTGCCCGCATCGCAGGCAAGCCAGCTCCCACAGGGATCAGCGCAGGCCTGGGAGCATTGCTTACAAATCCCTAACACAGGTTTTTTCCTGACCACTGCGTCAACGCGTAGAATCCGCCGTCCTTGCGACTGCCTTTTTATTGGACACCTGTACGTGAACACTGCCACCGCTACCCTCTCCCGCCCCGCCCGCATCAGCCGGGAAGTGCGCGGCCTGCTGACGCTGGCCTTGCCGATCATGATTGGCCAACTGGCAACCACCGCGATGAGCTTCGTCGATGCGGTGATGGCCGGGCGCGTGAGCCCGCAGGACTTGGCGGCGGTGGGCCTGGGTAATTCGATCTGGATCCCGGTGTACCTGTTGATGACCGGTACTCTGCTGGCCACCACGCCGAAAGTTGCCGAGCGTTATGGCGCGGGCAAACTCACCGAGATCGGGCCTCTGGTGCGCCAATCGTTGTGGTTGGCCGTGGTGGTCGGCCTCTGCGGCGCGCTGCTGTTGCTGTGCGCCGAGCCGATCCTGCATGCCATGAAGGTCGAGCCCGACCTGATCGAGCCGTCCATGGGCTACCTGCACGGCATCGCCGCCGGTATGCCGGCGGTTGCGTTGTACTACGTGTTTCGCTGTTTCAGTGACGGCCTGGGCCGCACACGGCCGAGCATGGTCATGGGCTTGTGCGGGTTGGCGCTGAATATTCCGCTGAACTACATCTTCATCTACGGCCACTTTGGCGTACCGGCCATGGGCGGCGTGGGCTGTGGCTGGGCTACCGCCATTGCGATGTGGGTGATGATGATCGGCCTGGCCATCTGGACGCGCTGGGGCGCGGCCTATCAAAGCAGCGAATTGTTCAAGCGCTTCGACTGGCCGCAATGGACGGTGATCAAGCGCATATTGGGCATAGGCCTGCCGATTGGTGTGGCGATCTTCGCCGAGTCGAGCATTTTCGCGGTGATTGCCCTGTTGCTTGGCAGCCTGGGCGCTACCGTGGTGTCCGGCCATCAGATCGCCCTGAACGTCAGCTCCCTGGTGTTCATGATCCCCTATTCCCTGAGCATGGCCGTCACCGTGCGGGTCGGCCAGGCGTTGGGGCGCGGCGAACCCCGGGAAGCTCGCTTCGCCGCCGGCGTCGGCATGGGCACCGCCCTGGCGTACGCGTGCTTTTCCTGCAGCTTGATGCTGCTGTTTCGCGAGCAGATTGCAGCGATCTACACCCCTGACCCGGTGGTGATCCACTTGGCGTCGATGCTGATTGTGTTCTCGGCGTTGTTCCAGTTCTCCGACTCGATCCAGGTCACCGCCGCGGGCGCACTGCGCGGCTATCAGGACACCCGGGTGACCATGGTACTGACCCTGTTCGCCTATTGGGGCGTGGGCCTGCCGGTGGGCTACGCCCTGGGCCTGACCAACTGGCTCGGTGAGCCCAGCGGCCCGAGCGGTTTATGGCAAGGCCTGATCGTGGGCTTGAGCTGTGCGGCGGGGATGTTGGTGGTGCGCCTGGCGCGCAGTGCACGCCGACGCATTCGGGCCCAGTAGGAGCGAGCTTGCTCGCGAAAAACGTTAACGATTACGCGGGCTTTCTGAGTGAACGCGGCGCTCTCTGGTTTTTCGCGAGCAAGCTCGCTCCTACAGAGGGTTCGGGGTCACTCGGCTTTCTTGCGGATCCAGTACAGGTAGGTACCAGCATCTTCCTGCTGACCCACCAGTTCGTGGTCGAGAAACACGCAGAACTTGGGGATATCGCGACGGGTCGACGGGTCGGTGGCGATCACCTTGAGCAGGCCGCCCGCCGGCAGGTCGCGGATGTGCTGGTGCAACATCATCACCGGCTCTGGGCAATTGAGGCCGGTGGCGTCGAGGGTGCCGTCAACCGGCAGTTCAAGACTCATACTTCACTCCTAAAACTAACCCGGACTCCTGTGGGAGCGGGCTTGCTCGCGAAGACGCGGGCACATTCAACATAAATTTTGACTGTTATACCGCTTTCGCGAGCAAGCCCGCTCCCACATTTTGGATCTCAGCGGCTTTTGGTTTTCTTTACGTCTACCAGGCGGCGCAGGTGACATGTCACTTCTTCGCGGTCGTGGTAGAGCTGCTTGCAGCCGATCTCCACACGGATTCCACGCGCCTTGAAGCCCTCTTCGATGCGTTCCAGCAAACGCTTCACTTCGGCGTAACGCTGTTTCATCGGTAACTTCAGGTTCACCACCGCCTCGCGGCAATGCCCTTCGCCAATCCAGGTTTCCAACAGTGCCGCGTTGCGCGCAGGTTTCTCGACGATGTCGCAGACCATCCAGTCTACCGGCTGCTTGGGCACGAAGGTGAAGCCGTCGGCCATCAGGTGCTGCACCAGGCCAGTGTCCATCAGGCTTTCGGCCATGGGGCCGTTGTCGATGGCGGTCACCAGCATGCCACGGTTGACCAATTGCCAGGTCCAGCCGCCTGGCGCTGCGCCAAGGTCGACGCCGGTCATGTCGCCGTGCAGGCGTTCGTCCCACTGGTCACGGGGGATAAAGTGGTGCCAGGCCTCCTCCAGCTTGAGGGTCGAGCGGCTAGGCGCGTCACGCGGGAACTTGAGGCGCGGAATGCCCATGGGCCACATCGCCGAGTTGTTCGACTCGGCCAGGCCCATGAACACTTCGCGACCGCTCTTGAAGGTCAGCAGCAGGCGCGGCTTGCTCGGGTCGTCCACCAGCTTGCCGGCGTTAAGCAGGGCTTTGCGCAGGTGCACTTCGAATTTCTTGCAGAAGTTGGACAGTTCCTTGCCGTCGTTGGTGTCGACCATCTCCAGCCACAGGCTGCCGCACACAGGGAATTCGCGCAGGTGGGCGAGGATCACGCTGATGCGGTCGGTTTCCGGCAGGTCGATAAACACCCCGCGCGCCCACTGCCTCGGGAAGATCAGCTCGGCAAAGCGCTGGCCGTGCATCAGGCGCTGGGCGCCGTCTTCTTCGGTGCAGACAAATTCGGCGCAGGCGCTGCCGGTCTTGGCCTTGGCGTAGCCGGAAACGTTCAGGCGCGCGGCGTGCTCCGCGATCTCGGAACAGACTTCGCCTTCAAAACCCGGGCGGCAGTGCATAAAAAGGGTGTTCATTGAATCTCCTGGTGAATCAACCGGCGTTGCGCTATCGCAATACCTGTCATGAAAACGCGCGCATGATAGCCGAGTTCGGAACCTTGGACTCAGCGATAGAGTCCAGTTATTAGCCTGCTAATGAAAACAGCGCTAACGTGATAGCTCTGTTCGTCCCGTCAGGTCCGTAGCCGTGCGGACCATAAGGAGTCATGTAATGTCATCCCTTGATAGCCTGAGAACCCTTAAGACACTGCACATAGACAGCAAAACCTACCACTACTTCAGCCTGCCCGAAGCCGCCAAGAGCCTGGGTGATCTGGACAAGCTGCCGATGTCCCTCAAGGTGCTGCTGGAAAACCTGCTGCGCTGGGAAGACGCCAAGACCGTCACCGGCACCGACCTCAAGGCCATCGCCGCCTGGCTCAAGGCGCGCCAGTCTGACCGCGAGATCCAGTATCGCCCCGCCCGCGTGCTGATGCAGGACTTTACCGGCGTACCCGCCGTGGTCGACCTGGCCGCCATGCGCGCTGCCGTGGCCAAGGCCGGTGGTGACCCGCAGCGCATCAACCCGCTGTCCCCGGTGGACCTGGTGATTGACCACTCGGTGATGGTCGACAAGTTTGGCAGCACCAGCGCCTTCGAGCAGAACGTCGATATCGAAATGCAGCGCAACGGCGAACGCTACGCCTTCCTGCGCTGGGGCCAGAGCGCCTTCGACAACTTCAGCGTGGTACCGCCGGGCACCGGCATCTGCCACCAGGTCAACCTCGAATACCTGGGCCGCACCGTGTGGACCAAAGAGGAAGACGGCCGCACCTACGCCTTCCCCGACACCCTGGTCGGCACCGACTCCCACACCACCATGATCAACGGCCTCGGCGTACTCGGCTGGGGCGTGGGCGGCATCGAAGCCGAAGCGGCCATGCTCGGCCAGCCGGTGTCGATGCTGATCCCGGAAGTGATCGGTTTCAAGCTCACCGGCAAGCTCAAGGAAGGCATCACCGCCACCGACCTGGTGCTGACCGTGACACAAATGCTGCGCAAGAAAGGCGTGGTGGGCAAGTTCGTCGAGTTCTACGGCGACGGCCTGGCCGACTTGCCCCTGGCCGACCGCGCGACCATCGCCAACATGGCACCGGAATATGGCGCGACCTGTGGCTTTTTCCCGGTGGATGAGGTGACGCTGGATTACCTGCGCCTGTCCGGCCGCCCGGCTGAGACGGTCAAGCTGGTGGAAGCCTATACCAAGGCCCAGGGCCTGTGGCGCAACGCCGGCCAAGAGCCGATCTTCACCGACACCCTGGCCCTGGACATGGGCACTGTCGAGGCCAGCCTTGCCGGGCCCAAACGCCCACAGGATCGCGTTGCCCTGCCGAATGTAGGCCAAGCATTCAGCGATTTTCTCGACCTGCAATTCAAGCCCACCAGCAAAGAAGAAGGCCGCCTGGAAAGCGAAGGCGGGGGCGGCGTTGCCGTGGGCAATGCCGACCTGGTCGGCGAGGCGGATTATGAATACGAAGGCAACACCTATCGCCTGAAAAACGGCGCGGTGGTGATTGCCGCGATTACCTCCTGCACTAACACCTCCAACCCCAGCGTGATGATGGCCGCCGGGCTGGTGGCAAAGAAAGCCGTGGAAAAAGGCCTGGCCCGCAAGCCCTGGGTGAAAAGCTCCCTGGCGCCGGGCTCCAAAGTGGTCACCGACTACTACAAGGCGGCGGGCCTCACCCAATACCTGGACAAGCTTGGCTTCGACCTGGTGGGCTACGGCTGCACCACCTGTATCGGCAACTCCGGGCCGCTGCCCGAGCCGATCGAAAAAGCTATCCAGAAGGCCGACCTCACCGTGGCCTCGGTGCTGTCCGGTAACCGTAACTTCGAAGGCCGCGTGCACCCACTGGTGAAAACCAACTGGCTGGCCTCCCCGCCCCTGGTCGTCGCCTACGCGTTGGCCGGCACCGTGCGCATCGACATCAGCAGCGAGCCGCTGGGCAATGACCAGCAGGGCAACCCGGTGTACCTGAAGGACATCTGGCCCAGCAGCCAGGAAATTGCCGAGGCAGTGGCCCAGGTCAGCACCAGCATGTTCCACAAGGAATATGCCGAAGTGTTTGCCGGCGACGAGCAGTGGCAAGCCATTGAAGTGCCGCAGGCAGCCACCTACGTGTGGCAACCGGATTCCACCTACATCCAGCACCCGCCGTTCTTCGACGACATTGCTGGCCCGCTGCCGGTGATCGAGGACGTCAAGGGCGCCAATGTGCTGGCCCTGCTGGGGGATTCGGTGACCACCGACCACATCTCCCCTGCCGGCAATATCAAGGCCGACAGCCCGGCCGGGCGCTACCTGCGCGAACAGGGCGTTGAGCCGCGTGACTTCAACTCCTACGGCTCACGCCGGGGCAACCATGAAGTGATGATGCGCGGCACCTTCGCCAATATCCGTATCCGCAATGAAATGCTCGGCGGCGAGGAAGGCGGTAACACGCTATATATCCCCACTGGCGAGAAAATGGCGATCTACGATGCCGCCATGCAGTACCAGGCCTCGGGCACACCGCTGGTGGTGATCGCCGGCCAGGAATACGGCACCGGCTCCAGCCGCGACTGGGCGGCCAAGGGCACTAACCTGCTGGGCGTCAAGGCGGTGATCGCCGAGAGCTTCGAGCGTATCCACCGCTCCAACTTGGTGGGCATGGGCGTGTTGCCGTTGCAGTTCAAGCTGGATCAGAACCGCAAGACACTCAAGCTCACCGGCAAGGAGAAGATCGATATCCTCGGGCTGACCGATGCCGAGATCGAGCCGCGGATGAACCTGACGCTGGTGATCACGCGGGAGGATGGCAGCAGCGAGAAAGTTGAGGTCCTGTGCCGGATTGATACCTTGAATGAGGTGGAGTACTTCAAGGCCGGTGGGATTCTGCACTATGTGCTGCGCCAGTTGATCGCGTCCTGACCAACGCCGCAAAACTAATGTGGGAGCGGGCTTGCTCGCGAAGGCGGTGAGTCAGTCAAGAATGTATCGACTGACACTCAGTATTCGCGAGCAAGCCCGCTCCCACAGTTTTGACCGTATTTCAGATCAGCCGAACAGCCACTTCCACAACAGCACCAGCACCACTACCGCCAGCACCGGCCGCGCAATGCGGTAGGCCTTGGGATGCTTGCGTTTCCACTGCTTGACCTGGCCGCTGAACTTGTCGCTGAAGGTCTTGCTCCAGGCGTACGCCTGGTTGATGCCGCCCACGCGCTCGTCATCGAGGTTCTGCGGCGCCGTGGCACGGCCAAGCTGCTTGCTGACCCAGCGGTTGATGCGGGTCATCACGCGGTTGCTCAAGGGGCGCTCAATGTCGCAGAACAGGATCACACGGGTCTGTTCGGTTTCGTTTTTCACCCAGTGCACGTAGGTTTCGTCGAACATCACGTCTTCACCGTCGCGCCAAGCGTAGACCTGGCCGTCGACGAAGATACGGCAGTCGTCGGAGTTCGGCGTGGACAGCCCCAGGTGATAACGCAGGGAACCGGCGAACGGGTCGCGGTGCGGGTTGAGGTGGCTGCCGCCCGGCAACAGCGCGAACATCGCGCCCTTGACGTTAGGGATGCTGCTCACCAACGCCACGGTCTTGGGGCACAGTGCCTCGGCCGATGGCAGCGGTTTGTCGTACCACTTGAGGTAAAAACGCTTCCAGCCCTTCTTGAAGAACGAACCGAAACCGGCGTCGTTGTTCTTTTCGGCGGCGCGGATGTAGCCCTCGTCGAACAGGTGCATGGCCTCTTCGCGGATCACTTCCCAGTTGTCCTTGAGCACATCCAGTTCCGGGAACTTGCTGCGGTCCAGGTACGGTTTGGACGGCACCGCGGAAAACAGGTACATCAGGGCGTTATACGGGGCGAACAGCGCCGAATGGTTGACGAACTGACGCAACATCGGCAAACGGGCCTTGCCACGCAGGTGCACATACAGCGTGCTGCCGATGAACAGCAGCAACACCGACAATTTGGCGGCCAAAGAAAAGGTCATGCAGCAACTCCTGGAAATAAGCGCCTGGCCAGCCAATTTCCATCAATGGGAAACCAGACGTAACAGCCGGCCATGATAAACACTTGAGCCATTATGCAGAAGGCCCAGGAAAACAGACTGACCTGTATCAACCCCCCGCACCCCTTGTAGGAGCGAGCTTGCTCGCGAAGAACGTCAACGATAATGCGGGCTTACTGGTTCAATGTGGTGCTCTCAGGTTTTTCGCGAGCAAGAACTAGGCGTCCCCCTCGCTCCTACAGTATTCAGGCCTGGTTTTCCTGCTCGGTAAACAAATCACTGAACAACATACTCGACAGGTAGCGCTCACCGGAGTCCGGCAAGATCACCACGATCGTCTTGCCCTGCATTTCCGGCTTCTCGGCCAGGCGCACGGCCACGGCCATGGCGGCACCACACGAGATCCCGCACAGAATGCCCTCTTCCAGCATCAAGCGCCGGGCCATGGCCTTGGACTCTTCGTCAGTCGCCAGTTCCACGCGGTCGACCATCGACAGGTCGAGGTTTTTCGGCACAAAACCGGCGCCGATGCCCTGGATCTTGTGCGGGCTGGGCTTGATCTCTTCACCCGCCAATGCCTGGGTGATCACCGGGGAAACCATGGGCTCCACGGCCACCGACAGAATCGGCTTGCCCGCCGTGTTTTTGATATAGCGTGATACCCCGGTGATCGTGCCGCCGGTCCCCACGCCTGCCACCAGCACATCCACGGCGCCATCGGTGTCGTTCCAGATTTCCGGGCCGGTGGTTTTCTCGTGAATGGCAGGGTTTGCCGGGTTGTCGAACTGGGCCGGCATAAAGTAGGTGGCCGGGTCGCTGGCGACGATCTCGGCGGCCTTGTCGATAGCACCCTTCATGCCCTTGGCCGGCTCGGTCAGCACCAGTTCGGCGCCCAGAGCCTTGAGCACTTTACGGCGCTCAAGGCTCATGGACGACGGCATGGTCAGCAGCAGTTTGTAGCCACGGGCAGCGGCGACAAAGGCCAGGCCGATACCGGTGTTGCCTGAAGTCGGCTCGACAATGGTCATGCCCGGCTTGAGCTTACCGCTACTTTCCGCATCCCAGACCATGCTGGCGCCAATGCGGCACTTCACCGAATAGCCCGGGTTACGTCCTTCGATCTTGGCCAGGATCGTCACGCCCCGCGGCGCGATGCGGTTGATCTGAATCAGGGGCGTGTTACCGATGGAGTGCGCGTTGTCTGCAAAGATGCGGCTCATGGCGGTTCCTATTATCGAGGCGTTGGGAAAGGCCCCAAGGGTATGCCTCGTGCTCCCAAGCGTCCAGACGGAGGAACGTTGCGCCAATCAGAACAGTCAATCTCCTACAAGCAAGGAGAACTGCCCTATGAAACGTCGCTACAGTTGGCCGTTAGGGACCATCGCCGCTCTGGTGCTGGTGTTGATTGCCATCCACCTTGCGCTGCCCTACCTGGTGCGCAACTACCTGAACGACAAACTCGCCAACATGGGCGATTACCGTGGCGAGATTGCCGATGTGGACCTGGCGCTATGGCGCGGCGCCTACCGGATCAATGGCCTGCAAATCGTCAAGGTGGACGGCAAGGTCCCGGTGCCGTTCGTCAAGGCGCCGCTGATCGAGTTCGCGGTGAGCTGGCATTCGCTGTGGTACGACCATGCCGTCGTGGCCGAGGGGCATTTTGTGCGCCCGCAGATCAACTTTGTCGATGGCGGTGCCAACAAGCAGGCGTCACAGACCGGTAAAGGCACCGACTGGCAGGAGCAACTGCGCAAACTGTTGCCGATCACCCTCAACGAAGTGCGCATCGAAGACGGTGAGATCGCCTTCCATAACTTCAGCTCCAAGCCCCAGGTGAATATCAACGCCACCGGGGTCAACGCCAGCTTCTATAACCTGACCAATGTGGTGGATGTCAAAGGCAAGCGCGACGCCCGCTTCGAAGGCAAGGCACTGCTGCAAGGCCAGGCGCCTCTGGAGGCCAACGCCACCTTTGATCCGCTGAGCGATTTCGAAGAGTTCGAGTTCCGCTTCCGCGCCCGCGACCTGCAACTCAAGCGCATGAATGACTTCGCATCGGCCTATGGCAAGTTTGACTTCAAGGCCGGCACGGGTGACGTGGTGATCGAAGCCCAGGCTGAAAATGGCCGGCTCACCGGCTACATCAAGCCGCTATTGCGGGATGTAGAGGTGTTTGACTGGCAACAAGACGTTGAAAACCAGGACAAGAATATCTTCCGCTCGATCTGGGAAGCCGTGGTGGGCGCCAGCGAAACCGTGCTGAAAAACCAGCGTAAAAACCAGTTCGCCACCCGTGTAGAGCTGAGCGGTAGCGTGCATCAGCAAAATGTCAGTGCGTTTTCGGCGGTGATCGCGATTCTGCGCAATGGGTTTATCCAGGCGTTCAATGCTCGTTACGAACAGCCCAAGCCCAGCGCTGATTAACCCTGTGGGAACTGGCTTGCCTGCGATGGCGGTGGGTCAGTTAACTAATCTGTCGCTGATACACCGCTATCGCAGGCAAGGCAGCTCCCACACGTCCTGTATGGGCCTAGGCTGATGTGACCCGCCATTCAGAGACTGAATGCCCCGTCTGCGTTCACAGTCGCCGGGGCTGCGCGGTATAGTCAGGCCATTGATGAATTCGAGGAATGACCGATGAAGTTCGAAGGCACCCAGGCCTATGTGGCTACCGATGACCTGAAACTGGCCGTCAACGCCGCCATCACCCTGGAGCGGCCGCTGCTGGTCAAGGGCGAACCGGGCACCGGCAAGACCATGCTCGCCGAGCAACTGGCCGAATCCTTCGGTGCCAAGTTGATCACCTGGCACATCAAGTCCACCACCAAGGCCCATCAAGGCCTGTACGAGTACGACGCGGTCAGCCGCCTGCGTGACTCGCAACTGGGCGTGGACAAGGTGCACGACGTGCGCAATTACCTGAAGAAGGGCAAGCTGTGGGAAGCCTTCGAGTCCGAAGAGCGGGTGATCCTGCTGATCGATGAAATCGACAAGGCCGACATCGAGTTCCCCAATGACCTGCTGCAAGAGCTCGACAAGATGGAGTTCTACGTCTACGAAATCGACGAGACCATCAAGGCCAAGAAGCGCCCGATCATCATCATTACCTCCAACAACGAAAAAGAGCTGCCGGACGCGTTCCTGCGCCGCTGCTTCTTCCACTACATCGCCTTCCCCGACCGCACCACCTTGCAAAAGATCGTGGATGTGCACTACCCGGACATCAAGAAAGACTTGGTCAGCGAAGCGCTGGACGTGTTCTTCGATGTGCGCAAGGTGCCGGGCCTGAAGAAAAAACCTTCCACCTCCGAGCTGGTCGACTGGCTCAAGCTGCTGATGGCCGACAATATTGGCGAAGCGGTGCTGCGCGAGCGCGACCCGACCAAGGCCATCCCGCCCCTGGCAGGCGCTTTGGTTAAGAACGAGCAAGACGTGCAGTTGCTGGAGCGTCTGGCGTTCATGAGCCGTCGCGGTAATCGCTGATGCTGCTCAACCTGTTCAACGAAATGCGTGCCGCCAAGGTACCGGTGTCGGTGCGCGAGCTGCTCGACTTGATCAACGCGCTCAAACAGCGCGTGACCTTCGCCGACATGGACGAGTTCTACTACTTGGCCCGGGCGATCCTGGTCAAGGATGAGCGGCATTTCGACAAGTTCGACCGGGCCTTCGGCGCCTATTTCAACGGCCTGGAAAAGCTCGACGACCACCTGCAGGCGCTGATCCCCGAGGAGTGGCTGCGCAAGGAGTTCGAACGCTCGTTGAGCGATGAGGAACGTGCGCAGATCCAGTCCCTCGGTGGCCTCGACAAGCTCATCGAAGAATTCAAGAAACGCCTGGAAGAACAGAAAGAACGCCATGCCGGTGGCAACAAGTGGATCGGCACCGGCGGCACCAGCCCGTTTGGTTCCGGCGGCTACAACCCCGAAGGCATTCGCGTGGGTGACGCCGGCAAGCGCCAGGGCAAGGCGGTGAAAGTCTGGGACCAGCGCGAGTACAAGAACCTCGACGACCAAGTGGAACTGGGCACGCGTAACATCAAGATCGCCCTGCGCCGCCTGCGCAAATTTGCCCGCCAGGGCGCAGCCGAAGAGCTGGACATCGATGGCACCATCGACCACACCGCCCGCGATGCCGGCTTGCTGAACATCCAGATGCGCCCCGAGCGGCGTAACACCATCAAGCTGTTGCTGCTGTTCGACATCGGCGGCTCGATGGATGCCCACGTGAAGATCTGCGAAGAGCTGTTCTCCGCGTGCAAGACCGAGTTCAAGCATCTGGAGTACTTCTACTTCCATAACTTCGTGTACGAGTCGGTGTGGAAGAACAACCAGCGCCGCACTTCCGAACGCACCTCCACCCAGGACCTGCTGCACAAATACGGCGCCGATTACAAAGTGATCTTTATCGGTGATGCGGCCATGGCACCTTATGAAATCACCCAGGCCGGCGGCAGTGTCGAGCATTGGAACGAGGAGCCGGGGTATGTGTGGATGCAGCGCTTCATGGCCAAGTACAAGAAGCTGATCTGGATTAACCCCTACCCGAAAGATACCTGGGGCTATACGGCATCGACGGGGATTGTGCGGGAGTTGGTGGAGGATCAGATGTATCCGCTGACGCTGCGTGGGTTGGAAGAGGGTATGCGCTTTCTCTCAAAATAAACGCAGATCCAAATGTGGGAGCGGGCTTGCTCGCGAATGCGGTGAGCCAGTCGCCGAAGTTGCTGACTGATACACCGCATTCGCGAGCAATCCCGCTCCCACATTTGGTTTGTGGTGTTATTTGAAACGCTGCAAAAACTTGATGTGCTGCCGATGCGCCGCCTCCTGCACCACCGGTGCCAGCCGCACCTTCTGCCCCGGCAGGCACTGCGCCAGCCGCGCCAAGGATAAAGGCGTCAACGCGCCCAACCGCGGATAACCACCGATGGTCTGCCGGTCATTGAGCAACACAATCGGCTGCCCATCCGGTGGCACTTGGATTGCGCCCAATGGAATCCCTTCGGAAATCAACGACGGCCCCTGGTACTGCAACGGCGTGCCCAGCAAACGCATGCCCATGCGGTCGGCGCGGCTGTCCAGGGCCCATTCGCTGTTGAAGGCATCGAACAGGCTCTGCCCGCTGAACTGGCCTATCTGCGCGCCGATGATCACGTCCAGTGATGCAGCGGATTGCACATCCGGGTTAGCCAGCACCTTCATTGCGCCGCCCGTACCGGAATAAGCCAACCGCCCACCTTCGGCCAACGCCTTGCCAAAACCGTCCACCCCGCCCAACGCTTCGCGCACGACCGTGGCACAACTGCCCAGTACAACCTGCGCATCAAAGCCACCGGGCGCGGCCAGATAAGCGCGTGCCCCGTTGAACGGCTGGGTGAAACGCAGGCGTTGGCCCTTTTGCAGGATAAAACTGCGACCGGGGCTTATCGCACGCTCATCGACATAGGCGCCCAGATCCGCACCGGCCAAGGCCAGCAGGCAATAGTCCTCGGCCTGCAGGGTAAAGCCGCCCAGGGTGATTTCCACCACGGGCGCATCCAGGGCATTGTCCAGCAGCCAGTTGGCCCAGGACATCGACACCCAATCCAGCGCGCCGCCCTGGGTCACGCCCAGATGACGCACGCCAAACCGCCCGGCGTCCTGCAACAGGCACAGCGGGGTACTGGCCTCGATGATCAAGCGGCTCATGCCTGCGCCTCCAGCGGCGTGTCATCGCCACCCAGATTGACGAATTCGGCGTGGCTGACCGGGGCGAAGCGCACCGTGTCACCGGGCTGCATCAGGCTGTAGCCGTCGCGCTCACGGTCGAACAGTTTGGCCGGGGTGCGGCCGATCAGGTTCCAGCCGCCTGGGGACACCACCGGGTACGCGGCAGTTTGTCGTTCAGCGATACCGACACTGCCGGCGGCCACGCGTTTGCGCGGCGTGTTGAGGCGCGGTGTGGCAAGTATTTCATCCACCAGCCCCATAAAGGCAAACCCAGGGGCAAAGCCGAGGGCGAACACCTGGTACTCATGGGCGCTGTGGCGGCGGATCACCTCCTCGACAGTCAGCCCGCTACGCTGGGACAGCAAAGTCAGTTCCGGGCCGACACTCAGGTCGTACCACACCGGCAGCACATGGCACTGGCCACTGCCCTGGGCCTGGGGTTGCAGATCGGTGAGGGCCTGGTCGATCAGCGCCCGGGCCTGGACCGGGGTGAGCGCCGTGAGATCGTAATGCACCATCAAGGTGGTGTAGGACGGCACCAGGTCCACCAAGGCCGGGCCAAAACCGTTGCGCAGGCGCTCGGTAGCCGCGAGCATCCACGGCATGTTGGCTTCGGCGATCACGTCAAACAGGCGCACCATCAGGCAGTCGATCGCCACCACTTCAATGCGTGGGTTCATGCTGTTTTCAACGCTTCGCGGATACGCTGCACGGCGGCGACCGAACTGGCATTGTCGCCATGCACGCACAGGGTATTGGCCTGGAGTACCAATGGGCTGCCGTCGCTGGCAATCAGCGCTTCGCCACGGGAAAAGGTCAGCGCCTGCTGCACGATGGTGTCGGCATCGTGATGCACCGCGCCCGGCAACTGCCGGGACACCAAGTGGCCGTTACTGTCATAGGCACGGTCGGCAAAGGCTTCGAACCACAGGGTCACGCCGTATTCGTCGCCCAAGGCTTGGGCTGCGCGGTTGTCACGGGTGGCCAGCAGCATCAGCGGCAGGTCGCCGTAGGCCGCCACGGCCTGGATCACCGCACGCAACTGCGCGGGGTTGGCCATCATGTCGTTGTACATCGCACCATGGGGTTTCACATAGCTGACGCGCCCGCCCTGGGCCCGGCAGATGCCGTCCAGCGCGCCGATCTGGTAGTGCAACAGGTCCTGGATTTCCTGCGGCGTGTAGTTCATGGAGCGCCGGCCGAAGCCTTGCAGGTCTTGGTAGGCCGGGTGGGCGCCCACTTGCACGCCATGCTTGAACGCCAGGCTGACGGTCTTGCGCATGATGCTCGGGTCGCCGGCATGGAAACCGCACGCCACGTTGGCGCAATCAATGAACGGCATGACCTCGGCGTCCAGACCCATGGTCCAGTTGCCAAAGCTTTCGCCGATGTCGCAGTTCAGTAGCAGGCGGCTCACGGGGGTCGCTCCTGTAGGCTTTGTTTTCTTGTAGTGTGGGATTTTTTACGCAGAACTCGCAACTTGTCCTGACACCCCGACGACGCTTATCGTGGAATAGCTCGATTTTTGGCGTTTGCCCGGTGCGACGTCCAACTAATAAAAACCGATCCATGCATAAGAAAAAGTTGATCCCATGAATTTGAAGTTCCTCGAAACCTTCGTCTGGGTGGCCAAGCTCAAGAGCTTCCGGCTCACGGCCGAGAAGCTGTTCACCACTCAAGCCTCGATCTCCAGCCGCATCGCCGTGCTGGAAAGCGAGTTGGGGGTGAAGCTGTTCCTGCGTGACTCGCGTGGCGTGAGCCTGACCCCGGAAGGCTTGAAAGTGCTCGACTATGCCGAGCAGATGATGGTGACCATGCAGGGCCTGAAACAGTCCCTGGAGACCACCAGCAGCAAGGTCGGGCGCATTCGGATCGGCGCGATGGACACGGTGATCCACACCTGGCTGAGCCCGCTGGTTGCTGAGCTGATGAAGCTGTACCCGCTGGTAGAGATCGAGTTGATCGCCGATACCGCGCTGAACCTCAGCGATCAGCTGCAAAAAGGTTTCCTCGACCTGATCCTGCAAACCGACCTGCTGCGCCTGGAAACCGTGCGCAGCCTGGAGCTGGCCAGCCACCCCATGGCCTGGATCGTGGCCAGCCAGTCGATCTACAACCGCGACTACGCGTCCCTCGCCGAACTGGCCCAGGAACGCATCATCACCTACTCGAAAAATTCACACCCGCATCAGGACGTGTTGAGTTTGATGCAGGCCAATGGCGTGGCCGCACCGCGCATGAACTGTGTGAACTCGGTGTCGGCGATCACCCGGTTGCTGCGCGATGGCTTCGGCATTGGCGCGCTGCCACCGGTGCTGGTCAGCGAAGAGCTGGAGCGAGGGGAATTGGTGATGCTGCCCATGGCCCAGCGCCTGCCGAACTTGCAGGTGGTAGTGTCGTGGCGCGTGGGGGTGGAATTGGTGGAGGAGATTGTGGGGTTGTGCCAGAAGGTGGTGGCGCGCTATGCCGAGGAAGTCGGTGCAGAACGCATGCAACTGAATAAAACCGATTAACACTGTGGGAGCTGGCTTGCGATAGCGCTGGGTCATCCTGAACATCTGTGACTGGACCACCGCTATCGCAGCATAGGTATCTACACAACTTTGGTGCGACGCTGGACCTGTGGCGAGGGAGCTTGCTCCCGTGACGACCGGACAGCTGGCGCCTATCTCCCTGAGGCACCGCGATCCAAATGTGGGAGCTGGCTTGCCTGCGAAGACGGCCTAACAGTCAACACAGTTGGACAGGGTACATATCCGTTATTTAGGTAACGGCCACTTAGGGTTCCGCCCTGACGGCGGCTCATTTTGCAAAAGCGGCAAAGTAAGCAAAACGCTCTTGCCCCACCACTCGGCACCTCGCCTGGGCTCGGTGTGCCCGTAATCCGCCAGCGTGGTTTAACGGGGCGCCTAAGATCAAAATCAAGATCAAGAGCGACTCGCTGCGCATCGTGGTTAGCGTTTGCTGCGATGGCGGTATACCAGCGCCCGATGGGTAGACTGACCCGACGCCTTCGCAGGCAAGCCAGCTCCCACATTGGACCGAGTCGGCCCTGACTTAGAGGCCCTTGAGGTCGCGCTCTTCGATGGGCCGGCTCTGGCGCAGGCGCCGGCCACCCAGCACCACCCAGTCGATCAAGCGATACAGGCATTCAATGCCGAATGACAAAAGCATCGCCCCGCCCAGGCCCCAGCCCATGGCTTCGGGCGTCAGCAGAATCTGGTAGCTGTAGCCATTCCAGGTCTCCAGACGGATATCCGGGTCGGCGGCCACCGCCACCTGCAGGGCGCGGATGTACCACGGGCCTTGCATGGCCTGGAATTGCTTGTCCAACTCGAGTTGGCGATCGAGCATGGCGCCCAGGCTGCTGGCGTCGCTCTGGAATACCGGGTCATCGCTGGCGCGGTAATGCGCCACCAAGGCTTGCATATCACCGTTGAAGAACTGCTGCGCCGTGGACTCGAAACCGCGCAAGCCGGTCTGGGCCTCGATCAGGTGGGCCTCGACGCGCTTGGCGTAGTCATTGATAAACCCCGGCACCTGCACGCCGACCAACAAGCCAACGGCAAACAATACCAACCGCAGATAGCTCAGCAACATGCTTGATTCCTTACTCGGTAACGCCCTGGCTGACACATTCACCGCGTCGCCACAGGCTCCATTGGCCCGGTTCGTAGCGGGTCCAGTTTTCGTTGTCGGTCAAGGGCTCGGTGGCGATCACCGTTACCACGTCATTGGGGGTGGTTTCGGCCTGAAAATCGACGATCACGTCGACATCTTTCAAGCGCGCCGGGCCAAAAGGCGCACGCCGGGTGATCTGTGCCAGCTTGGTCGAGCAATAGCAGAACAGCCAGTCGCCGTCGCTGAGCAGGCAGTTGAACACGCCCTTGCTGCGGTACTCGGCGCAGGCGGCGATCAGGTCGGGCAGCACCTGTTCGATGTCCACCGGCTCGGGGAAGGCCTCGCGCACGCGGTTAAGCAAGTCGCAGAACGCCGCTTCGCTGTCGGTATCGCCCACCGGGCGGTAGAAGGTGGCGCGGGGGTTGAAGTCCGCCAGTTGGCCGTTATGGGCAAAGCACCAGTTACGCCCCCACAGCTCACGCACGAACGGATGGGTATTGGCCAGGCTGACCTTGCCCACGTTGGCCTGGCGGATATGGCCGATCACCACTTCGCTCTTGATGGGGTAACGCTGCACCAGCAACGCGACTTCTGACTCGCTGCTGGCGGCCGGGTCCTGGAACAGGCGCAGGCCACGGCCCTCATAGAAGGCAATGCCCCAACCGTCGCGGTGCGGGCCGGTACGCCCACCGCGCTGCATCAGCCCGGTAAAGCTGAACACGATATCGGTGGGGACGTTGGCACTCATGCCCAATAATTCACACATGCCAGGGCTCTCGCTGCAGGGCAAACAACGTTAAAGGCGCGGCTCGACCCGCATACCACCGGCAGGCGCCGGGCGACGGAACGGTTCGTCGTCTTCCGGCTCGGCGGCCAAAGCGGCATCCGCAGCCGCCTTGCGCTCACGACGAGCGTTGGCGGCGCGTTCGATGGGCCAGCGGATCAGCACGAACACGATGTACAGGGCAAACACGATCATCGTGTACATGAACAGGTCGGAAATGGCGCGCCAGGCGTTGTTGCCGACCTTGAGCACCAGGTCCAGGGCGGTAATGGCCACGGCCGGCGCAAACTGGGTCTTGACCGGGTCGACGATGGTCGGGCTGAGCAGCAGCACCGCCATCAGCAATTGCAGGGGCTCGCGCAGCCAGCGCCAGATCCAGCGGGTCATGCGCCACCACACCAACAGGCAGCCCAAAGCGGCGAAGGCGTAAAGGCCCCAAGCGGTCAGATAGTCGTTCTCGGTCATGGTGTCCATGGCAAGGTTGGCAAACAGGCGGCTATGATAACGGCTTTTGCGTGTCGCGGCTGCAATGCCTGCCACCGTCTGCCAGATAGGGAATTATCCATGCCTATTTCCACCGCACCGATTGCCCGCAAGGCCCCAGGCCCAGACCCGTACGCCTGGCTGCAAGAACGCGACAACCCTGAGGTGCTCGACTACCTCAAGGCCGAAAACGCCTGGCAGGAAGCCCAACTGGCCGATCAGCAGGCGTTGCGCGAGACCCTGTTCGACGAGATCAAGGGCCGCATTCTGGAAACCGACCTGTCCCTGCCCTCCCCTTGGGGTCCATATCTGTATTACACCCGCACCACCGCCGGTGACGAGTACGCCCGCCATTACCGCTGCCGCCGCCCGGCCGATGACAGCAACCAGGTGGACGCCAGCAGCGAAGAACTGTTGCTGGACCCGAACGTGCTGGCCAATGGCGGCTTTTTCTCCCTGGGCGCGTTCAGCATCAGCCCCGACCACCAACGCCTGGCCTACAGCCTCGACACCAGTGGCGAAGAGATTTACACCCTGTTCGTGAAGGAATTGGCGACCGACAAGGTCAGCGAACTGGCGTTCGACAACTGCGACGGCAGCATGACCTGGGCCAATGACAGCCTGACCCTGTTTTTCGGTGAGCTGGACGACACCCATCGTCCGCACAAACTGTATCGCTATCGCCTGGACGGCACCGCAGCGCAGGAAGTGTTCCACGAGCCCGACGGCCGTTTCTTCCTGCATTGCTACCGCTCAAGCTCTGAGCGCCAACTGTTGCTGGCCCTGGGCAGCAAGACCACCAGCGAAGTCTGGGCGCTGGACGCCGAGCAACCGCACCTGGCCTTCACCTGCCTGGCGCCGCGGGTCGAAGACCACGAATACGATGTTGACCACGGCAAGCGCAATGGCCAGTGGACCTGGTTTATCCGCAGTAACCGCGACGGCATCAACCATGCGCTGTACGTGGCCGCCGACATCGGCACGCCGCCCACCGAAGCCGACTGGCAGAACCTGATCCCCCACAGCGATGAGGTCATGCTCGACGGCGTGAGCCTGAACGCCAACGCCATGACCTTGAGCCTGCGCATTGGTGGCCTGCCGGTTATCGAAGTGCACCCTGAGAACGTGCCGGCCTATCGGGTGCAATTGCCTGACGCCGCCTACAGCCTTTATGTGCAGAACAGCCTGGAGTTTCCCAGCGACAAGATCCGCCTGCGCTATGAGGCCTTGAACCGTCCGGCCCAAGTGCGCCAACTCGACCTGGCGACAGGCGCGCAGGTCGTGCTCAAGGAAACCCCGGTGCTGGGCGTCTTCAACGCCGACGATTACGTCAGCCAACGCCTGTGGGCCACGTCCGCCGACGGCACCCAGGTGCCCATCAGCCTGGTGGTCAAGCGTGACCAGCTCGGCAAGCCGACGCCGCTGTACCTCTATGGCTACGGTGCCTACGGCTCAAGCCTGGACCCGTGGTTCTCCCATGCGCGCCTGAGCTTGCTCGACCGTGGCGTGGCGTTTGCCATCGCCCATGTGCGCGGCGGCGGTGAGCTGGGTGAGGCCTGGTATCGCAACGGCAAGCAGGAACACAAGCAGAACACCTTCAGCGACTTTATCGCCTGCGCCGAGCATTTGATCGCCCAGGGCCTGACCACCTCCCGGCAACTGGCGATCAGCGGCGGCAGTGCCGGCGGCCTGTTGATCGGCGCGGTGCTCAACCAGCGCCCGGAGTTATTCCAGGCGGCGATTGCCGAAGTGCCGTTCGTCGATGTGCTCAATACCATGCTCGACCCGGAACTGCCGCTGACCATCACCGAGTACGACGAATGGGGCAACCCCGAGGACCCCGAGGTGTATGCGCGCATCAAGGCCTACGCGCCGTACGAGAACGTGCGCGCCCAGGCTTACCCGGCCACGCTGGTGATCGCCGGCTATAACGACAGCCGCGTGCAGTACTGGGAAGCCGCCAAGTGGGTGGCCAAGCTGCGCGATACCAAGACGGACGACAACCTGCTGCTGCTCAAGACCGAACTGGGTGCCGGCCATGGCGGCATGAGCGGGCGCTATCAGGGGCTACGTGACGTCGCCCTCGAATATGCCTTTGTGTTCAAGGCCCTCGGCCTGGTCTAACCGCCTGGCGTCTTTGGCTTGCTGTCGTTCTGCTGCAGGCCAGGGACCGTCTGGTCCTTGGGCGGTGCCGGCAGCACGATGGGCGCCAGCGGTGGCGCGCCATTATGAGTCGTGGGCGCTACGGGCGGCGTGACTTGCGGGTACAACGTGGGCGTTGGCGTGCCCGGCGCGCCTGGGGTTGGCGTGGGCGCGACCGGTACGGTTTGTAACTCCTGAGCCTGCGCGTTACCCAATGCGAGCGCGCTCAACACAATGACCGTTAGAATGCTGCACTTCATCGATGGCTCCATGGCCTGACCGGAATGCCTTAAGGCTACTCCCAACCGCGCAAGAATGCCCTTCCCAATGAGATTTCCATGAAACGTTTCGTTCTGCTGGACACCACCCCAATCCCCGACAACGGCGGCGCCTTGTGCCTGTTCGAATACGGCGAAGACTTTGTCATCAAGATCCAGGGCGGTGACGGTGGCCAGTTGATGAACACGCGCATGCACGGCTCCGAAGATGCCCTGGCGGAGATTCCCTGCCGCAAAGTGGCCGGGCGCCCGGGTTCACGGGTGCTGATCGGCGGCCTGGGCATGGGCTTTACCTTGGCCGCGGCGCTCAAGCATTTGGGCAAGAGCGCCGAAGTGGTGGTGGCCGAACTGGTGCCCGGCGTCGTGGAATGGAACCGTGGGCCGCTGGGGGAAAAGTCCGGACGCCCGCTGCTGGACCCGCGCACCGTGGTCCGCCAGGAAGACGTGGCCAAGGTACTGCAGGCCGAACCCCAAGGCTTTGACGCGATCATGCTCGACGTCGACAACGGCCCCGAGGGGCTCACGCAAAAGGCCAACAGTTGGCTGTACTCAGCCAGTGGCCTGGCCGCTTGTGCCAAGGCCCTGCGGCCCAAGGGTGTGCTGGCGGTGTGGTCGGCCAGCGCCGACAAGCTGTTCAGTGACAAACTGCGCAAGGCCGGCTTCAAGGCCGAGGAAGTGCAAGTATTTGCCCATGGCAACAAGGGCACCCGGCATACCATCTGGATTGCAGAGAAGCTCAAGGGCTGATCGCGGTTGATTCAATCGCGCCAATCCCCTGTGGGAGCGGCTAGAATCAACCTTGTCCGTGAACCACCCAATAATAGCCAGGAGCCATGATGAGCTCGAACAACCCGCCCTCCCACACCGCCAAGCTGGACCGCATCCTCGCCGATGCCCAGCGCGACCGCGAAATGGGCTACCGCGATAAAGCCTTGAAGATGTACCCCCACGTGTGTGGCCGCTGCGCCCGTGAGTTTTCCGGCAAGCGCTTGAGTGAACTGACCGTCCACCACCGTAACCACAACCATGATGACAACCCCCAGGACGGTTCCAACTGGGAGTTGCTGTGCCTGTACTGCCACGATAACGAACACTCGCGCTACACCGACCAGCAGTACTTCGGCGAAGGCTCCACCAGCAGCCCGAGCATTGCCAAGGCAACGCACAACCCGTTTGCGGCGTTGGCGGGGTTGATGAAGAAGGACGACTGAAGCCCTGGCTGACTGTCCTGGCCCTTTCGCGAGCAAGCCCGCTCCCACATTTTGATTTGTGAACACATTCAAATGTGGGAGCGGGCTTGCTCGCGAAGGCGGCGGCTGCCACAACACACAACTTGTTCCCGACCGCAGTCCCACATTCCCCGTATAATCGCCGTTTTTCTCAAGGCACCCTTCCCCGTGGGCAATAAACGCTACAGCTGCATCGGTCTGTATAACCCCAAATCCCCCGAAAACGTCGGCTCGGTGATGCGTGCCGCCGGCTGCTACGGCGTGGCCTCGGTGTTCTACACCGGCGTGCGTTACGAGCGCGCCCGGGATTTCATTACCGACACCAAGAAGGTGCACCACGACATCCCGCTGATCGGCATCGACGACCTGAAAAAGATCCTGCCCCTTGGCTGCATCCCGGTCGCCGTGGAACTGGTCGAAGGCGCCCGCCCGTTGCCTGAATACACCCACCCCGACCGCGCGCTGTATATCTTCGGCCCCGAAGACGGCTCCCTGGACAAAGAGATCCGCGACTGGTGCGAGGACGTGGTGTACATCCCCACCACCGGCTGCATGAACCTGGCGGCCACCGTCAACGTGGTGCTCTATGACCGCCTGGCCAAGGGCAACAACACCCGTTCGGGCCCCAAGTACTGAGATTGCGGGAACATCCGGCACGTGCGCGCAGTCAGCTAGTAACACTTGCCCTTATTGGAGACTGATCATGAGCGACAGCAAAACCTTGCGACCTGTCATCGAAGCCACACCGTTGAAGCCTCAACCTACCCAGAACGTGCATGGCTGGGAGCGCATCGGCTCGGTGGCCGGCGGTGCGATGATGGTGGGTAAAGGCCTGCGCCGCGGCGGGATTTTCGGCTTGATCCAGGTGGCGATTGGTGGCGTGGCACTGGCCCGTGGCTTTACCGGGCACAGTTCGCTCAAGGACAAACTGGAACAGGGCCGTCAGGAAATGAACAGCGTGCGCACGAAAATCGAGCGCGCTGGGGAAGAGTTGAAGAACCTCAAGACCAAGGCCGAAGTGGCGGCGGAAAAGGCTGTGAAACCTAAAGCCTGATCCCTGCCTTCAAGACTGTGAAGATCTAAATTGTGGGAGCGGGCTTGCTCGCGAAGGCGGTGTGTCAGTCACGGATAGGCCTACTGAACCACCGCCTTCGCGAGCAAGCCCGCTCCCACAGTTTTGTTGCTCAGCGCAGTAATTTGGAATCCAGCACCACCGACGACTCACCGATCACGCTCTCGGCCAACTGCACGAACTCAGGGGTGTTGATGCTGTTCACCCGCATCACCGCCTGGGCCAGATCGTCCAGGGAGCGCTTATTGTGGGTCTTCACGCGAATCTCACGGTCCAGCTCCTGCAACACCACCACCGAACGCGCCAGCGTCGCGCCGTTGACGTGCTCGCCTTTGAGGGTGGTGACGTCTTTGCCTTCCTTGGTCAGCCGCGCCTGGATTGCCGCATAGCGTTCATCGGTGATGCCGCCGGCACGTCGCATCAGTTCAATCGCGTAGTACTCGCCCAAGCCCTCGCTGATCCAGTCACTGCTGTCGTGGTCATTAAAGCGCCCGATGGCCTGCACCACTTCGCGCAGCAACGGGCTGCTGCCATTTTCGCCAACGAGCGGCGTGCGGCTGTTGAGGTAGATCGAATCGCGTAACGAATAAGCCCCTCGCCGCATCGGGTCACTGGCACCGACGATCAACAGTTTGCCGGGATGGCGCGGGAAGGCGGCTTCCACCTGGGGCCAGACAAACGTCAGCAACGTCAGCACGTCCATGCGACGCATGCCCTGACCCTTGGGCGAGGCCACGGTGACGTCGGTTTCACCCAGGCGCAGGCGACGGCTGCCGAGGTTGCCCGCCAGCATCCAGCCGGTGGGGCGGTCGAACAGGCGGGAGACGTTATCGATGCGAAATTTGTTTTGGCCAATGCGTGGCCATGCGGTTTCGACGCTCTTCCACCCCGTCGGCAGTTCGAACAGCAGGCGTGAGACCAGCTCGATGCCGTCTTGCTGGTCGAGACGTGCGGCCGGCACCAGGTCTTCGCCGCGCAGTAACGCCCAGGCGGGCGTGATCCGTGTGTCATAAACGCCAGGCTTGCGGGCATGGGCCAGGCGCACCCGGTAGGTCAGGCTGGCCTTGTCGGCGCTGGGTTGCCACAGGCCACGGTTGCCGGTGACCTGCCACTGGCCATCGGCCTTGAAGTCGCTGTAGTCACCGTCGCGGCCCAGGTCGAAGTTCAGGCTGCGCACCGCCGCGCCCTGGGACAGGCTGACGCGCACCTCGGCCTGCTGGCTTTGGGGCAACAGCTTGATGTGGTAATCCAGGTCGACTTTCTTCGCGCACCAGCCCGGCCCGCTCAGCGCCAGCACGACCAGGCCCGCTGCCCACTTGGCGGCCACCTTCATACACACTCCTCGTTCAGCCTGCGCGGAAAATCAGGTAATCCTCCCAGTCATCCTCGGGCACGCTGCCTTCGCTGAGCATGCGCCCGGACTGGGAAATGCGTTCGTGGTGCACCGCGTCACGGTCGCCGCAGACCAGGTGATGCCACAGCGGCAAGTCCTTGCGCTCGCTGACCAGGCGGTAACCGCAGGTCGGCGGCAACCATTTGAATTGGTCGGCCTGGCCCGGCGTGAGCTGGATGCAGTCGGGCACCGAGGCGCGGCGGTTGGGGTAATCGGTGCACTGGCAGGTTTTCAGGTCGAGCAGTTTGCAGGCAATACGCGTGTAATAGACGCTGTTGTCGTCTTCATCCTCAAGCTTTTGCAGGCAGCACAGGCCACAGCCGTCGCACAATGACTCCCACTCCTCTTGGTCGAGGTGCTCAAGGGTTTTGCGTATCCAGAAAGGTTCGACTTTGGCGGCCATGGCTCTGCATCAGTATCGGAAGGTGAAAAGGCCGCCAGTCTAGTGCCCAAGCCCGTTGGGGCCAAGCGCTTACGACTGACGGTGTTGCAAGGCTTGTCAGGCCTGGGTGGGCGCAGTAGCTTTGAATCCCGGTTTTTTCATCAGGATCTGTCCATGAGCAATAACCCCCGCGTTGCCGATTATCCGATCCACACCCAGTTCACCGAACGCTGGTCGCCCCGCGCCTTTACCGGCGAGAGCATCCCGCAGGAAACGCTGCTGAGTTTCTTCGAAGCCGCACGCTGGGCGCCTTCGGCCTACAACTCGCAGCCGTGGCGGTTTCTGTACGCGCGCCGTGACACGCCGGATTGGGAGCGTTTTCTGGGCTTGCTGAATGAATTCAACCGCAATTGGGCGCAGCATGCGTCGGCCCTGGTGATCATCGCGTCGAAAACCGACTTCATCGCCCCGGGTGCTACCGAAGAAACCCCGGCGCTGTGGCACACCTTCGACACCGGCTCGGCCTGGGGCCACCTGGCGCTGCAAGCCAGCCTCAGTGGCTGGCACACCCACGGCATGGCCGGTTTCGACCAGGAACTGACCCGCAAGGAGCTGAAGATTCCCCAGGGTTATGCGCTGCATGCAGCCGTGGCGGTGGGCAAGTTGGGAGACAAGTCGAGTTTGCCGGAGTACCTGCAAGGGCGCGAAATGCCGAGCCCGCGCAAGCCGTTGAGCGAGCTGGTGTCCGAGGGTGACTTCAGCCTCTAAGCATCGCACTCTGACCCTCTGTAGGAGCGAGCTTGCTCGCGAAAAACTCACAGGCGCCGCGTTTATTCAGAAAGTACGCGTCATCGTTGAGGTTCTTCGCGAGCAAGCTCGCTCCTACAGGAGGCCATTGGGGCAAGCTGCTCAGTAACCGCGCTCGAAATCCACTTCCCCGCGCAGCGCTTGCTTGGCCTGATACGCCCGCAGGTTCTGCACAAACAACTCCACCATCATCGGCGGCGAAGTCGGGGCCGAGCTGTGCCCGGTCAACAGCAAACCCCACGCCGTCCAGAACGGGTGGCGTTGCGGCAAAGGCTCCTGGCGGCACACGTCGATCACCGCGCCGGCCAGGTGCCCTTCTTTGAGCGCCTCGACCAGGTCGGCGTCCACCACCGCCACGCCGCGCCCGACGTTGATAAACAACCCGGTGGGCTTGAATTGCTTGAACAGCGCCGCGTCGTACAAATCATGGGTATCAGGCGTGTTGGGTAGCAGGTTGATCACGTAATCCACCTCCCCCACCAGCCGGCCCAATTGGTCCAGCCCCGCCACTTCGATAAACGGTGCCTGCTCGCGGGCCTGGCTGGCGATGCCATACAGTTGCACGCCAAACGGCAGCAAAAACTCGGCCACGCTCTGGCCAATGTCACCGGTGCCAACGATCAGCGCCTTGCGCCCCGCCAGGCTCTGGCCCATGCGGTTATCCCACTTGCGCTCCACCTGGCTGACCAGCCGCGCCAGCACTTCGCGCTCGTGGCCCAGCATGTAGGTGAGGACAAACTCGGCCATGACCTGGCCAAAAATGCCTACCGCGCGGGTCAGACGATAGTCGCGGGGCAAGCCATCGGCCAACAGTGGCGTGATGCCCGCCCAGGTCGATTGCAGCCATTGCGGGTGATGGCCCTGGCGCAGCAGGGTCGCCAACAGATCGGGCTGGCCCAGCCACACCGGGCAGTCGGCGGCCAGGCGCGAAAGCTCGGCCGAGTCGCCGCTGGTCAGCACTTCAAGGTCTGGGGCGGCATCCCTGAGCAATTGGGCGTAGAGCGGATGATCCTGTTCAGCAATCAGAACACGCATGGTTCAAACCTTTGAAAAAACAGTGCAGACGGCCGCCCGCATCCTTACGGCCACCGTCCTCTAATACGATTCCATTGAAGCTGTGCCCTGAGGCGGGCACTGGTCGATCACATCGGGTCGTTGCGGCGCAGCAGCTCTTCGGGCAAGTGCTCGATGTACTCGTCCTCGGCCGGTGGCATCTGCAGGTGGTAGCCCTGCTTGTCGAGGTTTTCCAGCACCACGGTGATGTCTTCGCGCGACAGCTTGCGCTCCGGCGTCAGCACCATGTCAAAGGCGTGATGCGCCTTGCCGAAGGCTTCCATCAACGGCTCGGGCACGCGCTCCAGGGCATCGCTTTTGAGCACGTAGAGGTACATGCCGTCTTTTTTCTTGCTGCGGTAGATGGAGCAAATACGTTTCAAGGCTGTTCTCCGGCATTGGCCAGGCTGTCGAGCAACGCCTGGCCCATCAACTCGCGGCGCCAGCCACGCAGCGAGTCTGGCAATTGGTAAGGCCCATCGGGGTAGCCGCTTTTAACCAGGGCTTCGAGGGTTTTCTTGCGCAGCATCAGTTCCGGCGCCATGTCCAGGCGCTCGGCGAAGGTTTGGCCCAGGGCCCGCAGTTGCTTGATCAGCGCGGCGGCGTCCACGGGCAAAGGCTCAGCCACGGCAGGCGGCCATTGGTCCATGGGCACGCTACCGGCGCGCTTGATCAGGTCCAGCAGGAACTGGCCGTCCTGGCGCACGGTGCGCGGGTGCATGTCTTCGATCTTGCCCAGGGCGGCGAGGTTATCCGGCTGGGATTTGGCCAAGGGCCACAACGAGTGTTCGCGAACGATGCGGTTGCGCGGCAAGTCGCGGGCACGGGCCTGCTGCTCGCGCCAGGCGCACAGTTCACGCAGCACCGCCAGTTGGGCACGGGACAATTTCCAGGCCAGCTTGGCGTCGCGGTACAGCTCGTAGGGGTCGATCTCGCGGCGCAGGTTGGCCACCAGTTCGGCGCCATCGTCCAATACCCAGGCGTATTTGTCGTCCGACAGTTGCGGGCGCAGGCGGGTGTAAACCTCGGCCAGGTGCACCGCGTCTTCGGCGGCGTAGCTGACCTGCGTCTCCGACAACGGCCGCTGCAGCCAGTCGGAGCGGGTTTCACCCTTGGGCAGCTCGATATCCAACACCGCCTGCACCAGGCGCGAGTAGCCCATGGAGAAACCGAGGTTGAGGTACGCCGCCGCCAATTGGGTGTCGAACAACGGCACCGGCAAGCTGCCGGTCAGGCGCAACAGCACTTCCAGGTCTTCGCTGCAGGCGTGCACCACCTTGATCACCGCTGGGTTTTCCAGCAAGGCGGCCAAAGGTTGCCAATTGTCGATGGTCAGGGGGTCGATCAGGTAAGCGCGCACGCCATCACCGATCTGGATCAGCCCGGCAATAGGGTAAAAGGTGTCGACCCGCATGAATTCGGTGTCGAGGGCGACGAATGGCAACTGCTGCCATTGGGCGCAATGCTGGCCGAGGCTATCGTTGTCGCAGATCCAGTGAATATCGATGGCCACACGGCTCTCCCTTGAAGAATGGCGCGCAGTATATATCGCGAAAGGGGCTTGCGAGCATCCGCAGTGCACACGCCATCATGAAAACTCCGACAGGAGATGAAGAATAGTCCGACAAAGGGACGTTATCCTCTCTTACGCAAAACGTAGACGCACCATAGTCGCGAGCCCGGCAGGAACTCTTGGTAGTTGAGGATTTTGAAGCCGGCTTGGCGAAACTCGCTCTCTACCGGCGTGCCCACGTTCACGGCCACAATCACGGTGTCGCGGCTGACGCGGTGAAACTCATGCAACAACATGAGTCGCGCATCGCTGTCGGGCACATGGCGAAACAAATCCAGGCAGAAAATGCAGTCCACCGCATTTGCCGAAAGGCCAATGGAAAACGCCGAGCCCTGGAATGTTTTGACACGCTTGAGCAACGCGCCCGGGTGATGGGTGCGCGCGTGATCGAGCATCGCCTGGGAGTTGTCCGAGGCCAGGATCACGCGGTTGACGTGTTCGGCCAGCACCGGCCAGAAGCGCCCGGAACCGCACGCCAGGTCGAGGATAAGCCCAGGCTCGCCCGCCACCTTCAGGGCTTGGCGCACCAGCCGCGCATCGCGCCACGCCGACAGGCGCTGCAAGAGCCTGGGCGGACGCGGGTCGCCACAGCCCCTGGCATGCTCACGGTCATAGCGCTCGGTGAATTCGGTCTCGATGGAGGATGGAGGTTGTGGCGACATCGCGGGCTCATGTGAATGAAACGGTAGTAAACGACCTTGATTCGCAGCTTAACCGCCGCAACGTGAAAAAAAGGTCGAAAGCCCCACCCCGCGAAAATCGATCATGCCTGGTGCAAATACCAGCGCCAATCCTGCTCCCCCACCTCGCCCATGAACTGGCGGTATTCGGCACGTTTGACCGCCAGGTAAACGCCGAGGAATTCACGCCCGAACGCGTCCGGTGCCCAGTGGGACGTTTCCAGCGCACGCAAGGTGGTCAGCCAGTCGGTGGGCAGCAGTTCGTTGGCCTGGGCATAACCGTTGCCTTCCACCGGGGCACCAGGGTCGAGCTGTTCGCGGATGCCTCGATGAATGCCGGCCAGGATCGCGGCGGCCGCCAGGTAGGGGTTGACGTCGGCGCCGCAGATACGGTGTTCGATATGCCGGGACTGGGCCGGGCCACCGGGCACGCGCAGGCTGACGGTGCGGTTGTCCACACCCCAGGTGGCGGCGAGCGGCGCATAGCTGTTGGTTTGGAAGCGCCGATAAGAGTTGGCGTTGGGGCAGAACATCAACAGTGAATCGAGCAAGGTACTGAGCATGCCGCCCACGGCCTGGCGCAGCAGCGGCGTGCCGTCGACCGCTTCACTGGCAAACAGGTTATTGCCCTGGGCATCGGCCAGGCTGACGTGCATGTGCATGCCGGTGCCGGCCAGGTCGTCGAACGGCTTGGCCATGAAACAGGCGGTCATTCCATGCTTGTGCGCCAC
Source organism: Pseudomonas sp. MF6394 (assembly GCF_002018845.1). Lineage (NCBI taxonomy): Bacteria > Pseudomonadati > Pseudomonadota > Gammaproteobacteria > Pseudomonadales > Pseudomonadaceae > Pseudomonas > Pseudomonas sp. MF6394. The sequence continues at coordinate 193,136 of NZ_MVOJ01000007.1, forward strand.
GCCCTTGACCAGGCGCTTGTAGCGCACGGCTTCGTCCATCGCCTGCAGCGCATCGGTGCGGTGTTCGAGGGTGATTTCCACTTGGCCCGGCGCGTACTCGGAGATGGCCGTGCGCGCCGGAATCCCTTGCAGCTTGCAGGCGCTGTAGAGGTCAGCAAGAAACGGCTCGATCTGCTCCAGCTCGCGCAGGCCGTAGACTTGCGTCGAGCGCGGGCGATTGCCATCCACATCCCGCGCCGGTTGCGGGCGGCCGTTGCTGTCGGGCTTCTGGTCGAGCAGGTAGAACTCCAGCTCGGCCGCCATTACCGGGTAATAACCGTCGGCCTTGAGCGCCTCGATAACATTGGCCAGCAGGTGCCTGGGGTCGGCCACGGTGGCGGGCAGACCTTCGGTGGGGTGCATGCTGACTTGCACCGCCGCGGTGGGGATCAAGCGCCACGGCATGCGTTGCAAGCTGCCGCTGATCGGGTAGGCGCGGCAGTCGATATCCCCCACCTCCCAGACCAGCCCGGAGTTTTCTACGTCATCGCCATTGATGGTCAGGCCGAGGATGGTGCTGGGCAATGGCCGGCCACTTTCGTACACCGCCAGCAGTTCGTCGCGGTGCAGCAGCTTGCCGCGCGGTACGCCGTTGTTATCAAGGATAAACAGCTCGAACATCTCAATGTCGGGGTTCTGTTCAAGGAACGCCTGGGCTTCGTGCAGGCTGGCAAAAACACTCATGGGAATTCTCATACGTTTGCGTCAGGCAAGCGCGCAGGCGCCGCCAGGCAGATGCGCACAGGTGCGCGTCATCCATGTGGGTAGATCAACGTAGGAGAGAGGTATCTGGCGGGCGCGCGTGCCGGCAATGGAACAAGGCCCAGAACGCAAGCGCAGACGGCAATGTCGCGGTGTGGTTGTCGGGGCGAACGTGCATGCGCAAGTCACAGTGATAGAGATACCGGAGCGTCACACGCCGGGATATGCGGGTCAATTCAGGCTTGACGGAGTTTGGTTGCAGTTTGGCTAAACATTCTGCCTGTAGGAGCGAGCTTGCTCGCGAAGATCGTCAACGATAACGCGGGGTGCCTGATTCAAAGCGGCGCACTCAGGTTTTTCGCGAGCAAGCTCGCTCCTACAAAAAACGGGCATTATGGCGGCTTCGACCGTGCCCTAAGGATTCGACTCCATGAAAGCGCCTCTGGCCCTCTGTGTACTGGCAAGCCTGGCCAATGTCGCCCAGGCCGACACCGCCGCGTCACGCCTTGACGAAGTGATTGCACGCGGCACCCTCACCGTATGCACCACCGGCGACTACAAGCCTTACACCTCACTGCGCAGCGACGGCAGCTATGAAGGCATCGACATTGCCATGGCCGAGTCCCTGGCCAAGAGCCTCAACGCCAAAATCAACTGGGTGCCCACCACCTGGAAAACCCTGATGCCAGACTTTCTGGCCCAACGCTGCGACATCGCCGTGGGCGGTATTTCCGTGTCGTTGGAACGTCAGAAAAAAGCCTTCTTCAGCCAGTCGCTCGGGGTCGATGGCAAGATCCCACTGGTACGCTGCGCCGACGTGCAGCGCTACCAGACGGTGGAACAGATCAACCAGCCCCAGGTGCGAGTGATCGAACCGGCCGGTGGTACCAACGAAGTATTTGCCCGCGCGCACCTGGGCCAGACGCAGATTCGCCTGCATGACAATGTGACGATTTTTGATGAACTGCTGGCGAGCAAGGCCGATGTGATGATTACCGACGCCAGCGAGGCGCGCTATCAACAGAAGCTCAAGCCTGGGTTGTGTGCGGTCAACCCGGAGCAACCCATGCAGTACAGTGAAAAAGCCTTTTTGCTGCCGCGCGATGATGTGGCCTGGAAGAGTTATGTGGATCAGTGGTTGCATTTGAATGTGGCGACCGGGGCGTATGCGGGGATTGTGGGGCAGTGGTTGGCTGCGCCATAAATGTGGCCCCACAATCCAAATGTGGGAGCTGGCTTGCCTGCGATTTGGCCATAAGTACCTACACAAAAAGCTGCTGCAGCCCAAGCTAACCACGATGCGAAGCGAGCCGCTCTTGATCTTGATCTGCTTTTGATCTTAGGCGCCCCGTTAAACCACGCTGGCCGGAATTCGACAGTGATTTGGGGGGTAAACCGGCAGGGATGCCGGTTTAGCCGCCCCGCGCCATGGATGGCGCGTGGCGGCGGCCCCCCAAATCACTGGCGAATTCCGGGCACACCGAGCCTAAGCGAGGTGCCGAGTGGTGGGGCAAGAGCGCTTTGCTTACTTTCGCGCTTTTCGAAAGTGAGCCGCCGTCAGGGCGGAACCCTAAGTGGCCGTTACCTAAATAACGGATATGTACCCGTGTTGAATGTTAGGCCGCCTTCGCGAGCAAGCCCGCTCCCACAGTTTGACCGCGGGGTGCCAGGTAGATAAGCGCAGGCTGCCAGGTCTTACCCCTTGATCAACGCCACAAACGCCGCACACGCAGCACTGCGATACCCCCCCTTGCGGCTCAACAAGGCCGCAGTGCGCTGCGGCAACGCAGGCTCGATCGCCACGGCACGCAGGCCCGCCTGAGCCTCGGCCAATGCCCGGGGCAAAATAGTTGCCAGGGGCGTGCTGCGTACGATCTCGATAATCGCACTGATGGAATTGGCCTCCATGGCAATCTGCGGTTTAACCCCTTGCCGGTGGCAGTAATCGTCGATATAGCGGCGGGTGGCAAAGCCAGTGTTCAGCAGCACCAGAGGCTGTTCGAGCCAGGCCGGTTGTGTGCGTTCGGGATGACTGGCACTGACGACCAGGCTCAGCTCTTCGACAAACAGCGCCTCACAGTCGATCTCCACCCCATGCTCGCCAGTAAACCCGATGCCGATATCCAGCAGGTCCTCCCCCAGCGCGGCTTCGATACGGTCTTGGGTCAGTTCCTCGATGCTCAGGGTGATGCCGGGGTACAACGCATAGAACCGTGCCAGCAGAGGACCGATCAGGTAGGCGGTAAAGGTTGGCGTCATGGCCAGGCGCAAGTGCCCTCGGCGCAGGTCCTGCACGTCGTGTATCGCACGGGTGCCGGCCTGCAGATCCTGCAAGGCCAAGCGCGCATAGCGTACGTACGCCTGCCCCGCATCGGTCAGGCTGATGCGGCGCCCGGTGCGGTCCAGCAGTGGCGCGCCCAGGTTTTCTTCCAGTTGCTTGATCTGCTGCGACAAGGTCGGTTGCGACACGTGCAGCGCCTCGGCAGCCCGCGTGAAGTTGCGATGCTCGGCAACGGCCAGCAAGTAACGGATATGACGCAACAGCATGGGCAGCGCTCCAACTATAGGCATAGCTTATAGACAGCATCATAAACCGGTCTTGGACGCTATAGCCGAAAACTTCCATCCTTGCCCCATCAGCGACGCAAGGAGAACCACCATGCAACATCTCATCGACGGCTTTCGCAAATTCCAACGTGAAGCCTTTACCCCTCGCAGTGACTTGTTCAAACACCTGGCGACCACGCAAAACCCCGGCACCTTGTTCGTGTCCTGCTCTGACAGCCGCGTAGTCCCCGAGCTGTTGACCCAGCAGGAACCCGGTGACCTGTTCGTCATCCGTAACGCCGGCAACATAGTGCCGTCCTACGGCCCGGAGCCAGGCGGTGTGTCGGCCACGGTCGAATATGCCGTGGCGGTGCTGGGCGTCAGCGACATTGTGATTTGCGGGCACTCGGACTGCGGCGCGATGACTGCGATTTCCACCTGCAAATGCCTGGACCACCTGCCCGCCGTGGCCAACTGGTTGCGCCATGCCGAGTCGGCCAAGGTGATCAATGCAGCCCGCACGCATGCCTCAGACGCTGCCCGCCTGGATGCCTTGGTGCGTGAAAACGTGGTCGCCCAACTGGCTAATCTCAAAACCCACCCTTCGGTCGCCCTGGCGCTGGAACAAGGCCGGATGAACCTGCATGGCTGGGTGTACGACATCGAAACCGGCGGCATTGACGCTTTGGACGGGCACACCGGGCGCTTCGTCTCCCTGCTCGACCACCCCAGCACCCGCGCCCACGCCGCCTGAACCTTATTCAACCCAAGAGGACCTCATCATGTTGCAATCCCAATTCGCCCAAACCCCACGCCTGGCCCTGGCCGATACCGTTATCGACCTCAAGGCACGCAAAAACCTGTCGTGGCAGGACCTCACCGACGGCACCGGGCTGAGCCTGGCGTTCGTCACCGCCGCGCTGCTCGGCCAGCACCCGCTGCCCAAGGAGGCGGCCGACATCGTGTGCGGTAAGCTCGGCCTCGACGAGGACGCCAGCCGCCTGCTGCAAAGCGTGCCCCTGCGCGGCAGTTTCCCAAGCGGTGTGCCGACCGACCCGACCATGTACCGTTTCTACGAAATGCTGCAGGTCTATGGCTCCACCCTCAAGGCCCTGGTGCATGAGCAGTTTGGCGACGGCATCATCAGCGCCATCAACTTCAAGCTCGATCTCAAGAAAGTCGAAGACCCGGACGGCGGCTCCCGTGCGGTCATCACCCTGGACGGTAAATACCTGCCAACTAAACCCTTCTGATTTGCCGCCAACCGTCTACGCTCTTGGCACACCAACAAGAACGAGGGACGGGTCAATGAAGAGACTGCTCCGATTCACCTGGCTGCTGCTGTTGTGTTGCAGCCAGGTGCATGCCGCAACGGCACAGGAAGCGGATGCCCAAGCCGCCAAGGCCCTGCTGGAAAAGGCCTTGGCGTACTACCACAAGCAAGGTGACAAGGCCTTCGCCGCCTTCAGCCGTCAGGGCGAGTTCATCGACCAGGACCGCTATGTGTTTGTGGTCGATACAAAAGGCGTGCTGCTGGCCAGTGGCGGGCCGTCCTCCGCGCTGATTGGTCGCGACGTGTCCGAGGTGCTCGGGGCCGACCTGCAAGCCTCATTCAAACAAGCCTTGAGCGTGCCGGAAGGCCAGGGTATCCAGCAGGCTGACTATCGCTGGCAGAACTGGAATGACGGCAAGGTCGAACACAAGCATGTGTTTTATCAGCGGGTGGGTGAACGCATCCTGGCGGTCGGTTATTACTTGCCGCGCGCCACCCCGGAACAGGCACGGGCGCTGCGTAACAAAGCGGTGGAGGCGTTAGTCAAGGACGAAACCGGCACGCTCAAGGCGATCAACTCTTTGCAGGGCGGCTTCCTGCAAGATGATCTCTACGTATTCGTGGTGGACCTGAACACCCGGCGCTACGTCGCCCACGGCACCAACCTGCGCCTGATCAACACCGATTTCGCCAAGATCAAGGACCCGGATGGCAAACCGGTGGGTGTGCCGATCCTCAAGATGATGGCCGAACAGGACCAGGGCGAATACAAATACCGCTGGAAAAACCCGGTGACGGGCAAGGTCGAGAACAAGCATGCGTATGTGCGCAAGAGCGGGCATTTCATGGTAGCGGTGGGTTACTACAGCCCCTGACCCAAGATTTGAACTGCAATAAAACGGTGGGCGGGGGCAGCGCTTTTTTGTAGGCGCGAGCTTGCTCGCGAAAAACTCAAAGGCGCCGCGTTCACTCAGAAAGCCCGCGTTATCGTTGACGTTTTTCGCGAGCAAGCTCGCTCCTACAGAGGGCGATCGTTATTGGGCCTTGTCTTCACGGCCACGCAGTACCCGATTGGGCATCGCTATCGCAGCCGCCAACCCCAGCAGCGACACCGCCGCACTCACCATCAGCAAATGCCGGAACGTCACCGCCAACTCGCCGCGCAACGCATCCTGCGCCGGGCCGGGTGCGGCGTTGAGGCCGTCGAGCAGTGCATTGCCAGAACGGCCTTCAGCGGCCAGCGCACCGCTGGCCAGGTGAGCGAAATTGGAATCCTGGAGCAGCGCCAGCAGCAACGCCGACATGCAAGCCACCCCCACTGCCCCGCCCAGGGAGCGAAACAGGTTGGTGGTGCTGGTGGCCACACCGATATCCCGTTGCTCCACCGAATTCTGTGTGCCCACCAGCGAGGTGGGAAATTGCATGCCTGAGGCGATGCCGCTCAACAGCATGAAGATCGCGGTAAACGTCACCGCCTGGGGCGCGCTGTAGGCCATGCCGAGAATCGCCAGGGGGCTCAACAACGCACCACTGAGGATCATCGGTTTGTAGCGGCCGGTCACCGAGGTCATGCGCCCGGCGAAATACGCGCCCATCGGCAGGCCCATCGCCAAGGGCAGCAAGTGCAGGGCCGCGCTGTCGGCACCGGCACCGGTCACGGTCTGGTAACGCAGGGGCATCAGCACGGTCAGGGAAATCGCCTGGAAACTGGTGACGAAAATCGTGCACCAGCACAACACCGCACTACGATTGGCAAACAAGTGCATCGGCAGCAGCGGTTCGCGCGCGCGGCGTTCGTGCCACACAAACGCGCTCAAGGCCAACAGGGCGCAGGCCAGCAGCCCCAGCACTTGATCGTCACGCCATGAATGGCCCTGGCCGATTTCGGTGATGCCCAGCAACAAGGCGGTCAGGCCGATGATCATCAGCACCGTGCCGAGGTAATCGATGATGGGCTTGCGCTGCGGCACCGGCAGCCCCACCAGGGTGCGATGGGCCACGTACCAGGCGCCGGCGCCCAGTGGCAGGTTGATCAAAAACACCCAGCGCCACGACAGGTACTCGGTCATATAGCCACCCAACACCGGCCCGGCCACGCTGGCTACCGCGTACATGCTGCTGAAATAGCCCTGATAACGCCCACGCTCGCGGGGAGCAATGATGTCGCCAATGATCGCCTGGCTCACCGAGACCATCCCACCCGCGCCGATGCCCTGCAGCACCCGCGCCAGCACCAGTTGCTCCATGCTTTGCGCCAGGCCACAGAACAGCGACGCCAGGGTGAACACACCCATGCCGATCAGCATCATGGGCCGGCGCCCATACAAATCACCCAGCTTGCCGTAGATCGGTACCGCCACGGTCATCGCCACCATGTAGCCGGAGATCACCCAGGCCAGCAGGTTGACGTCATGGAACTGCGCGGAAATGGCCGGCATGGACACGGCAACAATGGTCTGGTCCAAGGCACCCAGGAAGATCGCCATCATCAGCGCAACCAGGATACTGCGCACGGCGGGGACGGTTGGAGCGGGCTGATTGAGGTGTGTCACGGCAGAACCTTCGAGCAGGGCCCACAGGCAACGGTCACCGGTGGGAATGCTCGATACGATAGCAGGCTATTCGATAGGCTCGTAAGGAAGGCCGACGTAATTTTCTGCGATGGTTTTGCGCCCGGCCTGGGAGTGAATGAAATAGTCCAACTCGCTTTCAGCAATGCGTTGGCTGAAGGCGTCCGCCTGTGGGAATTGATGCAGCATCGAGGTCATCCACCAGGAAAACCGCTCGGCTTTCCACACCCGGCGCAGGCAGATTGCCGAGTACTTTTCCAGCAGGTCCAGGCGCCCTTCGCGGTACACCTTGAGCAAGATGCGGAACAAGGTACTCACATCACTGGCCGCCAGGTTCAAGCCCTTGGCGCCGGTGGGCGGCACAATGTGCGCGGCATCGCCGAGCAGGAACAGGCGGCCGTACTGCATGGGTTCCACGACAAAGCTGCGCAGCGGCGCGATGCTTTTTTCGATCGAGGGGCCGGTCACCAATTGTTCGGCCAATGAGTTGGGCAGGCGGCTTTTGAGTTCATCCCAGAAACGCTCATCCGCCCAGTCTTCCAGCCTCTCTTCGACCGGCACTTGCAGGTAGTAACGGCTGCGGGTCGGCGACCGCATGCTGCACAGCGCAAAACCCCGCGTATGTTTGGCGTACACCAATTCGGCGTGTACCGGCGGCGTGTCAGCCAACACGCCCAGCCAGCCGAAGGGATAGACCCGCTCGAACACCTTCAGCGCTTGCGCCGGTATCGACTGGCGGGCCACACCATGGAAACCGTCGCAGCCGGCGATGTAGTCGCACTCCAGGCGATAGGCTTGGCCTTCATGCTCGAAGGTCAGCCACGGCTGTTCACTCTTCAGGTCATGGGGCTGAACATTGGAGGCTTCGTACAGGGTGATAGCACCGGCGGCTGCGCGGACGGCCATCAGGTCGCGGGTGACCTCGGTCTGGCCGTAGATCATCACCGACTGGCCGCCGGTCAAGGCCTTGAGGTCGATGGACGTGAGTTGGCCATTGAGGGCAATGTCAAACCCGTCATGCACCAAACCCTCGGCGTCCATGCGTTGGCTGACCCCGGCTTCGCGCAGCAGGTCGACCATACCCTGCTCCAACACACCGGCGCGGATACGGCCTTGCACGTAATCGGCGCTCTGGCGCTCTAGAACAAGGGTTTGGATGCCAGCGTTGTGCAACAGTTGGCCGAGCAGCAATCCGGAAGGACCGGCGCCAATAATGGCGACTTGAGTTTTAAGGGTTTTCATTATTTTTATGGCCTTCAAGCTTCATGCGAACGTATGGAGTGAAAGAGTTGTCATTGCTCTTATGGCTGACATTTTTCACTTGAGCGAGCCGCATAAGAAGGTGAAAACTGCGTCAAAACCTGTGCTTTTCGCCAATCGGGGCGATTACCGAACCCTTATCCTGAGTATCGGATTGAAACCATGACCAAAACCGCGATTCCGGTCTTCAAGCTTTACGGGGAAAGCCAGCAGTGGCCGACTCCCGATTTGTTGCACTGCGAAACCATTTCCCGGCGCAGTCGGGAATACCAGTGGGAAATCCAGCCCCACCGGCACGCGGACCTGTGCCAGCTGCTGTATGTGCACAAAGGCCAGGCACAACTGGAAATCGAAGGCCAGCGCACCACGCTCAACGAGTCGAGCCTGCAAGTGCTGCCAGCGCTGTGCGTGCATGGTTTTCGTTTTTCTGAGGATGTGGAGGGGTTCGTGGTGACGCTTTCGGCGCCGCTGGTCAGCCACTTGCAGGCGCAACTGGGCTCAACCGTCGATGGCCTGCACACCCTGGGCAGTTACCCGGCGGGCAAGGACAGCGATTACTTGAACAGCCTGTTCATGCGTTTGCAGGACGAATACGCCGATGACCAACCGGCACGGGACATGATGCTGCACGCCTTGGTCAGTGTGTTGTTGGTGTGGGTCAGCCGCCAGGCGATCCAACGCCGCCATCCACGCGCACCGCGGGGGCGTGAGTACTTTCGGCGGTTTACGCAACTGGTCGAACAGCATTACCGCGAACACCCCAAGATTGAAGACCTGGCCCACAAGCTGGGTATCTCGGTCTCACACTTGAACGGGACGTGTCGGGAGTTGGGTGGGCAGCCGGCGTTGCAGATCATGCATGACCGCCAGTTGCTGGAAGCCAAGCGCCTGCTGACCTACACCAGCATGACCATCAACGAGATGTCCGAGGTGCTGGGGTTTTCCGACCCGACCAACTTCTCACGGCTGTTTCGCCGCAGGGTCGGGTTTTCACCCAAGGCGTTTCGTGAACAACTGAAGGCCGAGCAGCCTACCTGAGTGCACTGAAACTGCCGGTGCGCGGAACGCATTGGTCCTGATGACAACTGATGGCGAACGCCGCCGGCTGCATGCGTGTTTGCTCGACGCGATAGGCGGCAGTCCCATACAGCGCTGTCGCCAATGCGCAGAGGGTGAAAATTGTCAGGTACTTTCTGGTTTTGATGCTCATGGCACAGACCTCTGAACGGATCTACAGGGTGCTGTTTAAAGCATAGGTCAACTTGCCATGATGCGATGCCATTCAGCGCGCTTATTTCAGCTCACAGCCCGACGTCCCAGACAGGCTCCTCGGGGAAGCGCAGCACCAGGAAATCCAGGAGGCTGCGCAGCGCCGAGGGCATGTGTTTGCGTGAGGCGTACACCGCGTAAATATTCATTTGCCGTGGCTCGGCGTGCGGCAGCAAGCGTACCAATTCTCCACTGCGGATCAGTTCACCGGCCTGATAACTGGGCAGCATCGCCACCCCTGCCCCGGCCAGCGTCACGCGCATTAACGTGCTGGCCTCGTTGGCGGTGATATTGCCGTGGACCGGCACCGACACGTGTTCGCCATTTTCTTCGAAATGCCACAGGCTCTTGCCGAAGTAAGAGTGGGTCAGGCAGTTGTGCCGGGCCAGGTCTTCGACTTTCTGCGGCGCCGGATGCTCGCGCAGATAAGCCGGTGTGGCGCACACCACCGAACGGCATACGGTCAGGCGCCGGGCGATCAGGTTGGGGTCCAGGTCGTTGCTGGTGCGGATCGCCAGGTCAATGCGCTCGTCCACCAGGTTCACCGTGCGATCGAGCATCTGCAAATCCACCGTCACCAACGGGTAGCGCTTGACGTACTCGGCAATCGCCGCGCCCAGTTGTGCCTGGCCGAACGAGGTGCTGACGCTCAGGCGCAACAGGCCTCGGGGCGCGTCGTCGGGCTCGCTGACGGCGGCCTGCATGTCCCCGCACAAATCCAACAATTGCCGGCAACGCGGTAGCGTTTCCCCCCCGGCTGCGGTGAGGCTGAGCTTGCGCGTGGTGCGGTGCAGCAGGCGTGCGCCCACCCAGTCTTCCAGCTCGGCCAGGTAGCGCGAGACCACCGGGCGCGACAGGTCCAGGTGGTCGGCAGCGGCGGATTGGCTGCCCAGGTCCACCACGGTGACAAACACGCGCATTGCTTGAAGACGATCCATGATTTGCCCGCTTTTAGAAACAAACTATGTCCCAGCATCGCATTTTTTGTCGTGTTTTATGCAACTAAGCTCTGTGCATCCCTTACCGATGGCAGGAGCTGCCCCGATGTTCTCGACCTTCAAACGTTTGACCCTGGCCACCGCCGCCCTGGCCTTCGCTGCCCACGCAGCGGCGGCAGAGCTGAAACTGGACGTGTACAACCCAGGCGAAGCCGCGATCTTCCCGGTCAGCTCGGTGCTGGTGAGCGGCGAGAAAGACGCGATCCTGGTGGATGCGCAATTCGGCAAAGGCCAAGCCGAGCAGCTGGTGCAGAAGATTCGCGCCAGCGGCAAGCACCTGACCACCATCTACATCAGCCATGGCGACCCGGACTACTACTTCGGCTTCGACACCCTGACCGCCGCTTTCCCCGATGCCAAGGTGCTGGCGCCACAGCCAGTGGTGGACCATATCAACGCCACCGTCGCCGACAAGCTGGCCTTCTGGGGCCCGAAAATGGGCGCCGACAAACCGGCCAAGACCCTTGTGCCGCAAGTGCTTAAAGGCCACAGCCTGACCCTGGAAGGGCAACAGCTTGAAGTGGTGGGCCTTGACGGCCCGCAACCGGATCGCAGCTTTGTGTGGATCCCGTCGATCAAGGCCGTGGTCGGTGGCGTGGTCGTCGCTGAAAATATCCACGTGTGGATGGCCGATACCCAGAGCGCGCAATCCCATAAAGACTGGTTGGCCACCCTCAAGCGCATTGAAGACCTGAAGCCGAACACCGTGGTGCCGGGCCATTACCTGGGCAAGCCGTCGCTGGCCTCGGTCACCTTCACCGCCGATTACATCAAGGCCTTCGACCTCGAAACCGCCAAGGCCAAGGATTCTGCCGCCCTGATTGCGGCCATGAAAAAACGTTACCCCACCCTCGCCGACGAAAGCTCGCTGGAACTGAGCGCTAAAGTCGCCAAGGGCGAAATGAAGTGGTGATTGGTTTTAAACCCTAACCCTGTTGGAGAACATCATGAGCAAGATCGCAATCATCGGTGCCACCGGCCGCGCCGGTAGCCAACTGCTGGAAGAAGCGCTGCGTCGCGGGCATACCGTGACCGCCATCGCCCGCAATACCGACAAGCTGGCTGTGCGCCCTGGCGTTACGGTCAAACAGGCCGATGCCCTGGATGCCGAGGCCTTGCAACAGGCCATCAGCGGCAGCGACGTGGTGATCAGCGCCGCGCACTTCTCCACCCTCCCCGCCAGCGCCGTGATCGGCCCGGTGAAAAAGGCTGGTGTGAAACGTTTGTTGGTGGTCGGCGGCGCAGGTTCGCTGCTGTTACCCGGTGGCGGGCGCGTGATCGACAGCGAAGGCTTCCCGGCTGAATATAAAGCTGAAGCCAGTGCAGGGGCTGACTTCCTGGAAACGCTGCGCCACGAAAAAGAATTGGACTGGACCTTCCTGTCGCCCTCGGCCCTGTTCGACGGCACCGAGCGCACCGGCAAATTCCGCCTGGGCAAGGACGATCTGCTGGTGAGCAGTGACGGCACTAGCTCGATCAGTTTTGCCGACTTCGCCATCGCCATGCTGGATGAAGTAGAAAACCCGAAGCACTCGCGCCAGCGCTTCACCGTCGGCTACTGACCCAACGCCGTCAACGCTAACCACGATGCGAAGCGAGTAGCTCTTGATCTTGATCTGCTTTTGATCTTAGGCGCCCCGTCAAACCACGCTGGCCGGAATTCGACAGGGATTTGGGGGGTAAACCGGCAGGGATGCCGGTTTAGCCGCCCCGCGCCATGGATGGCGCGTGGCGGCGGCCCCCCAAATCACTGGCGGATTACGGGCACACCGAGCCTAGGCGAGGTGCCGAGTGGTGGGGCAAGAGCGTTTTGCTTACTTTTGCGCTTTTCAAAAGTGAGCCGCTGTCAGAGCGGAACCCTAAGTGGCCGTTACCTAAATAACGGATATGTACCCCGTCCAACTGTGTTGACTGCCAGGCCGCCTTCGCGAGCAAGCCCGCTTGTATGCTAGGACTTGAAGGGAGGAGAAGGGACAAAGCCCGATTCTGACTGTTGACGCAGTACAGACCGTGGGAGATTTCGCCCCTCCTCCTTTCACCCA